>CAIYYW010000401.1 GCA_903930515.1 uncultured delta proteobacterium | reverse complement strand
TTTGGTCTCCGATTTTTCCGATCAGGCTGAGGGCGGAAAGTTTAAGCTGGCTCTGATCCCCGTCTCCGGCGAGGAACTTGCGTTTGATTTTATCCCCGAGAGATTCCCCCTCGGCGAGGAAGGCGAGGAGTTTTGCCTGCCATTTGATTCGTTCCTTTTCCGAATCCGGCAAAATTTTTCCCAGTTCCTGCAGGGCCATCATCCGGATCCGGTCCTCGGCTTCCCGGCCCTCAGAAATTCAACCTTGATCGGTTGAGAAGGCGCCGCTTGAATTCGGATCTTTCCCGATCATTTTATAAACCTGCGGGACTATCGGTTGACAAAAGGGGGGTAATGAAAAGATAATGGTAAAAAAGATTTCAAGGGGGTTTCCATGAAAAGTGTAAAGGGAAAGGCAGTGTTGATCACGGGGGGCGCTTTAGGGATGGGCAAGGCAGTGGCGAAGCTGTTCGCCAAGGACGGGGCGCGGCTGGTCCTGTGGGATATCCGGAAGGAAGATTTGGACAAGGCGTCCGCGGAACTGAAGGCTCTGGGCGCCGAGGTATTCACCTATGTTTGCGATGTGACCAAGCGGGAGATGGTTTACGAGACCGCGGCCAAGGTGAGGAAGGAAGTGGGCGAGATTGACATCCTGGACGCGAATGCCGGGGTCGTTTTCGCGGGTCTGTTGCTGGAGGTTCCGGATGATAAGCTGGCCAAGACCATAGATGTGAATTTCAACGGCGTGCTCTGGTGCACCAAGGCCTTCCTTCCCGATATGATCAAGCGCAATCAGGGCCACATTATTATGATGGCAAGCGCGGCCGGCCTGGTCGGGGTGGGCGGGCTTGCGGTTTATTGCGCGACCAAGCATGCGGTGGTGGGGCTCGGGGACGCGCTCCGGGCGGAGCTGAAGCGTCAGAAGATTTTAGGGGTCAAGATCACGATCGTCTGCCCGAGCTTTGTCAAGACCGGAATGTTTGAGGGGGTCAAGCCTCCCAAGTTCACCCCCTGGCTCACCACCGAGACGATGGCGCGCAAGATTTATAACGGCTGTTTGAAGGAAAAGCCCTTTGTGCTTGAGCCGTTTATGGTCAAGACCATCCCGTTGCTGAAGGGCGTTGCCAGCTCCGGGATGATGGACCAAGTGGGAATCATTTTAGGAATGGATGACGCGGCCAACGCCTGGCACGGAAGGTCGGACCAGGATAAATTCCTGAAATAATGATTGATCTGCATATTCACACCACCGCCTCGGACGGATCGCATCCAGCCTCCGAGGTGGTGGAAATGGCGAGGTCTCACCATCTGCTCGCCTTTGGAGTCGCCGACCATAATTCCACCGGTTCGCTGCAAGAGGCTTACTCGCTCGCGGAAAAATATCGGCTTAACTTTTTTCCGGCCGTGGAGCTGGACACCCTATATCAGGACCAGGACCTGCACCTGCTGGTCTATGGAATTGATTTCCAGAATCAGGAATGTCGGGACTGGATGGATTGGATTGAGAAGGCCAAGATGGATCAGACCAAAAGGCGGGTGGAAAAGCTGAAGGGTCTGGGCTTCAGGATTGAGTATCAGGAGCTGGTCGGGATCACCAAGGGCAAGATGCCCACGGGCGGGGATTATGTCAGGGCTTTAAGCATAGACCCGGAGGGCAGGAACGATCCTCGGGTCCGGGAATATATTGACGGGGCGCGCTCGGATTCTCCCTACCTGAATTTTTATTTGGACTGGCTCAAGGCCGGCAAGAAGGGGTTTGTGCCCTTTGAAGAAATGGACTGTGTCAAGGTGATTGAGAAGGCTGGAAAGTTAAAAGGGGTCGCGGTCCTGGCCCACCCCTCGGACGCTCCGGAAGAATATGTGCGGGAACTCAAAGGGCGCGGCCTGCAGGGCCTGGAAGTTTACACCAGTTATCATTCGCCGGATCTGGCGAAACACTGGCTCGGGGTAGCCCGGGAAGCGGGACTGATGATCACGGCCGGGTCGGACTTTCACGGAAAGCCGATCAAGCCTAAAGTTAAGTTCGGGATTGATTGCCCCGAGGAGCAAGAGATTATTGAGCGGCTGACCCAAGCGATGGATTCCAGCCGCGGGATATATCTCTTTTTCCCGAAACCGTCCGCGGCCTTTTGAAGAGGGGAGCGAGATCGGCTAAAATTTTCTCAAAGAGCCGGGGCTGGGACGCAAAAAGTGCAAGTTTTTATATAAGGAGGAATGACAAATGTTAAAGATTGGAGATCAGGCGCCGAAATTTGAATTTGAAGAAACCGGCGGTAAAAAGAATAATTTCCCGGATGACTTCAAAGGGAAATGGCTCGGGCTGTTCTTTTTAAGGACCCTGGCCTGCCCGATCTGTATGCAGAAAATAGACGAGCTCAAGAAGAATGAGCAGAAATACCGGGCCGAGGGCGTGGAGCCGTTTATCGTGGTTCAAAGCTCGGCCAAGCGGGTCAAGGATTATGCGGCCAAGAAGCAGATCCAGTTGCGCCTGATCGGGGACCTGGAGCGGAAGATTTATCATCAATATGGGGTTGAAATCGGAAGCCTGGGGGCCTTCTTCGCGCCCCAGGTGATGACCGCGTCTATTCGGGCGACCTTCAAGGGCCATCTCCACGGAATGCCCGAGGGGAACGAGCTGCAAAAGCCGGCCTGTTTCATCATTGACCCGGCCGGGAAACTGGGCTTCCTGGAGTATGGCAAGAATATTGCAGATATTATTACCGAAGACAATTTTTTCAAAGTTCTGGCCGCCTTAAAGGGAGGCAAGAGGTAGGTTGTGAAAAGCAGGGCCGGTTTAAAAATAGGGCTGGTTATTTTGATCGGATCCGCTTTGGCGGCCGGGATTTATTTCGGAGTAACCCGTTATTATTCCCGGCCCCATCACCCGGCCGGGACCAAGTTCAATCTCAATGGGATCAAGCGGAAGCTGGCCTATACTTCGGACCCGAAGCGGCTCCTGAAAAAAGCCGGCGAGGCCGAGGGCCGGGGAGACTGGGGAGAAGCGCTCACCTGGTATAACCTCCTGACGACCAACCTGGGTGAACAGGACCCGCGCAAAGGATTCGTCTATTACCGAAAGGCCTATTGTCTTTTCCAGCTCGGAGATTACCCCAAGGCCAGGACTGCCATGGAATACGGCCTGAACCATTGCCGGGATATGCCCCAGCTGGATGACGCCCTGTTTTTAATGGCCCGGATTTACAGCAAAATAGGAGATTTTGATCTCACCAATAAAACCTACAATACCATCATCAAGATGTTCCCGGCCCGCTCGGAAGAGGCTAAAAAATTGCAAAGCCAATTGCCCCCGACTCAAAAGCCTCAGCAGTGATCTTTCATTCCGGAAGAATCGGCGTTAAACCGATTCCCTCCTGCCGGAGATTCCAAGGCATCCCCCGGAAATACCGGGCAATTTTCCCGCGCCTGATCGCAAACACCGGAAATGACGGGTCTGCTATTATAGGAACGCAAGGCCGGTAAACCGGCCTGAAAAACCGCGGCTGGGCAAGGGCATCGTTCAATTGACTTTGACCGCTAAATCGGGATACTTATCAAATATATGCTGCCGCAGGAAAAAGAGCTGGCCCAATCCGGCGCGAGCGGGCTGGAGATGGGGGAGAGGAATTTAGCCAGGCTGGAAAAGCTGGTTTACCAGAAACACCAACTGGCCCTCTCCAGCTATCGGCCGAGTTATATTCATCGCCGGATCAATGCCCGGATCCGCTCGCTCAGGCTGGAATCGCTCACCGCCTATCTGGCCTTTCTGGAAAACCATCCGGAGGAAGGCGAAGAATTTATTGACACCCTCACCATCTCGGTGACCAGTTTTTTCAGAGACGAAGAGACTTTCCGGGCCTTGGCCAAAAAAGCGGTCCCGGAGTTGTTGAGATCCCGGGATGAGCGCAGGACCGAACTGCGGGTCTGGAGCGCCGGCTGTTGCACCGGCGAAGAGGCCTACTCCCTGGCGATGATGTTTTTGGAAGCGGACCCGTCTCTTTTGCGCAAAGGCGGTCTGAGAATCTGGGCCACCGATATTGATCAGGAGGCGATCAAATATTCCCTCCAGGGACTATATCCCAAAGATCGGTTGGACAATCTGCATCCGAGCCTGATCCGGAAATATTTCCAGAAACAGGGCCCAAAATATCAGATCCTTCCCGAGATCCAAAAAATGATCGGCTTCAAGCGCGAGAACCTCCTGGGGGCGGGCCGGAGCGGGTTCGAGGGCATGGACTTGATTATGTGCCGCAACCTGATGATCTACCTGGAGCGAGAGGAGCAGGGGAAATTGCTGTTCCATTTCGAGCGCTCCCTTCGGGAAGGCGGATACCTGGTATTGGGAAAAACCGAATTCTTGTTCGAGCCCTATCGGTCGACATTTCAGCCGGTCTCGGTCAGCGAGCGGATTTATCAAAAGCCCTTCCGGCCGGGCGCGCTCGAGCAAGCGGGAGGAAGATGATGAAGGTTAGGTTAGGCTTGAAAATCTTTCTGGGCTATCTGATCATCGCCCTGTTCACCATTGTCGTCTATATCGTCTTTGACAGCCTGAGGCGCAGTGACATCCTCACCCAGTGGGTGTCGCTCCTGATCACCGTCAGCCTGATCCTGCTCGGGACCGGATTGGTCGGATACTTCTACTCCTTCAGCCTGTTCCGCGACCTGCAACTCCTGAGCTCCTCCGCCAAACGGATCGGCGCCGGAGACCTGACCGAAGAGGTCAAGCTCCGGACCCAAAAAAGATACCCGGACGAAATTGACGATTTGACCGCATCCATCAACCTGATGCTGGAAAGCCTGCGCGAACTGTCCGCCCAGACCCAGGGCACCGCGATCAATATGAGCCAGAGCGCCCAGAACCTTTCCGCGGTGGCACAGCAGGTCAACGCCAGCGCCGACGAAGTCGCGTCCACCATCGGCGAAATCGGCAAGGGCGTGGAACTGCAGGCCTCCCTGGTGGAAAACACCGCCAAAACCGTGCGCGAAATGGCCGGGAGCATCGAGCTGACCTCTTCCAATGTCATGGTCACCGCCACCAGCGTGGGCGAGGCCTCGCACAAGGCCGCCCAGTCGGGCGAGCTGGCGAACAAGGCGATGGAGAAGATGCATCATGTGTTCGGGAAAATGGCCAACTCCCAGGAGAATGTGGTCCGGTTCGGGGAAAAGACCAAGCAGATCGGAAAGATTGTGGAGATGATCACCAACATCGCCCGCCAGACCAACCTGCTCGCCCTCAACGCCACCATTGAGGCCGCCCGCGCCGGTGAATACGGCAAGGGCTTCGCCGTGGTCGCGGACGAAGTCAGGAAACTGGCGGAGAGCACCAGCACCGCCGCGGAGCAGATCACCGACCTGGTCGGGGAGATTGAGAGCGAAAGCGAGCGGGTGGTGGGCACGATGAAGGAAACCGCCCAGGACATCACCGGCGGTCGGGAAGACCTGAGCACCATCAGCCTCTCGCTGGAAGAGATCGTGCAGATGATTTCCACCGCCGCGGAAAAAGTCAAAAACATTTCCGACCTGGCCCAGATCCAGGCCGAGGGCGCCAAGGAACTGGTCCGGAGCATTGACGAGATCGCCAAGGTCGCCCACGATAATGCCACCAGCATTGAGCAACTCAGTTCCGCTACCCAGGAACAGACTTCCTCCATGGAAGAAATGAGCAGGTCGG
This sequence comes from uncultured delta proteobacterium, assembly GCA_903930515.1. GTDB lineage: Bacteria > RBG-13-61-14 > RBG-13-61-14 > RBG-13-61-14 > DRUE01 > CAIYYW01. The sequence continues at coordinate 21,449 of CAIYYW010000401.1, read as the reverse complement.
CCCAGGAGCTTTCCCAGACCGCGGACCGCTTAAAGCAGTTGGTGAGCAGGTTCCGGCTCGACCAGGAGCGGGTGATCAGTATGGAGGCCGCGGCCAAGCCGGAACTGGAACTGTTGAATAAGCCCTCGGAAAAACCCGGAGAAAAAAAGCGGCCTCGTTCCAAGCCCCGGGTGAAAGACGAGATTGATTATACTTTCGAATAATAAAAATGTCGGAACCAAACACAGGCATAACCGCGCTCCCGGAAAAGCATTTGCGGATGATCAGCTTTTTCCTGGACAAGGAATTGTTCGGGTTTGAGATTGAATACATCAGCCAGGTGATCGAGCCGACCAAATTGTCGTTTGTGCCCCGGGCCCCTTTTTTTATCCGGGGCGTGCTTAATTACCGGGGCAAGGTGATCGCGGCAATGGACCTGGCCCAATTTTTCGGGATGCCGGCCAAGCCGGTGGACCCGGAAACCCGGGTCTTGATTTTGGACCCCGCTCAATGCGGGGCCGAGTTCCACCTCGGCTTCCTGGTGGACCGGGTGGAGCGGATCGAGACCGTGCCGATCTTGAGGGCGGTGGGAAAGCCGGAGGCGGACAAGCCTTATATTTCCGGGGTGGTCAACCTGGGCGGTCGGATTTTCAATGTGATCAACCTGGAGAAACTCTTGGAAGAGATTGAAGGATATTTCAGTTAAGTCCTTCGGTTCAAAGTTCGCGTACGAACTTATTTACTCAGGGCTTAATGCTGAGAGGGCAAACGAGCTTTGGCGAGCATGGAAAATCGGTTGTATTATTTGCGAACCGAAGCATTTAAGGAGGATGGAAGATGGCAATTCGGGTTTTAATCGCGGATGACGCCTTGTTTATGAGGAATATGATCAAGGAGGTTTTTGCCAGCCAGGAATTCCAGGTCATCGGCGAGGCCGCCAACGGCGTGGAAGCGATCGAGAAATACAAGCAACTCAAGCCGGACATCACCACCATGGATATCGTGATGCCCCTCAAGAGCGGGATCGAGGCGGTGCGGGAGATCATCAAGTTCGACCGGCTCGCCCGGATCGTGATGTGCTCGGCATTAGGCCAGGAGTCCCTGGTGATGGAGGCGATCGAGGCCGGGGCCAGAGATTATATCGTCAAACCCTTCAAGCCGGAGAAGGTTCTGGAAGTGGTGAAAAAGGTGGCGTCCTCCTGATAATGATTGATCTATCCAAATATAAAGCCCTGTTTTTAAGCGAGGCCCAAGAGCACCTCCAGTCTATGAACGACTGCCTGCTCAAGATGGAGCAGGGAGAGCCGGACGAGGAGACCATCTCTTCTATTTTCAGAAACGCCCATTCCATCAAGGGAATGGCCGCCTCAATGGGTTATGAGCCGATCCGGGATTTGGCCCATGCCATGGAAGACCTGTTTGACCAGGTGCGGCATAAGCAGAGGACGGTCGGGAAAGAAATGACCGAACTGCTCTTCCAGGCCGCGGACCGGATTGAACTGATGCTCAAGGAGATTGAACAGAACCGGGAGTTTAATCCCGACTGGAAGGAACTCCAGGAAAAAATTCAGGAACTGGTAAAAAAAAAGCCGACTGAACCCGGGGTGGAGAAACCCAAAATCGCCCGGCCCGAGCCCAAGGCGCCGGAAAAAGCCGGAAACGAAATCCAGGTTTATATCTCCTCCGAGGCGGATGCTCCCTCGGTTCGCGCCCTGATCCTTTATAAAAGATTGGAGGAGTTGGGTAAGATCGTAGCCGCCCATCCGAGTCTGGAGGAGATCAAGCAGGGTAAAATCCCCTCTTCTCCCCAGGGATATCCGCTCCGGTTTACGCTCCAGTCCAAGGCCTCTTCCGAGCAGATCAGCGAGGCGCTCAAAGGCGTGAGCGAGCTGGTCAAATTCGAGTTCAAGGAAAGCGTGGCCGGAGATACTTTCGCCCCGGAAGCCGCGGAACCGGTCAAGGGACCCAAAGAATCCGAGCCTCCCACGGCCACAATTCTGCAAACCGTCCGGATCCGGACCCAGATTTTGGACGACCTGATCAACACCCTGGGCGAGTTGATCCTGATCAAGGGCGGCCTGGAAGAATTGCACCGCAACAACCCGCTGGCGGGTCTCAAGACCGGGCTGGATCGGCTGGACCGGTTGAGCGCGGAGTTCCACGACCAGGTGATGAGCGCGAGGCTGGTTCCGATTGAAGTGGCGGTGCAAAGGTTCCCCCGCCTGGTCCGCGACCTGGCCAGGGAAGAAGGGAAAGAAATCGAACTGGAGATCCAGGGCAAGGAAATCGAGTTGGACCGGACCTTGATTGAAAAACTGGCCGACCCGCTCGTGCACATCATCCGCAACGCGGTCTATCACGGGATTGAGACCCCGGACGAGCGCAAGAAGCAGGGCAAGAGCGTCGTGGGTAAAATCAAGATCCTGGCCAGCCGCGAACGCGATATGGTGGACTTGTCCGTTTCCGACGACGGCCGGGGGATAGATCCGGACAAGGTGCGCAAGAAGGCGCTGGAAAAAGGATTAATCAACGAGGATCAGGCCCGGGAACTGACGATGGAGCAATGCATCAACCTGATCTTTATCTCCGGGTTCTCCACCGCGGATAAGGTCGGGATGGTCTCCGGGCGCGGGGTGGGCATGGAAGTGGTGAAAAATATCGTGCAGGGCATCGGCGGGAATGTGATCCTGACTTCCGTCCCCGGCAAAGGCGCCATGATCTCGCTCCAACTGCCCAGGACCGTGGCCATAACCAAGGTGCTCCTGATCAAGCTGGCCCAGGAAATTTTCGCCTTTCCTTTGAGCCGGATTCTGCGCACCATTGAGATCCTGCCCTACCAGATCCGCAAGAGCCAGAACCAGGAGTATTACCTCGAGCGCCAGGAGCTGATCCCGCTGATGTATTTCCATAAACTGCTGGACCTGAAGGTTCCGGAGGAACACCATTTCCCGCTCAACAGCCTGATCGTGGAGGCCAAGAAGAAGAAGCTGGCCCTGGTGGTGGACGACCTGGTCGGGCAGGAAGACGCCTTTATCCGGCCGATGGGGAAGCCGCTGGAAAAAATCCCCGGCCTGGGCGGGGTCACCATGCTGGGGGACGGCAGGATCGTGTTCGTGCTGGACCTGGTCGGACTATTTTAAGGGGGATGAGATGACCGCGGAAAAATTTGAGCTGGATCGGGTGCAGGTGGACGCCCTTCAGGAACTGTGCAATATCGGACTGGGGCACGCCACCACCGCCATGGCGCAGATGGTGGGTAAAACCATCTACTTCGAGGTCCCGCGCGTAACCAAATGCGACCTGAGCAAGGTGCCCGCCCTGATCGGACACGAGCGCGAAATCGTGGTTGGAATTTACCTCCGCTTCCACGGACAGATCTCCGGCAACATCCTCTTCATCTTCCCCCGCGAGAGCGTGCTCCTGCTCCGGGAGATCATCACCGGGGACCATTCGGAGGAGCTGGTCTTTGACGAGTATCAGACTTCCATGCTCAAGGAGATCGGGAACATTTTAGCCGGGAGTTATCTGAGCGTGATGGAAAAACTGCTGGGGATGAGGCTGGTTCAGTCCGTGCCCTGGTTCGCCTTTGATCTCGCCGGAGCCATCATTGACCCGATCCTGATTCAGATGGGGGAAGACGCCGATCAGATCGTGGTGATCGAGGCGGAATTTTCCGTGCGCGGGAGCGACCAGTTACGCGGCAAATTCTATCTGCTCCCGGATCCAACCTCGGTCCGGCTTCTATTAAAGGCCATGGGGATAGGGGCCTGACCGGATGAAAAAATCTATTCGGATAAGAATCAGCCAGTATTGCCTGGCCCGGAACCTGGAAATCATCAAGTCCTTCGGACTCGGCTCCTGCGTCGGACTGGTGATCTGGGATCCGAAAAAGAAAATCGGGGCCATGGCCCATATCCTCCTGCCCTCTCAGCATAATTCCGACCCGGCCGTTAACTCGGCCAAATACGCGGCCTCCGCGGTCGCGCTGATGGTGGAGGAGCTGATCAAGGCAGGATGTCACCCGGAACGGCTGGTCGCCAAAATCGCCGGCGGGGCCAATATGTTCCCGCGCCGGTTCAATTTGTTTGACGCCGGTCCCGGCTTCAACATCGGACGGAGGAATATTCTGGCGACCCGGAAGGCTTTGGCCAAAAAGAAAATCGCGATCGCGGGCGAGGATGTGGGAGGGGAGCGGGGAAGGACTATTGAGTTCAACCCCCGGACCGGCGAGCTAAAAATTTACCAATCCACCGGAGAGGTGAAAAAAATTTAAAATGGATCGGGAGCGGTTGAAAAAACTTTTAACCGAGGTGCGGGACCACCGGATGGACCCGGAAGCCGCCTTGAAAAAAATGGCCCATTTCCCGTTCGCCGACCTGGAATTCGCCAAGCTCGATTTCCATCGCCAGCTCCGGCAGGGATTCCCCGAAGTGATTTTCGGAGAAGGGAAAGAGCTGAATGAGCTGATCCGGATCCTGGGCAAGATGAAAGCGGAAAAGACCGACATCCTGGTCACCCGCCTGGACCCGGCCAAGGCAAGGGCCTTGCTGAAAAAATTCCCGGCCGGTAAATACAACAGCCGCGGCCGGACCTTGAAAATCATCCAGCGCCCGATCAAGGTCCAGGGCAAGGGAACCATCCTGGTGATCTCCGCCGGGACCAGCGACCTGGCCGTGGCCGAGGAAGCGAGGGAGACCGCGGAATTCCTCGGCAACCGGGTGAAAAATATTTACGACCTGGGGGTGGCCGGCCTGCACCGGCTGTTCGCGTATCAGGAGGATCTGGCCGAGGCCCGGGTGGTGATCGTGGCCGCGGGGATGGAGGGCGCGCTCCCGAGCGTGATCGCCGGTCTGGTGGACAAGCCGGTGATCGGGGTCCCCACCAGCATCGGATACGGCTCCAGCTTCAAGGGCTTGAGCGCCCTGCTGGGGATGCTCAACACCTGCGCCAACGGGCTGGCCGTGGTCAATATTGATAATGGATACGGCGCGGCCTGCTTCGCCAGCCTGATCAACCGTCTCTGAGGGACAAGATGAGCAATAATAAAAAAATAGCCTGGGTGGATTGCGGCAGCGGCATTGCCGGAAGTATGGTTTTGGCCGGGTTGATCAGCCTGGGTTGGCCCGGCCAAAGGCTCCGGGAATTGGCCCGCATCCTCCGCCTGGGCAAGGTCAAAATTGAAATCAAAAAATCTTCCCGCCTCCAAATCGCCGGAATCCTGGTGAGAATAATTCCGGCCGGGCCGCAACCGGCGAGAAGGCTGAAAGAGATTGTCAAGATCATCAGCCGAGGCCGCCTGCCCGAGCCGGTAAAAGACAAAAGCCTGAAAGCGTTCCAACTGCTCGCCCGGGCCGAAGCGAAAATCCACTCGGTCCCCCCGGACCAGGTGCATTTCCACGAACTGGGCGCGGTGGACACCATCCTGGACATCGTGGGAGCCGCGCTCGGATTTTACGAACTGGGAATCAGCGGGATCGGCTTCAGCCGGATCCGGCTCGGAGGCGGGGAAGTCAGATGCGACCACGGCTTGCTCCCGGCGCCGGCCCCGGCCACCCTGGAACTCTTGCGGGGACTGCCCGTGATCGGCGGCGAAGAGAGCGAGGGAGAACTGGCCACCCCCACCGGCGCCGCCCTCGCCCGCGCGCTCGGGAAAAATTTCGGGCCGATGCCGGAGATGGAAGTTGAAAAAATCGGATACGGATTGGGGGAGCGGAAGCTTTTAACCAGGCCCAACCTGCTCCGGATCGTGCTCGGGTCGGCCCCTGCGGGCGCTGAAGAATTGGTCCAGATGGAAGCCGCGATTGACGATATGAATCCGGAATATTTTGACCGGCTGAGCCAGGCGATGTTAGAGGCCGGGGCTTTGGAAGTCGCCCTGGTCCCGGCCCAGATGAAAAAGAACCGGCCGGGGATTATCCTGCGCGCCTTAGGGCCGTCCGTCCGTCTGGAAGGGATGACCCAAGCCCTTTTTATCCACTCCACCACCATCGGCGTCAGGTATTATCCGGTCAGCCGGGTGAGTCTGGCGAGGGAAATCGTCCCGCTGAAAACCGCTTACGGAACCGTGCGGGTGAAACGGATGGAACTACCCGGGGGATCATTGCGGATTCATCCGGAGTTTGAGGACTTGAAGGCGATCTCGGAAAGGCGTCAAATCCCATTGTCGGTTCTGGAGCAAGAGGTGATCAGGGAATGGTCAAGAAGAAAAAAGACGGCGAAAAAACAAACTCGGCCCTGTTGATCGCGGGCGGCCGGGAACCGGAGCTGAAAGCCCTGATCCCGGTCCTGGAAAAAGTCGGCCTGGACCTGGAAACGGCCCATCCCGGGGATAAAAATCTCAAACAAAAAATCACTCATTCCTGGAACGCCCTCCTGATCAGTTCCCGCTTGGCCGGGATGATTCCCAAAATCAGGGAGTTGCGGGGGCTGAGGCAGCTCCCAATCCTTTTGGTATATCCCCGGCCGGGCAGGGAAAGGGATGCCAACCTTCTCCGGGGAGCGGATGATTTCATCCATTTGCCGATCACGGCCTCGGAGTTGAAGCTCAGGCTCCAGGGGCTTTTGGAGAGAAGCCGGACCCACCTTGAAGAATACCCCCTGAGCCAGGGGTATCAGGCCCTGAAAAAAATCCTCTCCTCGGTCCAGTCCGGAAAAAGCGACGCTCAAATCCTGCAACTCGCCTTGGGCGAGATGAACCGGATGTTCCCCTACTCCAGTTGTTCCATTATGATGATTGACCAAGCCCGCCAACGGGGAATCGTGGTGGTGGAGACGGAGAAAAAGGGAGAGCTGAACATAACCCTCAACCTGAAAAAATATCCGGAAATCCTGAAAGTGATCAAGACCAAAAAGCCCCTGGTGATCGCGGATGTCCAGCGCCACCCGGTGATGAAGGAAGTGAAAAATATTTTGGCCGCCAAGTTCATCCATTCCATCCTGGTGGTGCCGGTGATTTACCAGGAAGAATTGATCGGGGCGATGATCCTGCGCTCGTTGGCGCAAAATTTCGGGTATCTGCCCAGCGACATCTACTTTGCCCGGATGATCGCGGACGCCCTCGCGGTCTCGCTGAAAAATATCCGGCTCTCCCGGCTGGCCCAAGCGGGCGAGAAGGAGAAAACCCGGGCCTTGGAAAGCGTGCGCCGGGAAGGACTGGCTTCCCGCCGTTTGGAAAAATTGTTTGAATACGCCTCGGACGGCCTGATCCTGGCCAATAAACAAGGGAAGATCACCGGGGTCAACCAGAATTTTGTCCGGCTCACCGGGTTCGACCGGGCACAGGTGGTGGGGGAGGCCCTGGAAAAATTCCTCGCTTTGGAAAACCCCCGGGCGGAACCGGTCCGGGAATGGATTGGGAAGAAACACCGCTCCGGGACCAGTCATTTTTTGCTCAAGGTCCGGGAGGGGGCCGGGAAATATGTGACGGTTCACATTGAGCCCCTGCCGGGGCCGGCCAAGGAATTACTGATCTCGGTCCACGATGTTAGCGAGGAACGCAAACTAAGCCTGGAGTTGCGCCGGACCAAGGAGTTCCTGGAAAACCTGGTTCAGAATTCCCTCCAGGCGATCATTGTCGCGGATATGGACGGGAATATTATCATCTTCAACCGGGCGGCCGAGGATTTGACCGGGCTCAAAGCCACGGAAGTGGTGGGCAAGAGAAATATCGTGGACCTCTACGCGCCCGGGTCGGCCCGGGCGACAATGAAAAAACTGAGGAGCCAGTTCTACGGAGGGGTGGGCCGTCTGGAAACCACCCACAATGTGATCCTGAACAGCAAGGGCGAGGAAGTCCCGATCAATATGAACGCGGCGATCATCTATGACGACCGGGGAAAGGAAATCGCCACCGTCGGTTTATACCAGGACCTTAGGGAGCGGATTGAAATTGAGAAAAGGCTGCGCCAGGCCCAGGAGCGGCTGCTGGAAAGCAAGCGGAGGGAGGCGGTGATGGCGCTGGCGGGCGCGGCCGCGCACGAGCTGAACCAGCCGCTCACTTCCGTGATGGGCTACACCGAAATCCTCAAGCGGCTCGCGGAACAGGTCAAGGAGAAATCCGGACTGCCGGAAAATATGCTTTCTACCTGCGCCAACGCGATCAAGATGATTGACGAGCAGGCCGAGCGGATGGCCGAGACCATCAAGAAGCTGGGCGAGTTGAGCGAGGTGGAAACCAAGGAATACGCGGGCAAGCAGAAAATCCTGGATTTGGAGCGGACCGGCGCAAAGGACCGGAATTTCTCGCAGATGCTGGCGATGATGGAAGAGGCGGCGCTGGTAATGGACTCGGAGTTGTTGATCCTGGAAGCCTTCGGTCAGGCGCGTAAAATTTTCGGAGAAAATCCGGAAGGCCGGAGTCTGAGCCGGTATTTTGAGGGAGTGAATTACGCCCGGGCCGTTGAGCTGGTTGAGCGGGCCAAAAACCAGGGACGGGCCGGGGAGGAGTTGATTTTGCGCTCGGCTCAAGGGAAGAATCAACGGGTAAAGTTGTCCATTGAGCGAGGAGGGGATAAAGATCTGATCCTGAGTATCGCCGACATCGGCGCGCGCCGGGAAATGGAGGCCGAGCATCAGGAACTGAGCGCGTTCCGGGAAGAGTTGTTCCAGAACCTGCCGGTGCCCCTGTTGTTGCTTGACCAGGACGGCAAGATCACCTATTTGACCCGCGAGACCGAGCGGATGTTCGGATACTCCACCGAAGAATTGAAAGGGGAATTGCCCGGGGTGTTGCTGGAAGATTTTGACCCCAACCTGTTCTTGCGGATGCTCCGGACGCTCCGGGCCGAGGGGAAGCTGGAGGGCAAGGCCTGGGTCAAGGACCGGCAGGGGAAATCTTTTTTGGCCTATTATTTCAACCGGGTGATGCGCGACCGCTCCGGAGAGGCGATCGGATTCCTGTTCTTCCTGGTGGACCTCTCGGAAAGGCATCTGTTGGAGCAGGCGCTCAAGGAGAAAACCAATTTCCTGGAAGCGATCCAGAATAACACCGAGATCCTGATCCGGGCCAGCGACTGGCAGGAAGCGCTGGCCTCCATGCTGATGCAACTGGGAAAACTGCTGGATTTTGATATCGCGGGAATCACCCCGATGGAGGCCACAGAACGCGGATTATATTTTTTAACTTTTGAACCCAAGACCAAGCTCAGACAATTTCGCGAAATAAAAATATACGAAAAGATGGAGGAAGTGCTCAACTGGATGAGCGCTCCGGGAATTGTCTATCTGGAGGACTTTTCTCAGTATGATTTCGGCGGAGAAGCCCCCGGGGATTTCAAGGAAATAAAAGAGGATTTACTCAAGCGTGGGATTAAGAGCTTTTTAGCCATTCCCCTCAAGTTCCAGGATGAATTGGTCGGCAGACTCTTTCTCGGACATCGTCAACCGGGATATTTAAAGCCGGAAAAGCTGGAGCCGATCAGCCAGCTCATTGACCAGATCGCGATCGCGCTTTCCCATTTCCGGCTGTACCTGAAGCTGGAAAAGCAAAAGCAGGCCTTGCTCCAGCGGAATATATTCCTGGAACAGATTATTGAACAAAGCCAGAAGATAGATCTGCAGCAGGATGAGTCCAAGATTTTCGGTCAATTTTTAACCCTGTTCCAGCAAATCTTCCCCCGCGCGCATCTCTGGATCGCCTGGAGGGGAGAGGAAAAAGAACTCCTGCTCAAAGGGGTGAGCAACCTGGATTCCGGCCTGATCGGATCCCGGCTGGATTTGAAGCCGGGACTGGAAGCGCAATTCCTGGAATCGGCCCACCCGCTCGCGTTTGAGCCGGGGCTGGCCTCGCTGGGGTTTTTGGAGAACAGCCGGAGCGTGCTCCTGGTGCCGATTGTCTCGGAGCGTAACCTGATCGGACTCCTGGGCGTGGAATCGCATCACCGGGAGCCATTCTTGTCGGAGGAGCAGTTTTTATTACAGTTGTTCAGCCGGTATCTTGCGATCATCATTCCCAACCTGCTCCGGATCCGGCAGGCAGCCCTGTTCAGCAAGCTCCAGGAAATCCTGATTGAAAACGCCAGCGTCTTCATCGTTATGTACGACCAAGCCGGCAAAATTTCTCTGATCAACCGGACCACGGCGGAGAGGCTGGGGAAGAAAAGGGAAGAGCTGATGGGAATGGACATCCAGGAGTTTATGGGAAAATATGTGGTGAAAATTGAAGATCCGCAAGGACGGGGGATCGGATTTACCGAGATTATGAACAATGTTTCGAAGGGAGAGCGGGTGGTTAATAGCCGGGTCAAATTCAGGTCGGCGTCCGGCGAGATCGTGGAGGCGCTGTCCAACACCGATCCCCTGATGGATCAACACGGCAACCTGCGGGGGATTGTCACCATCGGCCAGGACCTGGCCCCGCTCAAGCAACTGGAGGAACGGCTGCACCATTCCGAGCGGCTGGCCGGGATCGGCCAGATGGCCGCGGGAGTGGCGCACGAGCTGAACAACCCGCTCCAGGCCATCATCACTTCCTCGGAAATGGTCCAGCGCCGGCTGGAGGAGCTCAAAGAAAAAGACCTGGCGCGCCGGTTGGAAACCGTGATCCAGGCCAGCGAGCGCATTCAGCGGCTGGCCAGGAACCTGATGGGATACGCGCGTCCCGGCGTGGAAACCACCCAGGAGATCGAGGTGAAGAAACTGGTGGACGAACTGCTTTCCTTCAGCGGATACGAGTTGCGCCGGGGGGGGGTGAAAATTGAAAACCTGGTCCCGGAAAACCTTCCCCGTCTGAAAGTGGTCAAGGATCAAATTGAGCAGGTTCTGATCAACCTGCTCACCAACGCCTCTTACGCCTGCGCGGAAAAAGGGGGAGGCAAAATCCGGATCAAGGCTCGGACCCGCGGGAACTGGCTGGAGCTCCGGGTGGAAGACACCGGGGTGGGCATAGAACCGCAAGATTTGAGCCGGGTCTTTGATCCCTTTTTCACCACCAAGCCCCGGGAAAAGGGAAGCGGCCTGGGATTAAATATCGTGCAATCCATCGTGGAGCGGCATCGCGGGAAAATCAAGGTGAAAAGCAAGCCCGGAGAAGGGACTGTTTTCTTCATCTCTTTCCCCCTGGCCGAAGCTGGTCCCGCTTAAAGAGCGACCCGGCCGGGTAAAGGGCCGGCCGGCGATTTTGTTTTGGCGGGAAATGTTATAAAATAGTAAATTCAGGAAGAATCAGGAATGGGCAAAAGGGAGCTATTAAGAATCCAGGCGGAAATCGAAATTCATTTCCGGAGCTTTGACCAGTTCTATAGGGAATACACGGCCAATATCTCCAAAGGAGGGCTGTTTATCAAGAGCTTGGCCCCCATGCCCCCGCAGACCGTGATCGAGATCAAGCTCTTTTTGCCGGAGGAGGAAAAGCCGGTCACCGCGCTGGGGGAAGTGGTCCATGTGATCTCTCCGGAATTCGCCAAGGATAGGGGCTGGGATTCCGGGATGGGCGTGCATCTGATTGATTTTGATCAGCAGACGCAGAAGCGGCTGGAAAAATATATCGGCCGGTGGGCCGAGGAGAATCCCCGGGTGATTATGGACCGGAGACAGCACCGCCGGTCGGTGATCCGGATGAAGGTGCGCTTCCCGGACCTGACCACCTTGCTGGAAAATTACGCCAAGGACATCAGCCATGGAGGGATATTTATTCCCACCAACGACCCCAAGCCGATCGGCATTGTAATCACCCTGACCCTGATTCACCCGGAGACCGGCGAGGAAGTAGAACTTCAGGGAGAAGTGGTCCGGGTGGTGACCGAGGGGGAAGCGCGGGAGAAGAAAGACCAGCGGCTCATCCCGGGAATGGGGGTCAAGTTCATCCAGGTCAGCCAAGAACAGCAGTCCGCGTTGGATAAATTCCTGGTCGTGGAATACCCGCTGGAACCTGAAAAATAAACATGAAAATAATCGGAATTGACCTGGGAACAACCAATTCCTGCGCCTCAATCGTGGAGAAGGGCCAGCCCCGGGTTATCCCTTCCAGCCAGGGCTATCTCACCATCCCCAGCGTGGTCGCCTTCACCCCCGAGGACAAGCTCCTGGTCGGATACGACGCGATGCGCCAGAGCCTGACCAATCCGGAAAACACCATCCAGGGCGCCAAGCGCCTGCTGGGGAGGCAGTATAAATCCTGGGTGGTGCAGAAAGTCAAGCAGAGTTTTTACTACGAGATCGCGGAAGGAAAATTCGGGGAAGTGGAGGTGATCGGAAATAATCGGCCGTTCGCGGTCGTCGAAATTTTCGCCCTGATCCTTCGTTATATCCGGCAGGTGGCCGAGGACTATCTCAAGGACCCGGAGATCCGGGCCGTGATCACGGTGCCGGCGCATTTCAACGACCGCCAAAGGACTGATGTTCGCCGCGCGGGAAAAATGGCCGGGATGGAAGTGGCCCGGATCATCAACGAGCCGACCGCGGCCGCGCTCGCCTACGGATATAGAAAAGAGGTGAACAAGAACCTGGTGATCTATGACTTGGGCGGAGGAACCTTTGATGTCACGGCGATGAACATTGAGAACAAGGTTTATCAGGTGTTGAGCACGGTGGGAGACACTTTCCTGGGCGGAATAGATTTTGACAACCGGATCGTGGAATACCTCGCGGAAAAATTCGAACGCGAAACCAAAATTTCCCTGGCCGAGGACCGGGTGGCGCTGCAGCGGCTCCGGATCGCCGCGGAGGAAGCGAAAAAGGAATTGAGCCTTCGGAAAGAGGCGGAGATCAAATTGCCTTTCATCAGCTCGGGTCCTCAGGGGCCGCTGAGCCTGGAATACCTGCTCAAGCGGACGGAATTGGAGTTGCTCACGGAGAAGTTGGTGGAAAAGACCCTGGACACCTGCCGCTCGGCCCTGGACATCGCCGGGCTGACCCCGGATAAAATAGACGACATCATCCTGGTCGGAGGCCAGACCCGGATGCCCCTGGTCTGGGAGAAGATCAAGAACTATTTCGGAAAAAGCCCCTCCAAGGGCGTGCATCCGGACGAAGCGGTCGCGATCGGCGCCGCGATTATGGCGGATATTATCACCCGGGGCGAGACCGGGGTGTTGTTGCTGGATGTGGTTCCGCTCTCGATCGGGCTGGGCCTGCCGGACGGACGGTTCAAGGAGTTGATCCCGAAGAATACCACGGTGCCGGTTAAAAAATCAATGATCTTCACCACCCATAAAGACGATCAATCCTCGGTCCAACTTGTGGTGTTGCAGGGAGACAGCGCCTGGGCCAAGGAGAATGAACTGCTGAGCAAGATCGCGTTCACCGGCCTCCCGGCCAAGCCCAAGGGGGAGGTCAAGGTGGAAGTCACTTTCGCGGTGGATACCGAGGGGATCCTCACCGTTTCCGCTCTTGATAAAGCCACCGGAAAAGAGGTCACCACCCAGGTCTCGGCCCGGGCGGAATAATCCGCTGGTTCCAAGCAAGGATCCATGAAAAAAATAGTCCTCCTTGGGGCGCTGACGATTCTCCTTTCCGCCCCCGCGCTCAGTCAGGAAGCGGGAGAGGCTGACCTGACTCCTCGTGAGGAAATCCATCCCAAGCCCAAGGAATATTTTGTTGATGTCCTGCTCCCTCACCTCTGGGAGGGAACCAAAGCGTCCTTTTCCGCGGAAACCGTTCCTTATTGGGCCCTGACCGGAATTGCCGCGGGCTTGGCCTTTACCCAGGACCAAGGGTTCCGGGAGTATTTTGAAGATCACGATCCGATCGGGGATTGGAAGGTGATCGGGAACTCCTGGGGAGAGGGATACACCCAGGCCGGAATCGCACTCGGCTTTTGGGGAGGAGGATGGCTGGCCGGGGACCAGAAGCTCGCCGCCACCGGAGAAGTTCTGATGGAATCGGAAATCATCAACGGCCTGGTCACCACGGCGATGAAACAAATCGTGGGAAGGGAACGGCCGGATCAGTCCGGGAACGACTCCTTCCCCTCCGGGCATACCAGCGATTCCTTCTGTTTTGCCGCGGTCATTGACCACCGCCTGGGGCACGGCTGGGGAATTCCCGCATACGGCCTGGCGCTCTTCACCGGACTCAGCCGGATGGAATCCGATAAGCATTGGCTGAGCGATGTGGCGATGGGAGCGGGGCTGGGGACCATCATCGGCTATTCTGTTTCCAAAAACCACGACGACTGGCCCTATCAGAAGCGGTGGCATCTAACGGATAAAAAAATGCCGGGAAATGCCGTCCTGATTCCGATCCTGCCCGAAAATAAAAAGGGCGGCGCCGGGATCGGGATTTATATACCGCTTGAATAATCCCGGGCCGAACCGCCTGGTCCCGGAGATCAATCCCATTCCTGGATTTGCCCGCGCGGGAATCTAAATCAGGTTTTGCCGGGCTAAAAGACCAAGCCTGGCCTGATTCCCCCTGAAACAACAAAAAAAATGCGGTGAGTTCCCATTTCAGGAACTCACCGCTTCTTGTCTCTATATTTTAGAGGCAACACTATAATTTTCGCCTGAAGCCATCATTAGCTTCAGGTGTCCTGCAGTTAGCAGAAAAAAAACCTAAACCGCCAATTACTTGCCCGGTTCAGGAGCCGGAGCCGTGGCAGTCGTGCCGGGAATCGGCGCTGGAGCCGTGGCAGTCGTGCCGGGAGCCGGGGCCGCGGTCGTGCCCATCACCGGAGCCGGTTGTTCAACCGGAGGAGCCGGCTGTTCCATCGGCGGTTCTTCCGGCGGCATTTCTTCGGCCTTCTTCTTGCACGAAAAGCCCAAGCCCAAAGCCAAGGCCAGTGTCAAGACCATCAATCCATTCATCCATTTAGACATCCCTTTTTCCACCTCCTATTTCTATTTTAGATTCTAAAAATTAAACCAAATTTTAAACCGAATTTTTCGTTTGTCAAGCGTGATCCGTTTCCCCCGCTTTTCGCCGATCAGCGGCTGGGCGGGCTGGCGGGATTGCCGCCGCCTCCGGGCGCAACCGGACGGCCTCCGCCCTGCGGGGCGCCCGGGCCGGGAGGCGGCGCGGGAGAGATCCGATTTTTCTCGGTTTGAATTTCCTCCGACATCTTGTGCAGTTCCTGATATAAATTTTCCATCTGCTTCTTTAACTCGGGATGGCTATCCTGGTAGGTCTTAAGGGCCTGCCGGGTCTCGGAATTTTCATAGGTCGCCTGCAAGTCCTCGCGGGTGATTTTAAACTTGTCAGTGGCATCCTTCATCTTCCCGCCCATTTCCTGGATCAACTCATTCCGCTTGGTTTCAAATTCCTGCGAGTAACCCTTGGCGCTTTTCAGCAGTTGTAAATATCGCACCTGGTATTCCTGGTTGACCTTAAGCCGCTCCAGTTCAAATTTGAAAAAAAGTTCCGGCTCCAGAGTCCGCCCCGCAACAGACGCCGCGGTCGAGCCGGATATTGGCTGCGCTCTAATTGCCGGCGGCTTTGCCGGCTCCGCTTGGGCTTCCGCCTTTTCCTTCTTGCATCCGAAAGACCCCAGCATTATCAAAGCCGCGATCAAGACCGTAATCTTTTTCATTCAACTTCCCTGATTGGCTGAATAGTATATAAGCGAAAAGCAAAATGTCAAGTGCGGCCCTGATTTCGCCCGCCCATCCGCGCCGCCCGGGAAAATTCGGCGCTTGCCCGAAGGTTCGCTCCAGTTGACCCTGCCCCTGAATAAAGATATATTCCCCGGCAAATGCCGGATCGGCCCAAAGTCCTGCTCATCTCTTACATCTATCCCCCGGCGCCCGGCGGGGGCAGCCCCAGGCTGGTGAGGTGGACGGCCGCTTTGGCCGAGGCCGGATTTGACCCGATCGTGATCACGGTCAAACCCATCTTCAGCCGGGGCCAAGACCAAAGCCTGCTGGATCAGGTTAAAAACCTGGCCCGGATCGAGCGGACCGCCTCCCTGGATCCCAAAAGATTTTTTTTCCTGATTCGGAATGTTCTCCGGACCGCCCCGGCGGAACCCGGTAAAAATTCCATCCCCAGCCCGGCCCCTCCCGCTGGTTTTTTCTGGAGAATCTTTCAAGCCCTCCGGGGATGGCTCCTGGTTCCGGATGAAATGATCGGATGGGCCCCCTTTGCCCTGGCCCGGGCGATTCAGATCATTCGGAGGGAAAAACCCGCCCTGATCATCACCTCCTCGTCCCCCCACAGCGTCCAATTGATCGGGCTTTGCCTGAAAAAAATCTTCCGACTCCCCTGGCTCGCGGATTTCCGCGATGCCTGGTCCCGGCATCCCTATTATTTTTATCCCACCGGCTGGCATCGTTGGCTGAACCGGCGGATGGAACAAGCGGTGATGAAAAATGCGGATGCGGCGACTTTCGCTTACGGCCTGAAAAACGCGGAGCGGGCGTATCCGGAATGGAAGGAAAAATTTTATTCCCTGCACAATGGTTTCAATGAAAAAGACTTTCAAGGGGCTCAGACCGTGGCTCATCCCGGCTTCAACCTCCTTTACCTGGGGGCCTTTTACGGGACCCAGACCCCGGAATATTTCTTCACGGCCTTGAAATCGCTCCTGGAAAAGCATCCGGAAATAAAACCCGAAATCAAGGTCAGCCTGATCGGCCAGTTCAATCCCGAGCACCGGGAAATGGTCCGGAGCAAACAATTGGAGGAAACGATCCTGCTCAAGGATTTCATTCCTCATCGGGAAGTCGCCTCCTGGATGATGGGAGCGGACGCCCTGCTCTTGTTCCTCGGCAGCGAACTCCAGGAATCTATGGTCATTCCCGGCAAGGTTTTTGAATACATCCGATCCCCGGGCTGGATCCTGGCGATGATCCCGGAGGGAGAGACCGCGGAAATTTTGAGAGCCGCCGGAGGAACCCTGATCATACCCGGGAACGATCTCGGCCAAATCCAGGCCGGCCTGCTAAAGCTTTATCAATATTGGAAGCAAAACCAAAAGCCCGAGCGCAACCTGGAATTTGTCCAAAGCAAGGAAGAGAATCAACTCAAACGGGAAATGATCAAATTGATTTCCTCCCTCGTCCGGAACAAATTCAGCGATCAGTGATCAAGAATTTCTATCCGGCTCCGCGCAAGCAAGCTAATCCTGAACTTTCGGCTTTCCAACCTTGAGCAGGAGCGCTCCGTGCGGAAACACCGGCAGACTGACGGCTCCGTCAAGAATTCCCAGATCTTTTTGCAGCCAGAGGTCGCGGACCGGCTGGGGGCCGCTGAGTTTAAGCTCGGCCCAGGTCGCGCTCACCTCGGTCTTTTGAGCGGACTTGTTGAACAGGGCCACCGCAATGGTCCCGTCATAAAGCGGCCTGGCCCAGATTTCGGTTTCGCCCTTTTGCGCGATCCGGGCGGCCTGTTTCCCGAGCGGGTCCTGGTCCACATCTATCACCGCGTCGTTGGTGAGCAGGGCGAGCGTGAACTGGTCCAGCTTGGTCATCTCGCATCCGATCAGGAGAGGCGCGGCCAGCATCGCCCAGAGGGTGATGTGGGTGATCTGCTCGTTCTTGTTCAGCCTGGTCTGGTGAAGGGTGGGTCCCCAGCCGACCTGGCCCACCACCAGCATATCCGGATCGTTCCAATGTCCGGGCCCGGAATAGGGAGCCAACTGGTCTTGCTTGGACCCGATCCCGGACAGGCTGATCCAATTGTCGCTGATGTCCCCGGTGGTTCGCCAGAGGTTTCCGCCCACGCCCTCTCCCCAGGTCCAGACCTTTTTCATCCCGTACTGGCACAGGCTGAAAACAATGTCCCGGTCAACCGCGTCCAATTCTTTCCTCATTACCTGATATGGTTTTTGGAAATAATTCAGCGACCATCCCCATTTAACTTCCGAGTAACTGCACCAGTCATATTTCAGATAGTCAATCCCCCACTCAGCGTAACTTTCCGCGTCCTGTCGCTCGTGGCCGTAGCTGCCGGTGTATCGGCCGCAGGTCCAGGGGCCGGGCGAGGAATAGATGCCCAGCTTCAACCCCCGGGAGTGGACATAGTCCCCGAGCGCCTTCAGGTCCGGGAATTTTTCGTTGGTAATAATCTTGCCGTCCTTATCCCGTCCGACCTGGCCGCATTGGTCGCTTTCCCTGGTCTTGCCCTTGCACTGCGCTGAATTCGGGTCCCGTCCTTTTTCCCAGCCGTCGTCAATATTGAGGTATTGGAATCCATAAGATGCCAGGCCGCTCGCCACCATCGCGTCAGCCGCGGCCTTGACCTTGTCCGTGCTTACGGAAAGTCCCCAGACATTCCAGGAATTCCAGCCCATCGGCGGCGTCAGAGCCAGCTTGCCCTTGCCCGCGACAATGGTCAGCTTCCGGCCGGTCTTGCCC
Source organism: uncultured delta proteobacterium (assembly GCA_903930515.1). Lineage (GTDB taxonomy): Bacteria > RBG-13-61-14 > RBG-13-61-14 > RBG-13-61-14 > DRUE01 > CAIYYW01. The sequence goes on along the minus strand of CAIYYW010000401.1, from coordinate 3,243 downwards.
CGGGCATTTGTCACCGAAAGATCAACCGCATATTCCCCTTCCTTCTCAACTGTGCCCGTGATGATCCCGGTCTTGGGGTCCAGAGAAAGTTTTTTCGGAAGGTTGCCGGCGCTGAAGGTGATCGGCTTTTCACCGGTGGCCGGGATCAAAAACAGGAACGGCTTGCCCGGGGTGGCGCCGGTCACGCGCGGACCGTGAATGGCCGGGACCAAAGAAGCCGGATGGACGATATTGGGAAACTCTTCTTCGGCCGCAAGCGCGGATGAAGCCAAAAATAATGCCAGAATTGAAGCAATGAAAATTCCTCTTTGATATTTTTTCCCCTTCATCTTTTCCCTCCTGCTTTTGATCAACTTGCATGGGAATTTAGCATATAAGCAAAAGTCTGGCAAAATGGGATCATCGGGAGGAAGAAATGAAACTGAAATTGGCAATTCCGACCATCGCTCTCACGGTCTTGCTTTCCCTTTTGCTCCGCGCGGATGAAAAAGGGGTTTATCTCAATTCCATCCAACTGAGTCCGGCCGACACCGAGCAGGAGATCATCTTGAAGGCCGGCCGGATTGTCCCGACCGCGAACCAGCTTGCCTGGCAGGAAATGGAATATATCGCGTTCGCTCATTTCGGCATGAACACCTTCACCAACAAGGAATGGGGGAACGGCAAAGAGGACCCGAAACTTTTTAACCCGACCGCGTTAGACGCGCGGCAGTGGGTCGGGGTGTTGCAAGCGGCGGGCTTCAAGGAACTGATCATCACGGCCAAACATCACGATGGCTTTTGTCTCTGGCCCAGCAAATACACCGAGCACTCGGTCAAGAACAGCCCCTGGAAAAACGGTCAGGGGGATGTGGTGAAAGAATTGGCAGAGGCATGCCATGAGGCCGGGCTAAAATTCGGCGTGTATCTTTCTCCGTGGGACCGCCACGAAAAAACCTACGGCGCCCCGGCATATAACGACTATTACAAGAACCAGCTCCGCGAACTGCTGACCAATTACGGCGAGGTAAGCGAGGTGTGGTTTGACGGAGCGGGAACGGGTAAAAAGTGGAAACAGATGCAGGGGCTTTATGACTGGCAGGGGTATTTCAATTTGGCGCATGAGTTGCAGCCTCAGGCGGTGGTTTTCAACGAGCGCGGGGATGTGCGCTGGGTAGGGAACGAGGCCGGCAAGGGACGACCGAGCGAGTGGAGCGTGGCGCCGGAAAAATATTCGGCAACCGATCCGGACATCGGCTCGCGGCTGAAACTGATTGAGGCCGCGAAACAAGGCCTGATCATCCGCTGGCTTCCGGCCGAGGTTGACACCTCAATCCGGCCCGGTTGGTTTTACCACAAACAGGAGGACCGGATGGTGAAATCGCTTTCTCGCCTGGTTGATATTTATTTCAACGCCGTGGGCGGAAACGCAGTCCTGCTCCTCAACATACCGCCCGACCGGCGCGGCTTGATCAACGAGAATGACGCCACGCGCCTAATTGAGCTGAGGAAATATCTGGACGAAACCTTTGCGCAAAACCTTGCCCGGGACGCCAAAATAAATTCCTCGTCCCAGCCTGGCGGCGACTCCCGCATTGAGTATGACCTCGGCCGGCCCATGACTTTCAACATCGCCCTGATCCAGGAACAGATCAAACTGGGGCAGCGGGTAGAGGAATTTTTCCTGGACGCCTGGGACGGGAAAGACTGGAACCCGATCGCAAAAGGAGCCGCCATCGGATACAAACGCATCCTCCGCTTCAACCCGGTCACGACCCCGAAAGTTCGGGTCCGCGTCACCCAATCCCGCGACTGTCCGACTCTTTCCAATTTTGAACTCTACCTGAGTCCGCAGGAGAAGATGGCGCCATAATCAATAAACCGAGGCAAGGCAAGCCCGTCCCTTGCTTGACCGGAATGATGAAGGCTCTAAAATATCTGTGGTTTAAAAAAACCGATCCGGGGAGGATTTGATGAAGGTTCTGGTCATAGGCGGCGGCGGCCGGGAACATAGCCTGTGCTGGAAGCTGGCGCAGAGCAAGGATTTGGAAAAACTTTATTGCGCGCCGGGCAACGCGGGGATTTCGGAACAGGCGGAATGCCTGGCGGTTTCCGCGGAAGATGTTGACGGGCTGGTCAGGGCTGCGAAGGAGAAGAAGGTTGACCTGGCGGTGGTCGGGCCGGAGGCGCCCTTGGTGGCCGGGATCAAGGAGCGGATGGAGCGGGAAGGGATTCTGGTTTTCGGCCCGGGCCAAAAAGCCGCGGAACTGGAAGGGAGCAAGGCCTGGAGCAAGGAATTTTTATGGAAATATAAAATACCCACCGCCTGGTTTGAAGTCTTCACCGATGCGGACCAGGCCAGGAAATTCATCCGCGAGAAGGGCGCGCCGATCGTGGTCAAGGCGGACGGACTCGCGGCCGGCAAGGGCGTGGTGGTGGCGGGCAGGGTGGAGGAGGCGGAGCAGGCGGTTGAGGAGATGATGGTGCAAAAATGTTTCGGCCCCGCGGGATGCCGGGTGGTGATTGAGGAATGTCTGGTCGGGGAGGAAGCTAGTTTTATCGGGATTTCGGACGGGCAAAATTTTCTGGCAATGGCCTCCAGCCAGGACCACAAGCGCGTGTTTGACAATGATCTGGGACCGAACACCGGCGGGATGGGGGCGTATTCCCCGGCGCCGGTGATTGACGCGCAGATGTTCCAGGAGGCGATCGCGGCGGTGATGCTGCCGACCATCCAGGGGATGAAGCAGGAAGGACGGGAGTATCGCGGCGCCCTTTATGCCGGGCTGATGATCACCCGCGAAGGCCCCAAGGTATTGGAATATAACTGCCGGTTCGGGGACCCGGAGACCCAGCCGCTTTTGTTCCGGCTCAAGAGCGACCTGCTCCCGTTCCTGGCCGCGTCCGCCCAAGGCAGTCTCAAGGGGATGAATTTTGAGTGGCATCCGGAGCCGGCCGTGTGCGTGGTGATGGCGAGCGGGGGATATCCCGGCTCCTATCAAAAAGGATTGGAGATCAGCGGGATTGAAAAAGCAAACCAACTGGATCGCACTTATGTGTTCCATTCCGGCACGGCCAAAAAGGACGGAAAGGTTGTGACCTCCGGCGGAAGGGTGCTGGGGGTGACCAGCCGGGGCAAGGATATCCCCTCCGCGATCCAGGCGGCATATCAGGCGGTTTCCCTAATAAAATTCTCGGGCGCGCACTATCGGACCGACATCGGCAAAAAAGCGCTCCAACATTTGAAAGGATAAAGGCGGGAGA
>CAIYYW010000400.1 GCA_903930515.1 uncultured delta proteobacterium | reverse complement strand
ATATGTTGCCTCTGGTTAAAACTGTTCACAGACAAGAGTGTCTGTGCCCTAAGAATTCATTGCGTTCTTTGCGCCTCTGCGGTGCATCAGCGCGTTGCGCTGAATCTCAAATTTCAAATCTCATATCTCAGACCAATTTTTTGCGTCCTTTGCGCTCTTTGTGGTGAAAGATTGAATTGAATTCTCTGCGAACTCTGCGCCTCGGCGGTGAGAAAGACATTTGATTTTTTTGCGCGCTCTGCGCTCTTTGCGGTGAGGAGTTTAATTATTCCGGGTCCACATCGGGGAGGGGCGCGGGGAAGGGATTGAGAAAGGTTCTGGCATTGGAGACGGCGAGTTCCAGGGCGTCAAAGAGGTCGTCGTGTTCGGCTTCGGGAAAGAGGATGAGTTCTTCAATCAAGTCTTGGGCGCGCCGGCAAGGGAATAGGATCTCTCCGTTTTCAAATTTGGCCTGGAGCTGATAGGCGCGGGAGATTTTGTCCCTGATCGTTTTAACCGACTTTACGGGCAGGCCTTCAGTTCTAAGCTTCTGGGCAAAGGCTTCCTGGTAACCATTTGATTCCACGCAGACCCGGACCACGGGCGAGCGGGGCAGGTCATGTTTTTGGAACAGGCGTATGCTTTGCTGGATTTGGCTCTGGAAACTTAGTCGGTCGCGGAAGGAATCCAGGACATATATTTTGCCGCTTTCTCTCTCCAGGCCCACCACCACCATGGCGAAATAATCCGCCTGTTCCTTTTCGCTGATCGCCAGGTCAATGCCGATGATTTTTTCCAAGCGGGGAGGCAAGTCCTGCGCGTATAGAATCCACTCCTCCTTGAAGATCACTCCTTTCATCAGTTCAATATCGTTCTGGTACTGGGAATTGAAAATCGCCGGGCCGGCCTCCTTCCGGATCTGCTTGAGCAGGGCAAGCGGGAATTTTTTTTCCCATAGGGCAACCTCGGGCCGGGCAAGCCCAGCCCCTACATCTTCCGCCGGCTCAATCGCGCGGTAAATCCAATGCGCGTTCGCAAAATCATTCGCAATCAAATGCCCATAAAAATCCAGATAGTGATAGCGGGTGCCCACGATATGAAGCTCGCCTTCCGGCTCCAGGCACGGTTGCAAGACCTTGTAATACCAGAGCAGGAGCCGTTCCCTTTGTTTGGCGCTCCGCGCGTTTTCCTCGTCCACGATATCGTCCAGGATAATCAGGTCATAATGCCGCGAAATCACGGGCCCGAGCACGCCCAGGGCGGTGATGCTGGCCTCTTTGCTTTGCCGTTGGCGCAGGGAGATCGCCAGCTCGCTTTCGGTCCAGGGATGGCCGGCGAGGTTTCGGAAATTTTCGCAGACCCAGGGATTGGATTCCAGGTGCGCGCGGATTTCGCGGAGGAACGCGCAGGCCTGGGCGCTGGTATTGGACACAATGAGCGCTCGCAGGTCCGGGTCATTAAGCAGGCGCCAGAGCGGATAGGCGATTGTGCAAATGGTGCTCTTGCCGTGACCGCGCGGAGCCAGGATCAAGCTTTTTTTATTCCCCTTCTGGATCTCCATCCATTCCCGATGAAAGCTTTCCAACTGATACCCCAGGACCTCGCTGATAAATTCGTCCGCGTTCGCAAGCTCCTCCGGTTTTTCAGCGTTCTCCGAAAGCATCCGTTCCAACTCCCCAAGCATAGACATTTCCATTGCATCCCCTTGAGATTTTTTCCGCTACGAAATATATTTTTCGCAGATTTTCGCCATCGCGCTTCCGGGGCGGATGGTTGAGCCGAGTTGGGACTGGAGCCGGAAGATGGCTGATTCAATCAGGGCCTTTTCCGGCTCGGTGACGATCACGGAGAAGATCCGCTGCTTGAGCATCTCCTTCATTTCCCGGTCCAATTTTTCCCGGGATTCTTCGGCCTGCAATTCCAGGAGTTCCAGGGTCTGTTTAATTTCCACAGGATCAAACGGCAGGCGCGCGCCAAGCTCCATTGCCCCGAGTTCAAGAACCAGGTCCCGCAGCAAGCGCGCCAGCAATTCCGGGTCGTCCTCGCCCCGCAGGCGATTGAGCTGGATGGTCTTGATCCGGGCCTCGGACTCGCTGAGTTGAACGATGATGCAGGGAGCAAAATCCATCCCGAGTTCTTTCGCCACCAGCCAACGATGCTCTCCGTCAATGATCTGGAAAAAATTCTGGGGCGGCCCCGGTGGCCCGCCTGCAACATTGCTTGGTTCCGGCCGGACCACGATCGGCAGGATCATTCCGGACTTTTTTATCTCCGCGGACAATTTCCTGATCATCTCCTGGCTCATCCGGTTCGGGTTCCAGGGATTGGGCCGGAGTTCGTCGGTCTTCAGCCACTTGAACTCAATCGCTTTCTCAGCGGGGTTTGATAAGCAATCCATAATATGCCAGCTGACCTCCTTTTTTCCAGATAATCTTGAACAGCTCAATCCGGAAGTTGTGCCTTTTAGAGAGCTCGTCCCAGAAGCATCTGATCATCCGCTCATAATTCCGTCCGATCACCGGGTCATATCCGGCGCCCCATCCCTGGTCCGAGCCGGCCAGATACAAATCCGGGGAAATGCCCCTGCCCCGGATCGTGGCCAGCACCCCTCCGTCCGTGGCGAAAATCAGGATCGGTTCGCGGATTTTGCAGGCGGAAAAAAACGCCTGAATCTGTTTATTGGGCGAGCCGTAAGCGTCAAAGTCCACCAGGCTCAGTCCGGGAAATCCGGGCAGATGCTTTTGCAGGAATTCCAGATTATCCATCTCCCAAATCCGCGCCCGGGTCAAACCGGCAAATCCGGCCTTCAGCAGTTCCACCTGCCGGGGATTTTTTTCCACCAAATGAAGCTCCGGAAAATCCAGATACGCCCTCCGGGCGATCTCCCCCTTGCCCGAGAACAAATCCAGGGCGACCCTTTTGGGAACCGCTCCGATTCCCAGGAAACTTTTCCGGAGCAGGATCTTCAAAGATAGGCTGGAATTATCTTTGGTTTTGCTTTGAAACATTTCTGCTTGACCTATTTTCCGTCCGGATTTAAAATTATGGAAAGATTCCAATGGTGAAAGACCGGGAAAAAGATAAACTGACCAAACCCGAATTGGATTTGGAGCTGGAGGCGGAGCGGGCCAAGGACGAGCTTCAGGAATCCCAAAGCCGCACCCTTCGTTCGGAGTATCGGAAGGCCGCATCCGGCTTGCGCGACCAGGTGATGGATTTCATTGAGGAGAATCCGGGCCTGACCCTGGCGGAGGTGTCTGAGAAATTCGGGGTCCGCGAGGGCTCCATCCGGGCCTGGAAGGCGCATAAAACCATGGGCACCTACGGCGCGGCGAAGCGGGTCAAGGAGGAAAAGGATTCCGAGCCGCTCTTCAGTCTGAACAAGAAGAAGCAGCGCAAGCTCGGGTTCGTGCTCCGCCGGAGGCATACCGGGTTCATTCATTACTTTGACAAAACCCCGCCCGGGATCGTCTGCCCGCATTTCCATATCCTCGCTTTCGCCAACGGCTGCCCGTTCCGCTGCGACTACTGTTACCTTTACCTGACCCTCCGGCATTGGCCGGAGCCCACGGTTTTTTCCAATACCGCCCGGATGTATCAGGAGATCCGCGACTGGCTTTATTCCACCCCCGAACCGTCGGTCCTGAACGCCGGCGAGCTCTCGGACAGTTTGGTCTGGGATTCCGAGATCAACCTGACCGCCAACCTGGTCCCGCTCTTCGCCGCCCAGAATAAGCACCGTCTGCTTTTCCTCACCAAGTCCACCCAGATCTCCGAGCTGATCAAGCTCCCGCCAACCCCGCAGGTGATCGTAAGTTTTTCCATCAACGCCTCGGAAGTTTCCGGAAAATACGAGAAACGCTCGGCCCGGCCGGAAGCGAGATTGGCCGCGGCCAGGCGGCTCAAGGAGTTGGGCTGGAAGATCCGGCTCCGGATCGATCCGATCATCCCGGTTCCGGGCTGGGAAAATTTCTACGACACCCTGATTGACGAAATCAACGCGGTCCGGCCGGAAACCGTCACCCTGGGCTCGCTCCGCTTTTTCCCCACCCTGAAAAACCACGCGCCCGAATCGGACATTTTCAACTTCGCCACCGACCAATCCGACCCGGACGGAAGGATGCGGATCCCGTTTGAGCTTCGGCTGGAAATATATCAGCGCCTGATCTCGCGCCTGCGCCATATCCGAATCGGCCTGTGCAAGGAGACGGAAAAGATGCACAAGGCCCTGAACCTTCCGGGCGCAAAACAATATTGCAACTGCACTTACGATTGAGACCTCGCTTTTTCCTTCATCCGCTCTTGAACCGCCTTCAGGATTTGCGACTTGATCGCGGGGTCCGAAAGCAACCTCTGAATTTTAGGAATCCCCTCCAGGACCTCCCAGACCAACCGCAGAGCCATCACACCCTCAACCTCCCTCGGCTCCTTGCTCCGCATCCGGATCACCCCGGCCAACCCCTGCACCACCTTCAAATAACCGGCAATCTTCTTGAGCAATGCCTCGTCCATTTCCGCCCCAGCCTGGGTCCGGGTCACGATCTCCCGGAGCAACACCTGCTTGATCGCCTCCAACTCCCGCTCTATTTCCGACAGCTGATCCTTTTTCCGCTCAACCCCATCCTTCGGTTCAACGATCTCCATCTTCCACTTCCATCCCCAACTCATACCGCATAAACCAGCCCGGAGGATCAACCTCATAGATCAGCCACCACCAGCCCCTTCTAAGCTGACGCGCCATCCGATACTCGTCCCACAAAACCTTGACCGCCTTCAACGGAAATTTAAGCATCGCATTCCTCCATAAATTATTCGCGCCTTTCTCAAAATCCCGGTTTCTGAAATTACTGGGGTTCGAGTTTTTGAACCTTTAAACCCGGGTGTTTTGTCCGGCAAAATATACATACCCCCCTATAAGTACGAAATTCGCTACCTAAATAAGAAGGCATATTTATGACATATCCGCTTGATTTTACAGGAAAATATTAAACCGTCGCAAATCCGCAACTGTTTAGTGGGGATGAACGATATTTTCAATAAAATGATAACTGATTGATTTGGAAAGGAATTCGGTTCCGGATATTTTCAGTCTTTTTTGCCGGATTCCAGCCTCAGCCAATTGATGAATTCCCGGAAAAAATCGTCCCGCTTTTCTTCTGAAAATTTAGCGTTCCATCTGAAATAAATCCCGCTGGTAGTCTTCAACCAGGTTCCGGCTTCCAAATAAATATGGCATACCTTTTTTCCAATCAATTCCCGGATTCCCCTTTCCATAAATCGCTCGTGCCACTCTTTGAAAAAGCGGAACGAAATATGCCCGGGATACCCGTGACCCTCGCAACTCCGGATCGTGGAGATGAACGGGAATTGATTAACCAAAAGCACATAATTCGCGATCAGCGGGTCCAAGTCCTTCCCCTGACCTTCCTCCAATTGCCGGTCTATAATCCCCTTCTCCGCCTCTGATAAATAAATCGGGTCCAATACCAACTCGGCCAGTCCCCGCAATTTATCCTTCCCTTTCTCTTCCTTCATCTCCCCCTAAATTAGTCATTGCCAACCGGATGTCAATCCCTTCTCAGCCTTGCCCAGAAACAAAGCAAAGCCGAGTTTGCCGAAGCAAGTCGCGACAAGGGCGCAGCCCTTGACCTTTCTGTGCGGGCGACTTTAGTCGGGAGAGAACATT
>CAIYYW010000399.1 GCA_903930515.1 uncultured delta proteobacterium | reverse complement strand
TATGTTTTTAACCGGGTCCAGACGCTCCGGATCCCGGACTTCTATATATTCTATACGAGCCAGCGGATTTTTGCCAACTGCCTCCCGCGCTTCGGCGATCAGGGCCTGCGCGTCCTTTTCCCCGGCCTTCACTTTCGCCTGGGCCTTGAACAATGCGCGCGAAAGGGAAAGCCCCTGTTCCCGCTCCTCGGCCGAGAGGTAGGCATTGCGGCTGGACATTGCCAGGCCGTCCGGTTCGCGCGCGGTTTCCGCGCCGATGATCTTGATCGGGAAGTTCAGATCCTTAACCATGCGTTCAATCACCTTGAGCTGCTGAAAGTCCTTCCGGCCGAAAATGGCGAGATCAGGCAGCACGATATTGAACAGCTTTGCCACCACCGTGGCCACTCCGCGGAAATGGCCGGGCCGAAAATCCCCGCACAACCCCTGGCTCATTTTTTCCACTTCCAGATATGTCTGATACCCCTCGGGATAGATCTCCTTGACCAAAGGGAATAAAACATAATCCACTTCCAGGGGCCTGAGTTGGGCGAGGTCGCCCTGGAGGTCGCGCGGGTAGCGGCTGAAATCCTCGTTGGGCCCGAACTGGGATGGATTGACGAAGATGGACACCACCACCAGGTCGGACAATTTCTTGGCCTTCCTGACCAGGTCCAGGTGCCCCCGGTGGAGGCAACCCATGGTTGGGACCAAGCCGATGGTTTTGCCCCGGCGTTTTGCCGCCAGGGAAATCGCCCGCATTTTTTTCGCGCTTTTGACGATTTTCATTTTTTTCTTCACCATTCGGGGCGCGGCCCCTCTGGTCTGCGCGCCTTTAAAAACTATGCTCCGGTCCCGGGAACTTTTTCTCCCGGACTTCCTGACAGTATTCTTCCACCGCTTTCCTGGAAACCCCGTAGAGGTCCGCGTATTGCTTGGCCATTTTCAGTTTGCGGTCCGGGTTGAACCCGAGCAGGTCGTGAAGCACCAGCACCTGGCCGTCGCAATCAATCCCGGCGCCGATGCCGATGGTCGGGATGGTGAGCATCTCGGTGATCTCCTTCGCCACTGCCGCAGGCACCAGTTCCAAAACCACGGCAAACGCTCCCGCATCCTCCACCGATCTCGCGTCCTCCAGCAATTTCTTCCGCTTCTGCTCATCCCTTCCCTGCACCTTGAACCCACCCATCCGATGCACGGACTGCGGGGTCAGCCCGATATGCGCCATCACCGGGATGTCAATATTCACGATCGCCTCAATAGTCGCGGCCACATTCGCCCCTCCCTCCAGCTTGACCGCCTCCGCGTTTGCTTCCTTGAGCGCCCGGCCGGCATTATGCCGGGCCTGCTCAATGCCCTCCTGGTAACTCATAAAGGGAAGGTCAAGGATCACAAACGCCCGTTCCCTTGCCCGAGCCACCATCCGGGTATGATAGAGCATCTCCTCCATCGTCACCGGCAGGGTGTTGGGAACCCCCTGGACCACTGTGCCAACGCTGTCTCCGACCAGGATCAGATCAATCCCGGCGTCATCCACGATTTTGGCGAAGGGATAGTCATAGGCGGTGAT
>CAIYYW010000398.1 GCA_903930515.1 uncultured delta proteobacterium | reverse complement strand
GGGTTTTTGATCAGGCATTCCTTGACCCAGGTTTTACGACTCCAGCTCCAGGCCTCCGGGCACCTCGCAATGTGCGTTTCAATTGATTCAGCCAAATTCATTTTGACCAGGAAATCAAAAGAGCTTCTTTCAAAGGTATGCTGGTGATGTTGATCGGGATCGGCCTCCAGAGGCTTTCCGTCCCGCATTTCAAGATAGGGCACGAAAACAATCAGCCGCCGGCAATGCTTGATCAGGCGAAGCGCTTTTTCCCGATAATCCGCAAAATGTTCCAACAAGGCGGATACATAGATTACATCATAAAAACCATCTAATTCTTCAATGGATCCTTTTTTAAAATCAGCGATGGCTCCAAGTTCCTTCTTACATCTTTCCACCGCAGTATCTGAAAAATCCATCCCGGTCAGGACCGCCTTGGGATAGTTATGCCGGATAATCTTGATCGCTTCCCCCAAGGCGCACCCAAGGTCCAGGATTTTCAGTTCGCAATTTTTATCCAGCTTGATCCTTCGGCAAAAAACCGTCACAAAAACCCGGGTTTGTAACCGGCCCCCGCGCTCTTCCCATCCTCCCCCGGGCGAAAAATAATCATTCCACCATTCGGGAGAGAGGAGCGGATATTTGGGAGAGGAGTTACTCATAATTATTACCCCCCAGATAACTCCAAATCTTTTGCAGATTTTGCTTGGCCGCTTCCATGGTTTTGGAGCCCGGTCGGCCCAGGATCACCAAGGCATATCCCAATGCCCAAAGGCTGTGTGCGGCGTAGGCAATCGCATAGGAGCTCGCAAGACCCAACGCGCCCCGTTCAATGAGCAGAGAGACTGACACCAGGAGCGCGGTTGCCCATCCCAGATTCATGAATAATCCCACCCACATCCTGCCCGAAGCCGCGATGATATTTCCCACCGGCGTAAGAACCGCCAGCACGCCGGCATAGATCAGGCACATTATCAGCACCGGCCATCCCTGCCGGAAGCCTTCTCCGTATTGGGACATGATCCAGGGGCTGAGGATTCCAATAATTATCGCAGGCAAAACGATCACAACGAAATTCGTCAGAATGGATACCAACAAGAGCTTCCGGGCGGAACTCCTGGCGCCCGCGCCCAGGGTATTGGACATCATCGGCATAACCACCTGGCCCAAAACCGTCGGGATAAAAAGCAAGGAAACGCGCCACTGGTTGGCGGCGCTGAAAATCCCCATTTCCTGATAGCCGTTGGGCTGATTGACCAGAAAAGTGTTGGCCAGCCACATAACCGGGCTGACCATGATTCCACTCAGAAGCGCGGGCAGGGAAAACTTCCATAAAATCGGCAGCTCCCTCCCGAGATTGGAATAAACGATGGGCACCTTTGCCCGGCGGCATTCCCAGCGCAGCGCCTGACGATTGATCAAAAACGCCAGGGCGCTGGTGGCGGTGTAGGCCGCGACAATCCCGGGTAAACCGCCCCAATATGCGCCGCCGACCAGAAGGGGGAAATTCAAGAACCCTTGAAGCAGATTTACTTTGGCAATCGTTTTGAAGGCCTCAAACCCGGCCAAGGCGCCGATCTGATTCCCGTTCATAGCGCTGAACAGCAGCATTCCGCAGGAGATCCGCAGTTCCAGGCCCAAGGCTGGAGCGCTGAGGGTCCGGGCGGCCAGGTAAGGGGCTATCCCGAATAGAATTCCTGAAATCAATATGCCGGAGATAAAAGCGGTGACGCCGGCCATCCCGATGATCCGGCCGGCCCGCTCCGGATCGCTGGCGCGGAACTCGGCGATGTATTTGGTCCCGGTCAACCCCAGTCCTAGCCCGGCAAGGGTGCCGAACATTCCGACGGTGCTGAGAATCATTCCCAATCCTCCAAAAACGGCTTTGCCGAGAAGACGGGCGACCAAAATGGAACTGAGCAGATTCAGCGCCTGCGCGGTGGCCGTGCCGGCCATTGCCCAGAAGACCCCTCGCGCGAACCGCTCGCGCAGGGAATTGACGGGTAAAATTCCCTGCAGCCGTTTTTGGATTGAGGAGATGATCCTCATCAATCTCTCTTCAAGATTTCAATAATTCGGGAACTGGCTTTGCCATCCCCGTAGGGGTTTTTCCGGTTAACCATCGCGGCGTAAGCCCTCGGGTCAGTCAACAAATTTGAGACACTCTTGAAGATCCGGTTTGAATCTGTGCCTACCAGTTTGGCGGTTCCCGCCTTGATCGCTTCCGGCCGCTCGGTCCGGTCGCGCATCACCAGCACCGGTTTTCCCAAACTGGGCGCCTCTTCCTGGATGCCGCCCGAATCGGTCAAGACCAGGATGCACCGGTCCATCAGGGCCACAAAGGGCAGATAACTCAGCGGCCCGATCAGGTGGACATTTTTCCGGTTGGACAGGATTTTAAAAACCGGTTTCCGGACATTGGGATTCAGGTGAACCGGGTAAACAAACGCCGTTTGCGGAAACCGGTCGGCCAGCCGGGCAATCGCCTGGCAAATGGACTCAAACCCCGCGCCAAAGCTCTCCCGCCGATGTCCGGTGATCAGCACCAGAGGACGCGGGTCCGAGCGGTTGAGAAGCGACTTGGTCAAACCCGTAATATCCGGTTGATGATTTCGGATGCTTTTCAGGGCGATCTGCAAGGCGTCAATTACGGTATTTCCGGTGATAAAAATTCGCTCCTTGGGCACGCCTTCTCGGATCAGGTTTGACTTCGCCCATCCCGTGGGGGCGAAATGATAATCCGCAAGATGGGTGGTCAAGACCCGGTTGATTTCCTCCGGATATGGCGAGTATTTATCCCAAGTCCTTAAGCCGGCCTCAATATGACCGATCTTGATCTTGTGGTAAAAAGCCGCGAGCGAAGCCGCCAAGACCGTGGTGGTGTCTCCCTGCACCAGAATCAGGTCCGGCTGATACTGCTTGAAATATACATCCAAAGCGCTGATGGCTCGCGCGGTCAGATCCGACAACCCCTGATTAGGCCTCATCAAATCCAGGTCCACATCCGGTTTTATCCGGAAAACCGACAACACCTGATCAAGCAATTCCCGGTGCTGAGCGGTTACGCAAACATTAGACTCAAATTGAGGATATTCTCGCAAACCGAGAATAATGGGCGAGAGCTTGATCGCTTCCGGCCGGGTGCCAAAAATAATGGATACTTTCTTTGCTTTCTTCATCAAGCTTTGGGATTTTCAAACTTCGGTATCGCCCTTAAACCTCTTTAATTAAACATATCCCGCCGCCCTTGTCAAATGATTTGCCCGGGCCATCCGGGCTGATAAAACACCGGCGCGCGGTCCCTGACCGGTCATTTTAAATCGCCCCGAACTCCGCCACTCCTTTTGCCAAATCCGCCGCTCTTGCCCGCCCACCCCCCACTCCGGATTTTGCTTTTCAGCGCATTGGTATTTTGATCCGGGGGCGTTTTAAAATATAATTCAGGTATAAATTTTAAGGGGGACCAGATGAAGTTAATGGAAAGAATTATCGCCGGATTTTTCTTGCTGGTAATTTCGCTTTCCGTGCTCCGGTCGGAAAACGCCTTGCCGAAACCCTTGATGAGATTTGACGCGAGCAAGCCGGTATTGCTGGTGACCGCGGAGTATCTGACGGTGGATCAGTTGACCGACCCCAAGCTATTGGCGCTGCTCAAGAAATACGATGTGATGGTGGCGCCGTGCATAAGAGCGGGCAAGATGGACGCGGACCTGGACCGGCTGTTTGATGTTTATGAGGCGAACGGATTGACTTTGGTGTTCTGGCCGCTGCTTCCGAGGAAACAGGGGCTATACCTGAACAAGCAGCACGCGGAGGATTTCCTCGCGTATCTGGATGAAATTTACGAATGGGCGGATAAATATAAACACCCGGTCCAGGCGCTGATCGTGGACATTGAGCCGCCCAACTATCAAAAAGGCACGGACGGGGCGCCGGAGGAGAGCAAGGAAGGAATGCCCACCGGCGGTTCGGTCTTCAAGGATCTGGACAAAAAAAGTTTTGAGGAAGCCAAACCGAAATTTATGGCGATCCAGCAGAAGCTCCACGACCACGGCACCATCGCGATCGTGACCGCGCTGGACCTTTCGGTGGTGGACCTGCTCACGGGAATGGACGCCTGGCAGGATTTGCAGGGCGGGCCGACCATGGCGGTGGACTGGGACTATGTTTCGTTTATGCATTTCGGGAGCAACAACTACCCTACCCTTCATAAAACTTTCGGCCTGAACTGGGACGACTGCCGGTGGCTGACCTTTCGGATCGGCGAGATCATCTATAAGAAATACGGGGACAAGGTCGCGGTGTCCACCGGCCAGACCCTGCCGGGAGAGGGACATGGCGCCGTCTATAATTCGCCGGAAGAATTGGCAGTGGACTTTTCCGTTTTGCGCGCCGCGGGGATCAGGCACTTCGGGATTTACGATCTGCAGGGGATTATGGAGCGGGAGGACCCGGAGGCCTGGTTTAAGGCGGTGCGCGAGGCCCCTCCCCAGAAGCCCAAAAAGAGCCTGAGGGCGGAATGCGCGCTCAATACTTTTAAGAACCTGAGTTATGTGATTGAGATGTTCCGCTAGGAATCAAACGAGAATAATGTTAGGATAAAAGAGCGTGAGACAACGATGCGAAAGAAAATAGTCAATCAGGCTCTGGCCGAATTCAAAACCGAGCTGAAAAAAATTTACGGCCCGAAGTTGAGCCGGCTGATTATATACGGCTCCTACGCTCGCGGCACGGCCCACAAGGATTCCGATGTGGACCTGGCCGTGGTCCTGAAAGGCAAAATCAGGGCAGGCAAAGAGATCGACCGCATGCTGGATGCAGTGGTCGAGATGAATTTGAACCATGAAGTCCTGATTTCGGTCTATCCGGTTTCCGAGAGCGACTTCCGCTCGCGCAAAACCGCCCTGCTCATGAACATCCATAAGGAAGGCGCGCGGGTATGAAAGAATACCAGAGCTATTTGAAACGATCCGCGCGCTACATAAAATCCGCCAAGCTGTTGCTTCGGGATGGCGATTATTCCTCGTCGATCTCCCGATCATATTACGCCATGTTCTACCTTGCAGAGGCCTTGCTGCTCATCCACGACCTTTCTTATTCCAGCCATAAAGGAGTCATCTCCGCCTTTGGCAAGCATTTCGTCAAGACCGGTATTTTTGAAAAAGAATTCAGCAAAACCTTGGCCCAGTCTTTCGAGAAAAGGCAGTTGGCGGAATATGAAACCGGGGTGGAGATTTCGCAGGAAGAAGCCGAAGAGATTTTGATCAAGGCTGAAAAATTCCTGAAAAAAGCCCGCAAATACCTGGAGAAAAAATGAGCTGGCAACAATTTCTTTGGGCCTGTACGGAGCTAAAATTGGATGCAACTCAAGGAAGAGGAAGGGATCTCAATGACTGAATTAAAAGCAGATTCTTAGCAAGCGCCATCCATTCCGCTGCACCAGTTTGGCCAGGTTTTTGCCGGACAGGGATTTCATACCGCGATTTCAAGGATTCGGTCTTTTTTGGAGGACTTGGTTTTTTAAGATCAACCGAAAGACACCCCTCAATTGCTTCATATAAATTTTTCAGCAATTCCTCAAAAGTCTCCCCCTGGGTGGCGCAGCCGGGGATGGCCGGGACTTCCGCCCAATATCCCCCTTCTTCCGCCTCATGAACAACCACCTTAATTTTCATTATTCATCTCTCCTGGTTTCTATTAACTTAACATTTCTTTCGTCAATTTCAATCCCGGGAAAATTGAATTCAAGGAATTGGATTTATGATTGCTTCCCTCCCTGGATCACCTGGTATTGTTTTTTCTTTTCCTCAATCAGTCGCTCAATGGCCGCGGGAAGTCTTTGGGCCAGGATCAAAAGCTCGCCAATGTCAAAAGGCGCATTCTGGCCGTGGCCGTTGTCTCCGTAAAGGATATAGACGACTTTTTCCTTCCAGATGATCGGAATCAGGAACACGGAATTGGGCTTGGCGCCGCCCAGGGCATCCAGGAATTTCTGGTTCTCGGGCTGGGCCGGGACCGGCCCGAGGTAATGGCAGGAAAGTTGAACCACGGTTTTGAAGACGCTGGGTTCGCTGAGCGCGAT
>CAIYYW010000397.1 GCA_903930515.1 uncultured delta proteobacterium | reverse complement strand
AATATTTTCGCTCCTGAGAATTTCGGGCGAGCCTGGGTTAATGCAGCCGCGGCTTCTGGGACAGGATATTCTTCTCCAGGATCTGGAAATACAGGAACACCAGGACGCTCTGAATCTCTTCGGGCAATTGCGAAATAAAATCCCGCTTCTCGTCCATCCCGGGCAGGGAAAAAATTTCCCGCAAAGCGTTCCGGACTTCCTGAACCCGCTGCGAGCCGAGGTCCGTCAGCTCCTCGCCCCGTTTCTCAAAGGTCTTCCGGATCTGCTCATTATTGAAAAGGAGGTGATTCCCCTTCAGCCCCTGGCTGATGATATAGTCCAGCAACATCGTCACTTTCAGGTTTTCATCCATAAAATTTTCCATCATCTCAGCACAATCCTTGGTGGTTAAGATATATGCCAGGACCTATTCTGTCAAGTTTTTCCCGCTCCGGAGAAATGATGCTTGCTCCGGTTTTGCCCAAATCGGATGTCCTTAAATGCCACCGGCCCTGGCTCAAAGCTTGACCCTAAATCCGCGGTCAAAATATTTTTCCGATAAAAAACCCCGTGAATCAGGTTGCGCGCGGTGCGGCGGAGGATTTATAATGGGACGGGCAAGCTGGTGATGCCTGGCGGGGCTTTGTGGCTGAAGGTTTCCAGGGGCGCCTGCGAGTTGTTGGCTTTGAAACATTTTTTGCAATTTATCAAGAGTATAAAAAGGAAACGATCAGGGGATGAAATGAGCAAAGTAGATCTGAAGGGAAAAACCGTGGTGATCACCGGGGCAAGCGGGGGGATCGGGGCGGCAGCCGCGGTCGCTTTCGGACGGCGGGGGTCTAAGCTGGTGCTGAGCGGAAGGAACCTGGATTTGCTCAATCAGGCCGCGGAGACGACGCTTGCCTTTGGCGCGGAAGCGTATGTTGTGCCGGGTGATGTTACCCGTCCGGAAGAGATGAGGGCGTTGATGGACCGGGCCTGGGGGCTGACCGGCCGGTTGAATGTTGCGGTTTTGGGGGCCGGGTTCGGGGTGCTGGGCGAGGCCGCGAATATTCCGCTGGAATTATGGCATCAGCAATTTGAGGTGAATTTTTTCGGAGTCCTGAACGGGTTCTATGCCGCGCTCCCTTATTTCAAAAAACAGGGCTATGGCCAGTTCATTATCATCAATTCCCTCTCCGGCCGGATCGCAATGCCGCTCAATTCGGCGTATTGCGCGAGCAAGTTCGCCTTGTGGGGATTCGCGGACAGCGCAAGATTGGAGCTGAAAGAGCACAATATTGATCTGATCTGCATCTACCCGAATTTTGTCAAGACCAAATTCCAGGCCAAGATCCTCAGCCCGGATTACAATGTGCCTCCGGACCTGGCCTGGAAAATGGGAGGGGACGCTCCGGAAAAAATCGCGGAGAAAATCGCGCGGGCCTGCGAGAAGCGGAAAGAGGAAGTTCTCTGCACGGTGAGCGGCAATTTGGGCGCGCGGCTGTTGCCGATGAGCCATCTGCTAAGCAAATCCTTCCAAAAAATCTCGCTTGTCATTACAAAAAAACTGCTCAAGGCAAGAGAGAAATAAATTTTATAAAATCAAAAATATTGAGATTGGCTACAGACTTGACAATATTAAATCTTTTGCTAAAATTAGATAAATCTCCGAGCCTTGCGGCCTAAGGGCTTTGGCCGATGGCGCAAGGCCGATAGGGTCTGGCGGGAAACCGCCGGGCCTCCCGTGCTTGGAAAGGAGATAAGGGCTGGAACTCAAGCCGACCACCGATTAGCACGGGGTCGGCTTTTTTATTCCGGCTCCGGTTTGGGAGTATCTCAGGCCAGGATCAATCCTGAGAATTTTACTCGCCGGTTTCCAGGCGCGGAGACCGGCGATTTTTTTTGGAGGAGAAAAATAAATAGGAGGAGGAAGATGAAAGGGAGAAAACGGGGTTTGATTTTGGGAGCGGGTTTGTCGCTGGTCCTGGCCTTGGCGCTTTCCGGTTGCGGCAGCGCGGATGACGGGCAAGGTTTGGAGTTGACCGGTCAGGATAATATCCTGGCAAAGAGCTATGCCTCGGGTGGAGTCCAAACCCGGATCAGCAAAACGATGAGGCCGGCGGAAGAGGACCATTCCACCATTGCCAAGTTAGGTTTCTCCTGCTCGGCAGGGGCCTGCGCTTACAAATGCGCGATGGACAGCGCGAGCTGGAAGGCCTGCACTTCGCCGAAGGTTTATAAAAACCTGAGGGGCGGCAGCCACACCTTCCAGGTCAAGGGCATGGACTCCGCGGGCAATGCTGACCCGACCCCGGCCGTTTATACCTGGAACATCTCGGATGTGTGGCTGGTCACCGATGCCAAGAACGCGCCTTCGGCCCGGACCCGGCAAGGCGCGGTATGGGCGGACACCAAAATGGTGGTGTGGGGCGGGATGGAAAATTATGGCGGGTATGAAGCCAATACCGGCGGCGTCTACGATCCAGTGACCGACACCTGGACTGCGATTGAAACCGCCAACGCCCCGGCGGGAAGACATCAATTCGCCATGGTCTGGACCGGTTCCGAGGCAATCATCTGGGGCGGCGTGCCTTACAGCAAGGTCGCGAGCGGCGGCAGATATAACCTGTCAACCAATTCCTGGTCCGCAATGTCCACCGCCAACAGTCCCTCCAGCAGGTCATACTTCTCGGCGATCTGGGACGATACCGAGATGATAATCTGGGGCGGGGTTACCAGCAAAGGCATCACCAACACCGGCGGGAAATACAATCCGAGTTCGGACCTCTGGACCGCGACCACTACCACCAATGCTCCAATTATGCGCTCTGACTACAGCGCCGTCTGGACCGGAGCGGCCATGCTGGTCTGGGGAGGATTTGATGGCGCCAACCATTTGAATGACGGCGGCAAATACGATCCGTCCGGCGATGTCTGGACTGCGATCGCAACCGACAACGCTCCCGAAGCCAGGCGCTATAGCGCCGCGGTTTGGACCGGAACCGACATGGTCGTCTGGGGCGGCGATAACGGGACCACCCTCTTGAACTCCGGCGGCAAATACAATCTCGCGGGCGATTCCTGGACCGCGATCTCCGCGGTCAATGCTCCTTCGGCAAAGAAATACGCAACCTCAGTCTGGACCGGGACCCAAATGATCGTCTGGGGCGGGATGGACAGGACCCCTGCGGCGCGGAACTCCGGCGGTAAATACGATCCGGCTCTTGACAGTTGGACTCGCACCTCGCTGTCCAAGGCCCCATCCGCAAGATACAGCCACTCGGCGGTCTGGGACGATGGTGACGGCGTGATGATCATCTGGGGAGACGCGGATGACCGGTCGGGCGGAAGATATTGGCCGTGAAAAATGCGTCAAGGGAAAAAGGCTTAAGAGCGAAAAGGAAAATAGGAGGAATGCGATGAAAGAGAAAAATCTGAAACCATCGGCAAAAAGGGTTTGGAAGTTATTTCCGTTGTTAATACTGGCCGGGTTCCTGGTCTTCACCCTGGAGTTCTGCGGCGGTCCCGGCAGCGCCGGGCACTCGGACAACTCAAGTCTGCAGGCCCCGGCCGGAAACGGGATGGGAATTAGTTCAAGTGGGGTGACCTCGCGGTCATATAACGGGCACCATGCGGACAAGTTTGATATCAATAATTTTGTCTCGGTCTATCCGGGCAAGGTGGGGACGCGTCTGGATGATTGCCAGACCTGTCATTATCAGGGCAATGTCACTCCCAAGACCGGTCCGCTGCTCTACAAGAACGCCTGCGATTATTGCCACCTCTATGTGCATCCGGACCCCAATATCACGGACGGCCCGACCAGCATCCCGGCCACGCTTAATTCCTATGGCAAGGATTATGACGATGCCGGCCGGAGCAAGAGCGCGGTCCGGAACATCGCGGGCACGGACAGCGACGGCGACACTTACACCAATGTGAAGGAGATCAAAGCCCTGCGCTATCCGGGCGACCCCAATAGCAAGCCCGGCCAGCCTTGGGCTCCCGTCAAGGTCCTGCACTGGAAGAAGATCAGAAGCCTGGCCTCCTCCGCTCATCTTCAACTCAGCAACGCCAACAAGCAGCCGTACGACGAGTATGCTTATTACAAGGGCGTAAAAATTCAAAAATTGCTTACTGCCATCGGAGTCAATCTGGCTCCGGGCACTACCGTCACCGGCATCACCGTGATCGCCCCGGACGGCTTCACCAAGGACTTCACTTTGGATCAGATCAATAACAAATTCCCGGACGGACTCTTCTATCCCGGACTTAATACGGGAACCCTGGGGCCGGACTGCGGGTTCGTAGAGTATCCCCCCAGCCAATACACCACCGGGCTGGGATGGGGCGCCAGCCTGCCCGATCAGTGGCTGATTTTGGCCTATCAAAGGGATGGGGCGCGGATGGAACCGTCATATCTGGACTCGGCCAATAACCGGATCGCCGGGGAAGGACCCTACCGGATCATTGTCCCGCAGACTACGCCCGGAACACCGGACCGAGGCTTGTCATATTCTCCCACCGCGTGCGGGGACAGCTATGATTACCTCGGCTCTAAGGACCATAATGCCGGCGCCATGGTTAAAGGGGTGATCGCCATCCGGATCAATCCCATGCCCGAGGGATATGAGCAGTTTGACTACCAGAACGGCGGTTGGGCTTATATTGACGCTAAAGAGTTGATTATCTACGGGCAGGGCATCAATCCATGAAAAAGTTGCAAGGCTTTCTTGCCGGTTTAATTATATTGGGCGGAGCTTTTCTTGCCGGCGCGGCCCGGGCGGACCTGGAAATCATAACCGATGCCAGCTTCTGGTGGGTAATCCAGGAGCAGAACGAAAACGGGATTATGCAAATCCGAACCGAGGACGACGCGGCCCGGGAGGCCTCCGGTTTTAACCTCAAGCGGGCGAGGATCAGCCTGCTCCCATCGGCGCCGCAATATAATTTGTATGCCAAAGTCCAGGCCGAGTTCAGCCAGCAGGTGAACCTGCTGGACGCCTGGATTTCATACCGGCCGGTCCCGTTTTTCAATCTCTATGTCGGCCAGATGAAGATCCCTTCCACTTATGAAGTTCTGACTGATGAATACAGCCTGGATTTCATCACCCGGACCGTTTTTTCCCAAAAGGTGGTCAATTACAGTCTGGCCACCTCGACCTATGAGGGCCCGCTCACAGGGCTGGATGCCCATTTGCGGGATGTCGGGATCGGGTTCCAGGGATCGTGGGACGCCGGACAGAAGTGGGATGTGATTAAATATTTTGTTATGGTGGGAAATGGTTTGGGGGCGAATTTTAGCATCGGCAACGCAGAGTCCCCGGGTTTTATGGTCAGCAATAATTTCGGCGATTATCTTTATGGCGCTCGGCTGGAACTCGCGCCCCTGGAATGGATCAAGCTTGGCGGGCATTACGATTACAATGTCCACCACAACATGCTCTTCCGCGACCGGGCAACCGTGCTCGACCTGGACCGGACCAGTTGGTCAACCGACCTGACCATCAAAACGCCCTGGGGGCTCCGCGCCGTCGGTATGTATGGAGAAGGCGTAATTGCTGATGACTGGCTCACGCTGGACAAGAAGGACTATCAATATGAGGGCTGGGAAACAAGGGTGATCCAAGGCTTTTTCAACGACCGACTGGAATTGGCCGCGCGTTTTGACACCTACCGATGGGAAACAAACGAGAGCGGGGAACCCAGTCACGAGGACCACTGGACCTACGGGGTCAACTGGAAGCCGATTCCCCAGATGCGGCTGCAACTGGACTATCTGACCAAAACCACGGTCATCGCCTTTGAAAAAGACCTGAATGACAATATCGTTTTTCTGAACATAGAGGTATTACTTTGACACGAGCCTGAAAATGGAAATCGCTCATCCGATTCCCGGGAAATAAAATTTGGCATGGAATGAGTGATAAGGGGGGGTGTATGTAGAAAATGAATCAAGAAGGGGATAAAGGCTCAGAGGAAAAAGAGAGGATCCAGAAAAAAACAACCGGCAAGATCACGGTTTCCGAGTGCGCCTATTGGTTATTGTCCCTCTGGATGGTCCTCCTGATTATTGACCGGCTTTTTTTATCAGATAAATTCCCAGGTCTAATCAAATCCATTATTGGCCGGGGAATCATTGTTATAATTCCCGTCATCATCTGCTTGGCGCTTTTCAAAATCCGGACCCGTCTCTATCAAACCTTAACTTCCAGGCAGTTTGCGGTTGCTATTCTGTCCTGGCTTTTGGGATTTACGGCGCTCGGCACTTTGACCGCCCGGACCGATTCGCGGGAAGTCCTTGAAGGATCATCCGGACAGGGGTTGGCCAAGTTGATTTATCTATCGGGTCTGAACGATCCTTTTCATACCATCTGGTTCGGGGGATTTTTAATCCTGCTAATGATCAGCCTGAGTCTGGTGGTGATCAAGCGGAGGTCCTGGCGTTTTCCAGAATGGGGAAATCTACTCGCCCATTTCGGAATCGTGATCATCCTGATCGGCGGGTTCATCGGATACTGGTTCGGGTTCCGGGGAATGATGGACCTCCATATCGGCGAGAGCGCAGGAGCTGTCATTGAAACCAGGCTGGGGGCCAGGACCGAAAATATTCATCCGCTGGATTTCTCCATTTTGCTTGAGGACTTCCAGATTGAGCGCTACCCAACTGAAAATGAAATTTATTTATACCGGAACCAAGAAGGATCTT
>CAIYYW010000396.1 GCA_903930515.1 uncultured delta proteobacterium | reverse complement strand
GGGTGGAGCAGCCAGGTAGCTCGTCGGGCTCATAACCCGGAGGTCTCAGGTTCAAATCCTGACCCCGCTACCAAAAAAATAGGCCCTGATACTTTCAGGGCTTTTTTGTTTTCCCGCGCGAGCCGTTCCAGAAAAGTTTTCAGCAGCATTATTTGATCTCCTGAAACGGCCATCCGTCATCAGCGCTGGTATTGGTCCAGGGATATCGCTCCGGGTCAAGGTCGTCGGTTGCCAGCAGGTTCGCGCCCAGCTTGATCGCAGCCTCATATTGTTCCCGGCTGTTCAGCCAGTAGCATCTGCTCACAAAACCGGCCTCGGTCGCCGTTTTCGCGAAAGGATCCGGCCCGGCCAAATTGAAAAAAATCTGGTCCGGAACCTTTTTCAGATCCTTCTCCGATTCCGCGGTGCTGGCCAGGAAATAAAGGTCGGTTTTCGGGTCATAATCCAATGCCTTGAAAACATTCAACCCGCCGGTGATCACCAAAATGAATTTGCCCCGCGCCTCAACCAGGCGGGGCCAGCCGCATCCCGGTTTGGTCACCGATTCCTGCAAACCCTTCGCCCCCGGGCAGGCCGCCAAAAGATCTGCGGGCCTGAGGATGGAATTGCCCGGGAAAAAATTAAGGAACATCTGGTTCAACGATTTCTTGCCCCGGCCCGGGGCGCGGATGCCTTCCAGGTCAAAAAAGATCGTGACCACCTCGTGCGCCGGCTCGGCCTGGTGGAACGCCCAAACCTGCGAGAAGCATTCGGAGGCCAAATGACAATTGGCGGCGTCGCCGTTTATATTGTGATATACGAGCCAGTCGCCCGGAGGAGCATTCGGCTCGGAATGAAGATCAAACTCAATGGTCCGGATCCGGAATTCCTTAAGCTGGGTAACAATGCCCTGCTTGCGCTGGTAGGAATTATGCGAGGCCTTTTGCCGGACCTGGTTGTAGCGCAACCGCCCCCGGTCTGTTCCATCTCCCAGGCCCAGAGCCAAAACCATCAGCAACAGCATCATCGCAATCTTCCGCATCATCGAGCCTCCTCAATAAATTCAAGCTCGGGCGTTGAGCAGAGCGGCTTTGAGGGAAGCGCAGAATATTTTCAGCTCCGGGAGCAACTCCGGGGATGAGCCGAATTTTTCAATGATGCTGACCAAGGCGCTCCCGACCACAACGCCGTCCGCGCTCCGGGCAAGGTCCTCTGCTTGTTCCGGATTGGACACCCCGAACCCGACCGCGACGGGCAGGTCGGAGGCTTGTTTGATCAGGGTGAGGTGGTCTTTGATGTTCGCGGGCAGCTCGGCCCGGGCGCCGGTGATGCCGGTGACCGAGACATAATAGATGAACCCGCTGGAATCTTTCGCGATCAGCTTGAGCCGGGACTGGTCGCTGGTGGGGGTGGCCAGGTGGATCAGGTCCAGTCCGGACTTGCGGCACAATTTCCTGAGCGTCCCGCTCTCCTCAGGCGGCAGGTCCACGATCAGCATCCCGTCCACCCCAACTTCCCGGGCCAGGTTGGTGACTTTTTCTTCTCCGAACTTGAAGATCGGGTTGTAGTAGCTGAAAAGCAGGAGCGGGATTTGGGATTGACAGCGCACCCGCTTGACCAGGTCAAAAATATCTTGCAGGCTGAAATGGTTCCGGAGCGCGCGCATGGACGCGGCCTGGATGGTGGGCCCGTCTGCGGTCGGGTCGGTGAAGGGGATGCCCAACTCAATGATGTCCGCGCCGGCGTCGGCCAGGGTCAAGATGATTTGTTCGGTGGTTTTGAGGTCCGGGTCCCCGGCGGTGAGATAGAGAATGAGAGCGGCCTGGTCCTTTTTTCGCAACTGTTGGAATTTTTTATCAATCCGATTCATTTGTCCCCGTTCCTCTTTTCTTTTGCGGCG
>CAIYYW010000395.1 GCA_903930515.1 uncultured delta proteobacterium | reverse complement strand
TCCTTTCCGCAAATGTGGCAGAAGGGATGTCCGACCCGGGCGAAGAGCAGGCGGAAGTAGTCGTATATTTCCGTGACCGTGCCCACGGTGGACCGGGGGTTTTTGCTGGTGGTTTTTTGCTCAATGCTGATCGCCGGGCTTAAGCCCTCAATCGTGTCCAGGTCCGGCTTGCTCATCAGCTCCAGGAACTGCCGGGCATAGGCGGACAAAGATTCCACATAGCGGCGTTGTCCTTCCGCGTAAATGGTGTCAAAGGCGAGCGAGGATTTGCCCGAGCCGGACAGGCCGGTGATCACCACCAGCTTGTGACGCGGGATTTCCAGGTCAATATTTTTAAGGTTGTGCTGGCGCGCTCCCCGGATAACGATTTTATCTTCAGGCATAATTTTGTTCGCGGTTCCGGACCAGGCGCCGGGCCAGTTGGAACGATTCCCAGAGGCTGGTCGGGTCGGCCTTTCCCTGCCAGGCCAGATCGTATGCGGTCCCGTGTCCGGGCGAAGTTCGGACAAAGCTCAACCCGAGCGTGACATTGACCACCCGCTCAAACCCGAGCGCCTTGATCGGAGCGATCCCCTGGTCGTGATAGAGGGCCAAAAGCGCGTCAAACTCCCCGGCTTGATGCCGCGCAAAAGCGGTGTCGCCCGGGATCGGGCCGAAGGCGTTGATGCCCAAATTTCTCGCCCGCCGGATTGCGGGGCTGATCATCCTGATCTCCTCGTCCCCGATCCTTCCCGTTTCCCCGGAATGAGGGTTTAGCCCGAGCACGGCGATCTCCGGCTTGGTAATTCCGAAATCTTTGGCCAGCGCCCGGTCCATTATTTTTAAAATAGATAAAATTTTGCCGGGTTCAATTTGCTTCGGAACCTCCCGCAGCGGGATATGATGGGTGAGCAGACCCACCCTCAATTTTCCCAGCGCCATCATCATCACCGCCTGCGCATCTCCGTCCAGATGCGCCAACAGATCGGTATGTCCCGGATAAGGACAGCCGGCCTTGAGCATCGCTTCCTTGTTCACCGGCAGGGTCACCATTCCGGCGCAGGTTTTTTTATGGCAGAGCCTGGCCCCGGATTCAATGTATCGCCACATTGCCTTGCCGTGCTTTTTGCTCCCGCGCTCTCCGGGTATTTTTTGCGGAGAAAGATTGCTCAGGCTGAGAAGATTGAACCGGCCGAGTCCGCTGATTTCACCGGGATTCAGGATTCGCGCGTTTTGGAACCAGGTATTTGCCCTTTTGCCCGCGAATTGTTGGCTGGCAAATTTCAGGATTCGCTCATCGCCGATCAGGAGCAGGTCAGGGGAGGTTTTCGGGTCCAGCCGGTCCAGCAGGCGGATCAGCAGTTCCGGGCCGACCCCGGCCGGGTCTCCCATGGTCAGGCAAATCCGGTTCATAGCCTGATTTCAATGTAGGCTTTGGCTTTCAGCCGTTGCAGCCAGACCTGGTAGTATTGGTCAAATTGTTTCCGCTCCAGGATCTGCCGGATCTGCGCCCGGACCAGGTCCAGGCTCTGTTGGATGCCCTGTTCCCGTCCCTGGATCCAGAACAAATGAAACCCGATTTCATCCGCATAGACCGGGCTGATCTGGTTCAGCTCCAATGGTTCCACCAGTTTAGACAGCGCCGGCTTCAATGCCGTCACCTCCACCCAGCCCAAGTCGCCGCCTTTGGAGGCCTCTTCTCCCTGCGAATTTTTCCTGGCCAATTCCGGAAAGGGGGTTCCGGCCAGGTATTCCTTCCGGAGCTGCTCTATTTTCAGTTCCGCGTCCGGGTCCTTGCGGATCACCAAATGATAGAGATGGATCTTTTCCGCGCTCTTGAACTCGGTCTGGCGCTGCTGGTAATAGAGCGCAATTTCCTGGTCGCTGACTTCAATCTCCGACCGGACTTCCTTGGAAATCAATTTACCCAGCACCAGGTTTTCCTTCACTTTATCCCGATATTGGTCCATGGTCAGGCCCTGGCTGCGGAGCGCTTGCAGGAAATCCATCTGGCTCATCCCAAGTTCCTGGCTCTTTTTATCTATGGCCTGCTCCACTTCCAGGACGGATACGGAAATGCCTTCCTTCTTGACCTCCTGGTCAATCAGCATTTTTTCAATCATTTTTTCCAGGTAGTCGCGCCTGGAGATTGGAACGGCCGCCCCGGTTTCCGATTTTAAAATCCCCAACAGGTCTTTGGAATAGGCCTGGTCCAGCTCGCTCTGGGTGAGCACCTGGTTTCCCACCACCGCCACGATCCGGTCCGCCAACTCCGCCCGGGCCGATATTCCCGCGAGCAGCGCCGCGGATAAAATTAGTAATCCGATCTTCTTGATCATTCCCGACCTCCCCTGACTCAAAGCAATTGATAGTTGATTTTAATCCGGCTTTTTTTCCACAACCCCTGAATCCAATGCCGATATAGTTCCTCTTTCTTCTCCTGCTCCAGGGTCTTCCGGATCTGATCCCGGGCCTCTTCAAAAGCCAGTTGCCGCGCCTGGTCCTTCACCTCCACCATCAGCAGATGATAGCCGAAGGGGGACTGGATCGGCTTGGAAACGGTTCCCGGCGCCATATTGAAAAGGACCTGCTCCAAAAAAACCGGCAACTGTTCGCGCTCCACCCAGCCCAGCTCTCCGCCCCGGTCGGCTTCCGGGCTGATCGAGTATTTCCTGGCCAATTCCTTGAAATCCGCTCCCGCGGCCAACAGTCCCAGGACTTCCTGAACCTGATTCTGGTCAGTGAGCAAAATCTGCCGGGCATACACCCGCTCAGGCCGGAACATGCTTTTAGGATTTTGCTCATAATATTTCGTCAACTCCGGTTCCGGGAGATAGACCTGGTAGAGCATAACCGTGTCCAGGGTCTTGCGGATCCGGAGGTCCCTCCCCACCTCGGCCTTCCATTGCTCCTGGCTGATCCCTTGATCGCTCAGGCTTTTGGCCAGCGCCGGATTTTTTAAATCAATCAGCCCGGCCAGTTCCGTATCCAGTTCCTGCCCGCTCACCTGAATCCCTATCCGATCGGCTTCCTGCGCAATCAACTCCTGCTCAATCATTTCTTCCAGGCATTTTAGCTTGAGCTGAAAACCCAGCTCCTCAACCCCGCTCCCCGCTTCCGGTTTCCAGTTTTTATCCAGGTTCTCCTGATAGTCCGCCAGGTAAATCGGGTGCCGGTTCACTTGGGCCACCGCCTCGGTTTTGCCCGAATGTCCGCTAGAGCAGCCGGCGCTCAGGATCAGGCCCAAGAGGACGATCAGAACTCGCGGGGAGCTCATCGTTTTATTTCTGGGTCGCCCCGGGAAGCGGGACCAGGGTCGCCCCGGGCAAGGGCGACACGGTTGCGGAAGGAGCTGGCCCCGGAGCGGTCTGGCCTGATAGAGGAGTGGTCGTGCCGGGGATCACGCCCGGTTTGTTCTCGGGCGCAGCCTCTCGGGCTTTTTCCCAGTCCGTTCCCACCTGGATGAACTGGTCAATATTTTTCTGGTTGTTTTTGACCGGGATCCGGTTCTTCAGGTCGTTGACCAGTCCCCGGTAAACCTCTTCCTGCTTGCGGGAAACGATCTGGTTCCGGACCGACTCAAATCCCTGCGGGTCAAGGTTCCCGGGCTTTTCCCGCGCATAAAAAATGCTAAAGCCCTCCCCGGTCTTCACCGGCTCGGTGAATTTCCGGTCCTTGCCCAGGCCGAACACCGCGGAAGAAACATCGCTCCCATACCGCTCGATCAGGTCGTCGCGGTTAAGATACCCCATATCCCGGTCTTTCCTTTTCGGGTCAAGCCGCGACTTGAGGATGTCAAAGTCCGCGCCCTGGGACAATTGCGCATAGACCGTTTGGGCCTGCTCGCGGGTCTGGAATTGGAGCGCGTCCAGGTGGGCATAATTCTCCTGGAAATAGAGCAGCATATCTTCCATATTCAGCGCCCGCTCCACCACCGCCTGGGCCAGAAGGTTTTTCCCCAACCGCTCAATCTTGAACTTGGTCATGGTGTCCTGGTCCAGCTTCTGTCGCAAGGCTTCCTGATACAAAAGCTCCAGCGAGACCAGGCTGTTGAGCAACTCCTGACGGCCGGCCTTGCTCATATATTGCATCTTCATCTCGTCCGGAAGGCTCATCCAGATTCGGGTAACATCGTCCTTGCTGATCTGGCTCTTGCCCACCCGGTAATAAATATTTTCATCCTCTTTATTCTTGCACCCCGCCAAAACCATCAGGCAGGCCGCGAGACCGACAATAATAACTCCGATCCTCTTATTCATCTTGCGCTCCTTGCATAGTTTCTTAAATTATTAGTTTAGCGGGATTAGGGCATTGTTCAAACCGGGGCTACTTTTTCCTGAGCCGCTCCAGTTGAAGGATCAGGTCCTGAGCAGAATCCCTCTCCTGGTCCCATTTTTCCGTGAGCTTTTCCAGGCTGGAAATAAAATCACGGGCCCGGCCCAAAAGCGAAAGCAACTCCTGGTTTTGACGGGACAACCCTTCCCCCGCGGCCTCGGAACGGTTCAGCTTTTCCTGCAAATCCCCCCGCTCGCGTTCCAGCCGGAGGATATGCTCTTTCAGGGTTTGGCCCGCCCGTTTCCACTTCTCCCGCATCCCCTGGCGCTGCTTATCCTTGTCCCGCACCTGGGCCTGAATAAATTCCAGCTCGTTCCTCAATTGTTCTATGGAAAATTCAGCAACATTGGTCGCGAAATCTATTTCCCGGTCCGGCCCGGCCGACTCTTCCCCCAGCCTCCCGAACAGTTCCTGGAGCTCCTTCTCCGCGACCGATTGCAATTGTGGGTTGGCGCCGGCCGGAGCGCCCTTGGTCTGAACGAATTGGTCCCGTTCCCTCCGTAAAGTGGTATTGGTTTCCTCCGGATCAAACCCGATCAGGTTCTCAATCCTTCGCAAAAGGTCATTGTCTTCCAGCGGCTTCCGGGTGTAATCGTCGGCCTTGTGCTTGAGCCTCCGCAGTTTTTCCAAATCCCCCCCGTCCGCGCTGCTCACCATAAAAATCACCGGAATCTTTTTCCAGCGAGAATGCGTCTTCATTTCCTTAAGCAGGTCCAATCCGTCCGGAACTAAATTGCCGGACTCGCCGATCAGCTCCCGGCTTAAGAGCACCAAGTCCGGGTTGAAGCGGGCAATTTCCGCCCTGGCCTCCGCCAGGTTGTTGGCGCCGGCCACTTCAAACTCGCCGTTTTCCAGGAAGGAAATCACCATCCGGGTGAATTCGTAATCTCCATCTACGATTAAAATCTTCCGCATTTATCGTCCCTAAAGCGCTATCTCCATGCCATCATAAGCCAATTCCACATTATGGGAAAGAAAGTAATCCTCTTCCTCCGCGTCAAAGCAATGACTGAGATGGGTGAGCAGGCCTCGGCCGGGCTGAATCCTTTGGATTTCCGACACCGCTTGGCTGAAACAAAAGTGCGTGGGGTGAGGCCGGAAGCGGAGCGCACCCAGGACCAGGGCCTGGAGGCCGGAGAGGTATTTCCGGCTGGAATCCGGAATCCCGCTGCAGTCGGTCAGGTAAGCGAAATCACGGATCCGGTATCCATAAATAATCTGCGCCCCGTGCAGGATTTCAATCGGCTGGATTTTGATGCCGAACAGGTCAAATTCTCCCTGGATGGGATGAGCGTTGATCATCGGCTTGCCCCCTCCCATAGAGACTTCCGAATCCCAGATGTAGTCAAAGATTTTTTTAATCCGGTCTATGGTCTTTTCCCCTCCGTAAATCGGGATCGGGCCTTCTTGAAGAAAATTGAAAATCCTCAGCTCATCCAGGCCGAAAATATGGTCGGCGTGGGCGTGGGTGTAAATCACCGCATCTATTTTTTCCACCCGGTTGGCGATAGCCTGCTGGTGCAAATCCGGCGGAGTGTCAATCAAAATGTTCTTCCCCTCAACCTCCACCAGCGCCGAAGTGCGGGTCCGCTTGTTCCTCGGATTCCCGGACAAGCAGACATTGCACCCGCATCCCACCACCGGCACCCCGGTGCTGGTCGCCGACCCTAAAATGGTGACCTTCATTACTCCCGATTTTATCATTAAAAATCAGGCTGACAATGAGCGGGCAAAAAGATATTTTCCCGACTCCCGGACGATCTGTCCGGATTTGAGCAGCCGCTCCAGATGTTTGGTGATCATAGACCATTCGCCGAACTCATAAAAGTCCTTGGGCTCCCGGGGCTTTTTATAAATGATCCGGGCCGCCACGATCTCTTCAATCGTCTTCGGCTCTTTCAAAAGGGCGCAAAGTTGATCTTCCCTCTGCTTGATCACGGACAGGTATTGCTGCGCCTCTTTTTCAATGTTGCCCTCAAAGACCGCCTGCTCGTGGCTTGCGATCCAGGTTTGATCAATCAAACCGGCCATCCGCTTCACCGATTTAATGGTCTGATCAATGTCCGAGCCCCGGTCTCCATACCAAGGCCCGAACCGGCTCAGATCAATGTCCGCGAGGTAAATCAAACCCTGGTCCGGGAAATGAAAACAGCAATGACCGGGGGTGTGGCCGGGGGTATGGAGCACAACGATGTTCATTTTCCCCAAACTGATCCGATCCCCTTCTTTCAACCTCCGGGATACCGGCCGAGCCTGATAGTGATACTGCTCAATCAAAATCTTCCGCCAGATTTCCCTCCGCTCCCCCTGCATCCGGTATTCATCCAGCAGCCGGTCCAGCGATTCCAGCGCCGGGGCATCCGGCTCCGGCGTCCAGAGTTCCGCTTGCGGGAACAGATAGCTGAACCAGAAATGGTCTTCGTGGTAGTGGCTCAAGATGATCGCGTCAACCTTTTTTCGCGCCGCGATTTTCTTCAGTTCTTCCGGGTCCGAGGCCGGATCAATCAGGACGGTCAATTCGTCTTCCACCAACAGCGAATGGCAATACGGATATTTACCGCGGTTCAGGCCGGGCAATAAATAAATTTGTTCCCGAATCTTTTCCGGCATCTGTTGATTTTACCCGATTGTGGGTGGCGGAAAAAATCGGGATCGGCTAAAATCCGGCCATAAGCTTTATGGGGAGGAAAAAGTTGATCAAGAAAAAACTGGCGCCCAAGCCCTTGATGTATCCCAAGCCCGCGGTTTTAGTGGGGGCGCGGGTGATGGGCAAGCCGAATTTTAATACCATTGCCAATTGCGGGATCATCAGTTGGGACCCGCCGATGGTCGCGGTGGCGTCATATTTCGGGCATTACACCAACCGGGGCATCCGCCGGCACAAGACCTTCAGCGTCAATATTCCCTCCGCGAAAATGGCGAAGGTCACGGACTTTTGCGGGTTGTATTCCGGAAGGAAAACGGACAAATCCAAAATCTTCAAGGTCTTTTACGGCGGGCTTAAAACCGCGCCGATGATTGAAGAATGCCCGGTCAATTTGGAATGTAAGCTGGTCAAGACCCTCAAATATGGCGAAGCGGAAATCTTTCTGGGAGAGATCAAGGCGGTTTACGCGGAGGATAAATATCTGACCAACGGCCAGCCGGACACCATAAAGATTGACCCGCTGATCTATTCCAGCTCGGACAAAAAATATTACCGGATCGGAAAACCGGTCGGAAAAGCCTATGAGATCGGCAGGAAGAAAAAGCAGGCTTAAGCCCGATGGTTTTATCCGCCCCAATCCTTGACTAATCCAGCCGGATCAATATAATATCTTCCACCTAGCGGTGGCCAGGTAGCTCAGTAGGTAGAGCAGCGGACTGAAAATCCG
>CAIYYW010000394.1 GCA_903930515.1 uncultured delta proteobacterium | reverse complement strand
GAGAAGGCCCTTACCGCTGAAGAGGCCAAAGTTGGCAAGGAGGCATATGATGAAGCGATATTTCAGCATGCGATTTGCGTAATTGCGCTTGACCATGAAATTACCGAGGCAGACCTTAAGAACATGAGCGCATTTGATAAATTAGGTGCCGCCCCCCGTTCTCTTCCGGATACCAAAACTATCGTCAGAGAAGTAATTAAAACTGCGAGTGACGAGCAATTGAAGCTTTATCTATCTGGAAAAAAGTCCGTGACGTTGGGCAATCAATTGGCGGATGCTAGAATTGCAAAGGTCATTCCGGAGCTTGTTCAAGAGGAAATGGTCTTGAGAGAAGCCCAGAAAAAGCTTGGCCCAGATTTCAAAAACAGGATCTTTTATGCCACTCATGATGAGAAATTAGCCGAACTGGATGCTGACAAAGCCCGTGAAGTGGTTGCCCTAAAATTGGGGATAACGCCTAAAGTCGTTGAAGTGGTGGATGGCTATATTCCCCCCGATGACCAGAACTTATTTATCATACTACAAAAAGAAGTCCAAGGGAATAATCCCCCGCTTATGAATGAGGAGGTCACGCTATGGGGACTCTTCATGGTTGTGGGTGTGGTAGCTCAGCCAAAGTTCCCTCCTCTAGCCCAGGATGTATTCAAATATAACCTATCGGAATTGGCGAGTCCTTGCCTGAAAATTCTCAAAACAGTGTTTGCGCATCCGGAAATTGTTAAGGTTTTTATTGAGATAAAGGCTGATGTGCCGGATGAATATCTCAATATGCGGGAATCTGTGGTGCTGAAGTGCAATGTGGACAGGGCCACCTATGAGAAGACAATGCAGGAAGGGCTTTTGGACGAGGAGGCTTTAAGGAAGTTCAATCTTAAGCTTAATCCCATAATCATCAATCCTTACAAATAGGGCCGATGCGCGTTTAGGCTTGGGTTTCTCCCGATCACAATCAATTGCCGAGCGAGTGCCGGAGAGGAGAACAAGGGGAGGGTGATTATAGGGACGGGTCCATAAAGGGTAGATGAATGAACCGACTTTTATCGGGTGCCCATTCAAACCATGACTAAGGGCGATGAGTGATCTGAAGCGCTGAAAACTGCTTATTTGTCGCAGATCCCGCTTTAAGTCGGGATGTCCGCGCCCCAAAAAAGAAAAAACCTTTGCGACCTTTGCGCCTTCTTGTCCTCCGTAGCCTTGGCGGAGGAGGATGCGACTCTTCGGTGAAAACCTTTTCTTTGTCGCAGACCAGAGGGTCCGGACCCCGGAAAAATATTTTTCCCCGTGCTCTTGACTTTAGTTAACCGGCATGTTAACATAGGGAAATGCCGAGGACGGTCATTTTCTACCGGACGGCGGAGGGCAAATGCCCGGTCGAGGAATTCCTTGATTCCCTCGAGAGCGGCGCAGCCCGCAAAGTGACCTGGACGCTAAAACTGCTGGAGGATTTGCCAATGGTCCCCTCGCAGTTCTTCAAAAAGCTGGCGGGCTCGGATCAGATTTGGGAATGCCGGGTGAGATTCGGCTCGAACGCATACCGGATCTTGTGTTTTTTCGCTGGGAATTCGATTATCGTGTTGACCCACGGGTTCATGAAAAAAAGTCAGAAGACCCCCAAAGCGGAAATTCAAAAGGCGGAGTCTTGCCGGAGGGATTTTCTGGAACGGAGGAAGAGAGATGAGTGATCTGAAAAAGTATATTGCGGGAAGAAAGCGGCGGGACGCTAAGTTTGCCAAGGATTACGAGGCGGGATACCAGCGCCTGAAAATCGGAGTGATGCTCCGGATGGAAAGGGAAGCGGCGGGACTGAGCCAGGAACAGTTGGCGCGCCGGCTGAAGACCAAGAAGACCGCGATTTCGCGGATTGAGAACCACGCGGAGGACATCAAACTTTCCACGCTTGAGCGGTTTGCCGCGGCCATGGGCAAGAAGCTTGAGATCAAGCTCTCGGAAAGCAGATAGTATTCATCGCCGGCTTCAGCCGTCCTCATCTGCGTTTATCTGCGTCCATCTGCGGATAAATCCAGATTGAATTGCTTTGCGACCTTGCCTACTCCGCCGTAGTAGCTTCGGCTACGAAGGCTGGATGCGCCTCCGAGGGCGTTCCACCGGAACGCCCGTACATTGGAATTCTGAAAATTGACAAGGCAAAAGGGGTTTGCTAGACTTGCGACCATCGCGACTAAAGTCGCTCGCATCCCGCGAAATACGCGGGACTCGCGGAATACCGCTCGCAAATTACAATCGGTATCGCGCCTAAAGGCGCTCGCACATTCAAAGCAGTGCGCGGACAAGAGTGTCCGCGCCACGAAGGAGGAGAGAAAGATGAAGATAAAGGAGATCACGCTGGCGAGGCTGGATGTGAAAAATTTTATCCGGGGGCAAGTGGCGCAAATTTCCGATATGGTCGGAGGGGGTCTGGCGGTCAACGCCCTTTCCGGCGGAGTGGATTCGTCGGCGGTCACCTTGCTCGCGCACCTGGCTTTGGGCAAGCGGCTGAAATCATATTTCATTGAAAACGGCATTATGCGAGAGGGCGAGGCGAAATACATTGTGGGCGTTTTCAAGAAGCTGGGGGTGCGGGTGGAAGTTCTGGACGCGCGCCCTGAATTTTTCCGGGCCTTGAAGGGGATTGACGATCCGGAGGAAAAACGGGAGGCGATCACTCAGACTTTTTACAAGACGGTTTTCGGTCCGCTGGTGAAAAGGAGCGGGGCGAAATTTTTGCTTCAGGGGACCAATTACACGGACATTGAAGAGACGCTGGCGGGGGTGAAGCGGCAGCACAATATTTTGGAGCAACTGGGGATAGACACCAAAAAGTTATACGGATACAAGCTGATTGAGCCGCTGGTGGCATTGAGGAAACCCGCGGTGCGCGCGATCGGGAAGGCGCTGGGCTTGCCCGGGGAAATCTGGAGCCGGCCTCCGTTTCCGGGACCGGCGCTGGCGGCCCGGGTGATCGGCGAGGTTACTCCGGAGCGGATTGAGATTGTGCGCCAGGCGACCAGGCTGGTTGAGGACGCGCTTAAGAACAGTGGCGCGTTTCAGTATCTGGCGATTTTGCATAAGGACAAGGTGACCGGGGTTAGGGACGGGAAGAGGGATTTCGGGTTGCAGATTGAGGTCAGATGCTGGGAGAGCAGGGATGCGGTGACTGCGAAGCCGACCAGAATTCCGTATCCGATTCTGGAGCGATTGTCGGCCAGGATCACGACTGAGGTCAAGGGAGTGGTGAGCGTTACATACAATATTACTTGCAAGCCGCCGTCAACGATAGAAGCCATTTAGGATTATGAATTATGGGTTATGAATTTTTCAATCAAGATCCCAAAGGAGCGAAGAGAAAGATGAAAAGAAGGATTTCAAAAATTATCGGGTTTGTTTTTATCTGCCAGATTTTGTCTTTGATCGGATGCGAGTCGCGGGAGCATTCCATCCTGCGCGAAAACAAATATGTGGCCGAGCATCCGGTGGAGCAGGTGGCGCATTATTGGGACCAGATTCAATGGACGGTTGTGGACGGGACCACGCTCACGATGGACATCTCGGCGCCCGAGGGCAAAGGCCCGTTCCCGGCGCTGATGATCATCCACGGCGGGGGCTGGACCCTGCATACCAACACAGTTATGGAGGGGATGGCTCGCCACCTCACCAACCAGGGCTATGTGGTTTTTAACATCAACTACCGGGTCTTGCCCAAGGTGAAGCTGGAGCAGATTGTGGAGGATTGTATGGGGGCATTGATCTGGGTCAAGGAACACGCCGCGGAATACAACGGCGACCCGGGCCGGATCGCGGTGACCGGAGACAGCGCCGGCGGGCATCTGACCGCGATGCTTCTGACCCAGGCCGGGAACCCCCAATTCAAGCCGAGCTACTCAGGCAACGGCAAGACCGACCTTTCGGTCACCTGCGCGATCCCGACTTACGGGGTGTTTGATTTCGTGGAACTGAACAAAATCTCCCCCGCCATCGCCAAGTCCTATCTGGGAGAGAGCTATCAGCAAGACCCGGAGCGATATCGGCTGCTCTCGCCCGCGCTCAACATCAGGAAGGACATGCCTCCGCAACTGGTGCTGGTGGGAAGCGAGGACCCGCTTCGGGGAGAGAATAAGCATTATGTGGAGGCGGTGAAAGCGGCCGGCAACCCGATTGAGCTCTGGGTATTTCCGGGACAGGGACACGCGTTCCTGAATTACTTCTGGGACGAGCGCGGCCAGAAAGGCTGCGAGCGGATGCTCCAGTTCCTGGACCAGAACCTCAAGGCCCGGAAATAAAATATCGCAGGCCGGATGCCCGCGCCGCCATCCCGCTCCCCATCTCAGTAATAGAACCCGCGCGAGGTGGGCAGGGCGTCGGTGGTGACATTGAGCCTTAGCTTGCGCAGTCCGTTCTCGTCGCCCTTGCTGATGATATGGGTGCAATGAAACTCGCCTCCGGCCAATTGTTCCAGCTTGCGCAGGCAGACCTCGCTGGCCGGGCTGTTGGCCGCGCTGATGGACAGGGCGATCAAGACTTCTTCCACATTCAGGCTTTCGGTCTTGGAACCCAGAATATCCTTTTTCATCCGGGCGATATTTTTGATCAGAGACTCGGAGAGCAGGTCTATCTCGCGCGGAATGCCGGCCATTTTCTTGACCGCGTTCAGGATCGCGGCGGATTCCGCGTGCATAAGCGGGGTATTGATCCCGGTAACGACGCTGTCATCCCGGAGCTGGATCGCGGCTCCGCAATACACGCCGCGGTTTCCCTTGCCCAGGGTTTGGGCCTGGCTCGCCGCCTCTCTTGCGGCCGGCACCACCGGCCGGTCCGCGGGCTTCACTCCCATTTCCTGCATCAACCTTTCCAAAATCTCCACGGTTTCCTTTTTCTCCAGCCCCTGCTTCAATTCCCAGGCGTAGCGGAAATACCTGCGGATGATCTCCTGCTTTGCCGCCCGGCTCACCGCTTCATCATTCACGATCCCTTCCTTGGCCCGGTTTACCCCCATATCCGTGGGCGAGCGGTAAGATAACATCGGCGAACTCGGGTCGCTGACCCGCTTGATGATTTTTTCCATAATGCTGAAGTTTTCTATGTCCCGGTTGTAATTGATTGAGGTGACCCCGTAGGCCGCAAGGTGGAACGGGTCCACCATATTCTTGTCCTGGAGATCAGCGGTGGCCGCTTCGTAGGCGAC
This sequence comes from uncultured delta proteobacterium, assembly GCA_903930515.1. Lineage (GTDB taxonomy): Bacteria > RBG-13-61-14 > RBG-13-61-14 > RBG-13-61-14 > DRUE01 > CAIYYW01. The sequence continues at coordinate 21,221 of CAIYYW010000394.1, read as the reverse complement.
ATTGACCGGATGCTTGAGCGGCAGGTTCCAGATCGGGAAGGTTTCAAATTTGGCGAACCCGGCGCTCTGTCCGTGAAGATGATGATGATAAACCTGGGAGAGGCAGGTGGACATCTTGCCGCTGCCCGGTCCGGCGCCGGTAACAATCACCAGCGGCTTGTTGGTTTCCACAAACGGGTTCCGGCCGTACCCGTCCGGGCTGACAATCTTTTCCACATCCGCGGGATACCCCTCAATTTCGGGCTGGGTATAAACCCGGATCCCGCGCATCTTGAGAAAATCAATGAACCGGTTCGCGCTCCTCTCTCCGTGGTAGCGGTTCATGATCACGGTATTGATGGAAAACCCGAAATCCTCCAGGTCGTCAAAGGTCTTGAGCGTGGCGGTGTCATAGGTCAGGCCGAAATCGCCCCGGATCCGTCCTTTTTCAATATCCCCGGCGCAGATGCAATAAACGATCTCCACCATCTCCTTCAGTCTTTGCAGCAACTTGATCTTGCAATTGGGATCATAGCCGGGAAGCACCCGGGCCGCGTGCTGATCCTGGATCAGCTTGCCCCCGAACTCCAGATAGAGCTTTCCCTGAAACATCTCAATCCTTTTAACAATCGCCTCGGCCTGCACCCGCAGATATTTTTCATTATCAAACCCGATCATCAATCCCTCCCTGAATTATTTGAGGCCGTTGCCCGAAGCAAATTTTGCTACCCGGGCAGGTCCTTCTCCGCAGATGAAATCCGCCAAGGCTCCCCGGTAAAATTACCGGCCGCGGCTTTGATGGATTGCCCGGTTGATTTCGGGCAATGATTCTGTTATCTTTTGATTGGGATGTCAAGCGGGAAAAAAATATCGGGGATCGGCATTGGGAGTCTGATTAGCATTGCCGGCTGTATTTCCCTCCTGGTCCAGGGCAGGTGGCTCGATGATTTCAAACTGGCGCTGAAGACGGGGCCGGGGTATTTGTTTATCATTGCCGGCCTGGTGATGGTGGCGGGATCAATCCTGATGACGCTGACCGGACCTGACTCCCAGGATATCCAGGACAAGGATTGATTGGCGGCAGCCGGGGGATACCCAAGGCTGGGCCGTTTAATTTCCGGTCCGGCCGATAAAAGGAAACCAAAGGGACCGTGGAATGGTCTAAGCGAGGAGAATTTTTAGAGAATCTGGGGGCAGGGCTTGCCCCCTTCCTTAAAGGAGTCGGGGGAATGATAGAAGTTGAACATTTGACCAAATACTACGGCGAGGTTCGGGGGATAGAAGACATCTCCTTCAAGATCGGCAAGGGCGAGATTGTGGGGTTCCTGGGACCCAACGGCTCGGGCAAGACTACCACTATGCGGATCCTGGTCTGCTATATGCCGGCCACATCCGGGAAGGCGAGGATCGCGGGGTTCGATGTGGAGAGCCGGTCAATGGAAGTTCGGAAGAAGATCGGCTATCTTCCGGAGCATCCGCCGCTTTATAATGAGATGACGGTTCGGTCGTACCTGGGTTTTGTCGGGAGGCTGCGCGGGCTGGACCGGAAGCAGGCCCGGGAGGGGATTGAGCGGGTGGCGCATACCTGCTCGCTGGATGAGGTCATTGACCGGATGATCGGTCATCTCTCCAAGGGATTCCGCCAGAGGGTGGGGTTGGCCCAAGCCTTGATCCATAACCCGGAACTGCTGGTCCTGGACGAGCCCACCATCGGTCTGGACCCGAAACAGAACGCGGAGATCCGGTCGCTGATCAAGAGCCTGGCCGGGTCTCATACCATCATCCTGAGCACCCACATCCTGCCGGAAGTGGCCCTGACCTGCGAGCGGGTGATCGTCATTCACCAGGGACGGATCGCCGCGGACGCCAGGCTGGAGGAGTTCACCCGCGGACAGGATCTGGAGCAGGCCTTTTTAAAATTGATCGGGGCTGAGGAATTGGAGAAGAAGCGATGCGAGTGATCGGCGCGATTTTCTGGAAGGAGTTAAAGGGATACTTTTTATCCCCGGTGGCCTATGTGGTTTTGACCGGGTTCACCGCGATCAGCGGCTGGCTGTTTTACCAACTGCTTAATTATTTTCTGCGCATAACCAACATTGTGTCCGGGTATATGGTCAAGGGCCAGATTATGCGGGAATGGACCATTGCGGATGACATTATGGGGCCGCTCTACAAGAACCTCAGCCTGTTCCTGATCATCCTGGTCCCCGGGGTCACCATGCGGCTGTTTTCCGAGGAGAAGAAGCTGAAGACCGAGGAGTTGCTGCTTACGGCGCCGATCCGGATGGGACAGGTGGTGCTCGGGAAATACCTGGCCTCGGTGGTGCTCCTGTTCCTGATGCTGATCCCGGTCGGGGTTTATATGAGCCTGATCCTGTATTACGGTTCCGAACCCGATCTCGGCACGGTGTTGTCCGGATACCTGGGGCTGTTCCTGGTCGCCTTCAGTCTGGCCGCAATCGGAATTTTCGCGTCCTCTTTAACCGAGAACCAGATCATCGCCTTTTTCGTGTGCGCGGTAATTGGGCTGTTGTTTTTTTCCGTCGGGCTGGCGGCCCGGTCCGTGGGAGTGGTCTCCATATTTTCCCGCCAGTTGGACCTGGGGGAGTTGCTCCGGCAGTTGTCCCTGTTCGAGCATTACAGCCATATCGTGGCCGGCCGGATCCAGCTCACCGACCCGGTATTTTTCCTCTTGATCATTATTTTCTTTTTGTTCGCTTCGAGGATAAACGCGGAAAGCGCCCGATGGAGTTAAGCGAGGGAAAGCGATGAAGAAGTTTACGCAGATCCTGGGTTTGATCGGACTGGTGGTTTTGGGGATCGGGTTCTTGGCCCTGTTAATCGGGCAGAAGACCAATCTTTTTATCAACGCCCATCTGGTGGTCGGGGGAGGCCTGGTCCTGATCGGCCTGCTCAGCAACCTGGCCGGGTTCCTGGACTATTTCCGCAAGCGCGCCGGCCGGGCCTACAGCGGGGCGATCCTGCAAATGATGATCCTGGCCGTGATCGTGTTCCTGATCGGCCTGATCAGTTATCAGCGCGACCTGATGATGGATGTGACCCGGGACCGGCTGTTCGCCCTGTCCGAGCCGACCAAGAAAATCCTCAAGAACCTTCCGGGCGAAGTCAAGATCACGGCTTATTTCCCGTCCGAGGGATTTGACCAGGGCCGACAATTGCTCAAGCTTTACCAGGGCGAGAGCAAGAAGGTCAAGCTGGAGATTATTGACCCGGACCGACACCCGGAGCTGGCCGAGGCCAAAGGGATCAATACTTACGGCACGATCGTTTTTGATTACCAGGGACAGCAAACCCGGATCACCGAGCCCCAGGAAGACCGGATCACCAACTCCCTGCTCCGGGTGTCCCGCAAAACCAGCTGGGTGATTTATTTCATCACCGGCCATGGCGAGGCCGACCCGGAGACGGAAGATAAAGGCGGCTTGTCTATGTTCAAGAAGTTTCTGGAAGACGAGAACTTCCAGGTAAAAAAACTCCAGATTACCAGCCAGGGAATCCCGCCGGAGGCGTGCCTGATCGTGATCGCCGGCCCCCGGATGCCTTACCAGCCGGGGGAAGTGGAGGCGATTGATCATTACCTGGGCAAAGGCGGCGACGCGGTATTCCTTTTGGACCCCGGCGTGTTCAGCAACCTGGAAAATATGTTGATCGGATACGGGATCGAGCCTTTGCCCGGAATCGTGATTGACCAGGTGCAATACCTGGTCGGGATGGACGCGATGGGTCTGGCTCCGGTGGCGAACAATTTTGACCAACAATCCGAGATCACTAAGACCTTGAAAGGAAAACTGGCGGCCTTTCCCCGGGTCCGGCCGCTGAAAATCATGGGCGGAGCGGAGCGGCCCGGGAAATGGACCCCCCTGGTTTACAGTTCCGCCACCAGCTATGAGGAGACCGACCTGGAAACCCTGTTTAAATACGGACGCGCGCGCCAGGACCCGGCGGACCACAAAGGGCCGTTGTTGCTGGCGGCCAGCTACCAGGAGAGGATTCAGCCGCAGGCCTGGGAGGAAAACTTTAAAGGCGCCCAGATCCGGATTGCGGTGGTGGGCAGCACCTTTTTTATGCGCAACCTGGCCCTGGATGTTTATTCCAATTATCTACTGGCGATCAACCTGTTCAACTGGGCCGCGGGCGAGCAGTCGCAGGCGTTTATCGTGCCCCATACCCGCAAGCCCAGCCGGATTTTTATCACTGCCGGGCAGACCCGGATTATCTTCTACAGTTCGGTGCTGATCATTCCGGAAATACTCTGCGTGATCGGCCTGGCGCTCTGGTGGAGGAGGAAATAGAATGAAGCGGTGGGGGGGGGTCGCGGCCGGCTTGGCTGCGATCGCGGTTCTGTCATATCTTGCCTTTTTCTGGAAGAAACCGGAGCAGATCCCCCGACTCCGGACGGAAACCGCGGTCAATTCGCAGGTGATTGATCTGGATCAGGCACAAGCCTTTGAACTGAAAAATGCCAAAGGAACGGTCCGGTTCCGCCGGAACCAAGACGGGATGTGGCTGATCGAAAAGCCGGAAAAGGATATCCCGGATATCCTTTTCTTCGGAGGGTTGGCGGAGGTCCTTCCCCAGTTGACCAGAAAAAGGATTGTGATCCAGGCCGAGAAGGAAAACCTTTCTCAATACGGCCTGAATCCGCCCCTGGCCACCCTGACTTTTGAATTTAAAAACCAGACGGAGAAAAAAATCCTCCGGATCGGAGGGGTGAACCCGGCATACAACGCCCTCTATGCCTGGTATGAGGACGAGCCGGAGATTTTTCTGACCGAGCCCAAAATCCGGATGTTTATCGTGATGGGCTTCCAGGAACTGCGCTTCCGCAGGCTGGGCGGGATCCAGGCCGACCTGGCCCGGGAATTTAAAATCGTGGTTAAGGATCCGGAATTGAGAAAAAAACTTTTGGTCCCCGAGACCAGGACCGTGGTCAAGCAAAGCACCAGCCAGGGGCCGGAATGGCTTGCGCTCGATCCCTCCGGCAGCCACAATGACGGCGGTCAGGTGGAGGCTATCCTGGCCTGGATGGGAGGGGCCGCGATCGCGGACAAGATGCAGGACCTGGACCCGAAAGAGCTTAAGCAATGGGGTTTGGATCCGCCCCGCGCCTATTTTGAAATCACCTATTCCGACCATACGGAAAAAGTCCTGGTGGGTAATGAAAGAGACGGCCTGATCTACCTGATGCAGGAAAAAAGATTTAAACTCCTGGGATTCCAGAAGCCGCCGATCCTGGAAATACTCGGAAGCGATTTCAGGACTCATAAGCTGCTTTTGGAAAACGATCTGGTAAAAATGGATCAGATTGAAATCAGCTTCGCCGACGGGAGAGACTTTAAGCTGGTAAAGCAGGATCAAGGTTTCTGGGCCGTCGGGGGGGACCGGGAAAAGAAATTCGAGGCTCGCAAGACCTATTGGGTGACCGAGCCGTTTGTGATCAGCGACTATCTGGGGTATCTAACCGAGCGGCCGATCAATTTTGAGAGATACGGTCTTCAGCCGCCCCGGGCGAAGCTCAGGTTTTACAGCGGCGGTCAATTATTTCTGGAAGTCTGGGTCGGGAACTGGGAGGCGGGTAAGGCAAAATGCTATGCTTATCTCCCGGGGCCGGACCAGTTGATCTGGTTTAATTTTGATCTGGCGGGAAAAATACCGCCGGACCCCGGCGTGTTTCTGTCTAAAAAAGAATGATTGAGCTTCAGGAGGAGGATTGATGGAGAACTGGAAATTTGATTTAAGGGTGCTGGAGCGGTTTCTTCAGTGCGGAGAAATCACGGAAAAAGATTACCAGTCTTTTCTCAGGCAACTGGAAGACCTGGAGGGCAAGTATGAGGAATCTACGCTGGAAGAACTCCTTCCCAAGGGTCTGATCAACAAGATGGTGGGGAAAGCCGAATCCGATCCGGAAGAAAAAGAATCCTGAAAGAAAGATGAATAAAGACCTGTTCTGGTCGGCGGTTCTGTTGATTTATCTGGCCGTCTATCTAGCGGTGGCGATGGGAGACCTGTTTCAGTTAAATCTCTTCTAAAAATCGGAGGGGAAAATGGACGAGGAAGACAAAAAGGGATTCCGGGTGACCGACCGCCGGGTCCAGTCGGAACAACCGGTAAAATCAGCCGCCGCTCCCGGGCCGGAAGCGAAGGTGGGGTCCGGGCCGGAGAAATTTTCATTTCCCGAAATGACCTTTGCCTCGTTTTTAATTTCGTTGAATACATCCGCGCTGATCCACCTGGGCCTGCTTCCGGATCCGGTCAGCGGGAACCTGGATCGGAACCCGGAGCTGGCCAAGCAGACCATTGACCTGCTCGGGATTCTGCAGGAAAAAACCCGGGGCAACCTGACCAAAGAGGAACAGGATCTTTTTAACAACCTTTTGTTCGAACTCAGAATCAAATATGTGGATTTAACCAAAGCCTCAAAGGAGATCTGATTATGAAGGGAAGAAGCATATCCCAAAACGGGTTCCTGCTGGTTCTGTCGGCAATCGGTATTCTCTTGGTATCCATAGCCCTGGCGCAGGGCCCCAGGGTCTTCTGGCAGGAAGCCGCGAAAGAGCCGGCCGTGGTCTTTAACTCCCCTCCCAGCTTCGCCCCGATCGCGGATAAAGTTATTCCGGCCGTGGTCACGGTTTATACCACCCGGACCTTCAATCCCTCCCAGTTCGAGCCGGGGCAGTTTTTCTTCTTCTTCGGACCCGGCCCGCACAAGGAAAAAGGGATGGGCTCCGGCTTCATCCTCACCCCGGACGGATACATCCTCACCAACAACCATGTGGTGGAAGGGGCGGAGGTGATCAAGGTGGAGATCGGCGACAAGGACAAGAAAAGATATGACGCCAGGAAAGTGGGCTCGGACGAAAAGGTGGACATCGCCCTGATCAAGATTGAGGCCAAGAACCTTCCCACCGTGGTGCTGGGAGACTCCGACCAGGTCGTGGCCGGAGACTGGGTGATGGCGATCGGAAGCCCCTTCCAGTTCCCCCACACGGTCACCGCCGGCATCGTCAGCGCCCGGGCCCGCCATCTGGGCGGTCCTTATGACGATTTTCTCCAGACCGACGCGTCCATCAACCCGGGCAATTCCGGAGGCCCGCTGGTGAATATGCGCGGGGAAGTGGTCGGGATCAACTCAATCATCATCTCGCCCTCAATGGGGAATGTCGGGCTGGGGTTCTCAATCCCGATCAAGCTGGTCAAGGCCCTCCTGCCGGAATTGAAGGAAACCGGAAAAGTGGTCCGCTCCTGGCTGGGGGTTAATATCCAGGACTTGACTCCGGAACTGGCCGAGAGCTTCGGGCTGAAGGAAACCAAAGGGGTACTGATCACCCAGGTTTCCAAGGACAGCCCCGCGGACAAAGGCGGCTTGGAAAAAGGAGACATCATCCTGGAAGTGGGGGGCAAGCCCGCGGAAAACGAGAGTCAACTCCGCGGCCTGATCTCCGGCTTCGCACCCGGGTCCAAGGTGGGTTTTAAAACCTTCCGCTCCGGCCAGGTCATTGAGCGAGCCATCGCCCTGGAGATGAGGCCGGAACCAGAGAAGGTCAGCAAGACCGCGGTTCAGAAACCGGGCAATATCATCGGGGTAAAAGTCACCGACCTGACCCCGCAGAAAGCCTTGGCGCTCAATTATGACACTTCCAAGGGATCCCTGGTGGTGTCGGTTTCGGATCAAAGCCCCCTGGCGGACATCCTGGTACCCAATGACCTGATCATTGAAGTCAACGGGACCGAAATCGGCAACGCCAAAAGCTTCAACGATCTGGTGGCCAAACTGAAAACCGGCGACCTGGTCCGGATCCAGTATCAGCGTGAAAAATATATCGGCTATTACGCCTTCCGGGTTCTTTGATCGGAACCCCGGCCGGAACCGGATTTCCCAATCAGCCCGCTTTGCGGTATAATAATACAGGCAAGGATTGCTAATGGTTGGAACCGGTTGAGCCTGATCGGCCAAGGAATGGTGAAAATGATTGAAAAGAAAACCGTGCTTCTGGTGGACGATGTGAAGCTGTTTTTGAGATTGGAGGAAACCTTTTTTCAACGCGCCGGATGTCTGGTCCTGACCGCGGATTCCGGCAAAAACGCGATCCGGATCGCCCGGGAGCGGCGTCCGGATTTAATCCTGCTTGATTACCTGATGCCCGATTTCCGTGGGGATCAGGTCTGCCGGGAACTCAAGAGCGATCAACAGACCAGTTCCATCCCCGTAATCATCGTGTCCACTTCTACCAAAAAAGAAGACATTGACGCCTGCTTCCAGGCCGGCTGCAGCGACTACCTGACCAAGCCGATCAACCCGGAAACCGTGCTGGCCCGGGCCGCTCAATTCCTGGGGGTGCCCCAGCGCCTGCACCGGAGGCTGGCGGTGAATTTCCGGGTGGAAGGAGAAGCTCCTCCCCTGACCTTTACCGGGTTTTCCCGCAATATCTCCCAGAGCGGAATTCTGGTGGAGTCGGACCAGAAGATGGAGCTTGGGCAGCGCCTTCGGCTCTGGCTGCCCATTTTCAACGACCTCGCGACGAAGGAGGTTGACGGAGAAATCGTCCGCGCCGAGCCGGATCCGAAACGCGGGAAATACCTGCTCGGGATAAAATTCCTCGGCCTGAACAAAGAGAACGGGCAGGTCCTGGATAAATATTTGGAACGACAAAAATCGGAAGGGGCCGCCATCGTATAAAATGATTTTGCGGGTGAAATAATAATGCCGGATAAATTGGATAAAAAAAACGCGGGGGCGACTCCGTCCGCGGCCTTGAAAAAGGCCGCGCCCCGCAAAAAGATTGATCCTGCGGAAAGGGAGCGGGCCCGGTTCAATAAATCCGTCCTGGAATCGGCCGGCCGGATCGCCACTCAGCTGGCGGCCAAATCACTGTTCCTGATCCTGGACGACCCGCGCGATTTTCAGATTCCGGAAACGCTCAGCCGGCGTAAAGATTTAAAGGTGGTGATCAGCGCCAAGGAGGCCGAGGAGCAGTCCCGGAGCCTCTATCCGACCCTGCTGACCATCCCGGAGATCAAGTTCAGCCGGATCGGCAAGATCAAGCTGGCGGTGATGAGCGGGATCAGCAAGGGGATCGTGGAACTCGGGGACCGGATCGTCTGTGTGTGCGGGGTCAGGGAATTTAAAACCTTGGACACCCTGGTGATCGTGGAGATCGGGAAAGAGTTTGAAATCCTCAGTTCCAAGGAAGCCGAAAACATCTCCGCCGCGGTCCACCCCGGGGTGTTCGGGGAACTGCTCAAAATCTCGGTGGAACTCGCCAACCAGGGTCGGGAAGGAAAACCCCTCGGAACCATTTTCGTGCTCGGGGATTCCGAGCGGGTGATGCAACTTTCCCGGCAGATGATCTTCAATCCCTTCCAGGGATACCCGGAGGAAGACCGGAACATCCTGGACCCCACTCTCCGCGAAACTATCAAAGAGTTCTCCTCCCTGGACGGAGCCTTCATCATCCGCGATGACGGCGTGGTGCTCGCGGCCGGGAGATACTTGAACGCCTCCATTGAAGACGCCAACCTCCCCCAGGGACTAGGCGCCCGCCACGCCGCGGCCGCCGGGATCACCGCCCTGACCAATGCCATCGCCATCGTGATCTCCGAAAGCACCGGTGACGCCCGCATCTTCAAAAACGGCAAGGTGTTCCTGACCATTGAAAAGGAAACCCCCCAACGCGCAAGCTGAGGGTCAAAGGTGGAAAGGCCTCAAGGTCAAAAGGCTGAAAAGGTTCCAAAGCTAAAACCGTTGTTGGATGAAAAACCGGATCTTGATTGTAATCGCCTTAATATCCGTGTCCGCGGCTTTGAGCCTTTATTACCAGGACCGACTGCCCTGCCGGGTGCCGGTCCATTTCAACGGACAGGGCCTCCCGGACCGATACGGTTCCAAAACCCCGGCGTTGGTTATGTTCCCGGTTATGCAAGCCTTTGTCTGCTTCATTTACCTGATCTCATTCAAGTTGGTTCAAGACCCGAAGTATTGGAGAAAAAAACTGCGCAAGCCCGTAAGCGATCAGGCATTGAGCCGGCTGATCTCCAAATCAAACCTGGTGGTGGACTGCACTATGATCGGGGCCTTGATTTTGTTCCTGTTCCTCCAAATCCAAACCCTCAGGATCGCGCTCGGAAAAATTCAGGGGCTGGGGCCCGGCTTATTCATCCTCCTCGGCTTGGGGTTCTGCGGGATCATCTTGCTCGTCATCCGCATCAACCTGGCGCAACGCCGGGAGTTGAAGGAAGCGGATGGAAACCCGCCCCTTCAGGGAAGCTGAAAGAAGGAAATGTTGTTATTGAAAGACCGGAGCAGGAAGTTGAAAAAAGTGAATCCCAGGAAGATCAGCAGCGTGACGATAAACGCGTAATACAGGCTTTTCAGGATTCTCTCAAACGGGTTCCTGCTGAAGCCGGATTGGAAAAATACCTTCGCCTCCCAGTCCAAAACCATCAGCCATCCGAAGCAGAGCCAGAAGATCACCCCCAGCTTGAGCCGGAGCGTCAACTCCATCGCCAGGAACCAGCAAAAGCCGAAAGCCAAAAACCATTTCTGATCCAGCCTCCAGAACCGCTCTGTCTTCATAGGGATATTCTATGTAATCATCCCGCCCGGAGCAAGCCTCAAAGGACTGAGCTGCGACGCGGGAGGTTTTAAATTTACCCTCTCAGGAAATGGTCAAAGAAGAACCGGATCTGGTCGCGGGTCTGGAAGTAATAGAAGTCGGTGCGGTTGAAAAGTGTCTGGAGTGTGAACTGATGGCCGTTGTATTTTTTCAGGTCGTCTCGGTTGATGAACATCATTGAGATTTCCGCCTTCTCCATAAAATTGGGATCGTCCAGACGGCTCTTGGAATAGATCAAAACCACGGCCACCCCTTGGACTGAATTGTCCGGGATCCGGTCCAGGGTGTCTTGCAGGATGACGAACAGATCCTTGCCAAAGGCGTCCAGGGTGTCACAGACCCGACCGGCGCCGGAGTCCGGGAAATACGGGAGTTGGATATTGACCCGGGCGGCGATTCCCAGGAACCGATGGTCTGGGGCCATCACATCGGGATTCACCCAGAAGCCGACCCCGCCGTTCGGGGATTGGTCCAAATCCATAATTTGAAACCGGTCCGAGCCGATCTCGCGCTGGATCCGATCAATCATCGCGATCAATTCCGGCTGATACCTGATCGCCAGGCTCTTGCCGATCCGGGAATAGATGGAAATCGGGGTCAGATAAAGCGAAGGGTCTATTCCTTTTTCCGGAGGGGTTTGCGAGTCAGCAATCAGCGGGATCATTACCGCCATCGCCATCATCACCATAACCGCCCGACATCTCATCTTACTGCCTCCATTTATTATGATGCTCTGATCCCGGGCCGCGATTTAATTTTTCGTCCCAAAAAATAGCGGGCAAGATATTGGTTTTTAACGACAATATGATAAGGTGAGCCGGAAACGCCGCTTTTAGCAGGGCCGGATGATACTAATTAAAGGCCTTTCCTGCTCGCCAGGATGTCAATGACTTCCTTGAGTTTATCCAGGAAGGTTTGATTTTTTGACTCCATTTTGATTGCAAGCTGGAGGTTGATCTTGGCGGCCTTGAAGTCCTTGTTCTGGATCGCGGTTTTGGCCATTTTATAGTATTTCTTGGCCAGGGGCGACGATCCTTCATCTTCGGCCTTCTCGGTCTCGGCCTTGAGCAATCTCAAATCAAACCGGAGGTATTTCTTCCGGTCCGGCCCGTTGATCAGCTTGGTATAAAAGGGCCGCTTTTCCGGGTCGGAAAGGACCCTATACGCCTCGCAAACGCGCTTAAAAATAGCGGTGATTTTTTGCTGAAATTCCGGCGGATCAGTGTAATACTTGTCCGGATGATATATCCGGGACTCTTCAAAATACGCCCTCTTGATGTCCTCCTCAAAGGACATCTGGTCCACCTTCAGAATCTGATAGTAATCCAGATCGTCAATCACCTTGGACAGCGAATTGATCTGGCGTTTGAAATCCTCCTCCACCATTAACCTTCCTCCGTTATTCCGATAATTCAGCGGTTGGCTTGAATGTCGCGACTTCCTCGTCCTTATCCTTATGCTCTTTCCTCAGCTTATCAATCTCGTCCTTGCTCAGGCCTCCGGAAACCGTAAGCTGAACCGATTGCGCCCGGCCGGTATCCTTGTCCTTGGCCGTGACATTGACGATCCCGTTGGCGTCAATCTCAAAAGTAACCTCAATCTTCGGGTCTCCCTTGGGCGCCGGCGGAATATCCGCCAGCCGGAATTCCCCCAGGGGCTCGTTCTGCTCGTAGAACTTGTTCTCGCCCTGGAACACCTTGATCCGGACCGCGGTCTGGTTGTCGTGGGTGGTGGTGAAGATACGGCTGGACTCGGTCGGGATCGGGGTGTTCCGCTCGATCAAAGTGTCCATCAAGCCCCCCGCAGTCGCGATCCCCAGGCTCATCGGCGTAACATCCAGCAGCAACGCCCCGGCCTTGCGCTCGGTCAGGGTTGCCGCCTGGATCGCGGCGCCGATCGAAACCACCAACTCCGGATCAACCTCCCCCGCGGGGTCCTTGAAGAAATAGTTCTTTACCGCTTCCTGAACCATCGGGCTCTTGGTCGGGCCGCCCACCAAAATCAGCGCGTCCAAATCCCCGACCGTGAGCCGTCCGTTCTGGAGAGCCTCGTCGCAGACCTTGAAGGTCCGCTGGATCAGGTCCAGCACCATCTGTCCGAAATAATTGCGGTTGATGGTATAGTCCAGATCTATCGGCCCATCCATCGTCTCCATAATTCCCGGAAGCAGGACCCGGGTCTCCAGCTTCTCGCTCAACTCGATCTTGGCCTTCTCCGAGGCGTTCTTGAGCTTCTGCAGGGCCATCCGGTTGGACCGGATGTCAAGGTCGTGCTCGCGCATAAAACGCTCCGCGAAATAATCAATCAATCGGTCGTCAAAATCGTCTCCGCCCAGATAGGTGTCCCCGGCCGTGCTGATCACCTCGTAAACATCCTCCCCAACTTCCAGGATCGAAATGTCAAAAGTGCCTCCGCCCAGATCGTAGATCGCAATCTTCTGCTTCAGCCCCTTGCCGTACCCGTATGCCAGCGCCGCCGCGGTCGGCTCGTTTATGATCCGGAGAACATTCAAGCCCGCGATCGTGCCCCCGTCCTTGGTCGCCTGCCGCTGCCCGTCATTGAAATTGGCCGGGACCGTCACTACCGCCTTATCCACTTCCTCCCCAAGGTAGGCCTCCGCGATTTTCTTCATCTCCATCAGAACCATCGCGCTAACCTCCGGCACCGAATAATCCCGATCCCGAACCCGGATCCGCACGCTCTGGTTCTCGCCCTCAACGATCTTATACGAGGAAACCGCCTGGGCCTTCTTCACCTCCGCGGAAAAATACTTCCGCCCGATCAGGCGCTTTGCCGAATAGACCGTGTTCTCCGCGTTCTCGATCATCATTCGCTTCGCGGAGTTTCCAACCACCCGGTTGCCGTCCTCCAGAAAACTCACCACCGAGGCCTGGATCAAATTCTGGTCCGGTCCCGGGATCGCGATCGGCTTGCCGTCTTTGACGATGGACACGCAACTGGTACTGGTCCCCAGATCAATTCCGACTGCTCGGCCCATTCTAGCCCTCCTTTGTCATTTTAACTTTCATACTTTATCACATCCTCATCTAACTCGCAAGTTTGAATGGGCCAGCGACTTCTTGTGCTGAGCTTGCCGAAGCAAGTCGCGATTCATTTCTGTGCGAGCGACTTTTTTGTCCGTCATAGCCTCTTCTTGCTCGGACAATCTGTCGGCGAAGGCGGAAGGTGCGATAGCTCTGAATACACCCCTGGGGGGCGGGACACTCTTGTCCCGCATTTGAATACACTCCTCCCGCTAAATCCACGTTTGTTGTTCCAAGGGCAAATAATTTTTTTTGCCCAGGCGCTGGAGCAATGAAGCAGAAACGAGGTTGAGTCTGGTTAATTGCGCTTGCCGGCAGACCGGTGGGCGCGACATTCATGTCGCGCATTCCTTTGAGCAGCCAAAATAGAATCATCATCCGCCGCTTTTTCAAGCTGTGTTTGGCAAGGCCCATAAATTCTAAATTGTTAACTTTAAACTAAAGCCCTGACCCCAATTTAGATTATCCCGGGGGTTTAAGGTCGGGTTAGTGTCCAGGGTTAAGAATCACCTGGGGCTTGAATTTTGCTTCATCCTGGGGATGAACTCAGGCGCGAACTTGTCTGCGTAATCATCGGCGGCAATTAAGGATTTATCATAATATCTGGTGTCGCCCGTATCATCTCCCTTCACAACTATCACCGCAATATGCGCGAAATCGTCATAATCACAATTATACGCAGCGGCTATTTCTATCTTATGATCGCTGCACTCCAAGTCAAAAGGCAGGGTGGTAACCGCATTGGGCGGCTGTAACCTTCTCCTGGGATTTTTTCTCCCGGGGTTTGTCGCATCGCTCGGAAATTTAGAAATAATTTGACTTTGTCCGCACATAAAAATGGTGACCGGGCAATTTAAGAAGCTCATGGGGTAGGAATCAAGACCTTCAAGATTTTTGCGGGCCTCGCCTTTCTTTTCTGCGGTTTTTTCGGCCATCCTTTCCAGGACTTTGCGTCCAACAGGCCAATACGAGTGATCCCATTTTCGAAAATCAAACGCGCTGAAAATTATTTGGGTTTCTCTTCCTGATGTCGGAAAAATTGGAATGAATAAAATCGCCGCCAGATAAGCAGGGAATACCAGGCCCAAAACTTTTTGCCATTTTATAGCATTCTTTTTGAAGGTTTCATCCTTTTTTCTGGAGAAAAATCCAGGCACTTTGGTTTTGAATTCAAGGAAACCCGGGCCAAACCTTTTTTCCAAATCAGTATCTTCGCCGATGCTTATAAAATATAACCCCAGGATCAACACCAAGGCATTGAGGAGTTGAAATGAGACAGACCTTTTGTCCCAGTATCCCTGCGAAAGCGTGGCGATGCCGGTCAGGGTTATAAAAATCGCGGCCAGAAGCTGCGGATGCCGAAAATATTTATAGGCCCCCCCGGTAACGAGCTGATCGTCGATCTTGCCATAAAGAAAACTGCGTCTTAACCCCAATGAAAATATGCTCCAGAAAGCAAAAGCCAGGCTCAGCGCCAATGATACCCTTGGCAAATATATATTGGGGCCCACCATCTGCCCCCCCGTGGCACACGCGATTGCAAACATCGGGAAAAGGCATAGTAATAATACCAATGCGGTAAATTTTGCCAGAAACCGGTCAGCCGCGATGAAAAAAATAAAGACTATCAAAAAAGGCAAGGCCAGGAAAGAGTGGTAATCCTGAATGATTTTAGGCAGATAGAAATCCGGCTGGACCGAAAAGATTTCCAGCCAGCCCCAGGCGATCAGGACGATTCCCGCAGGCCTTGCGATTGAAGAGAATAGATAGTAAACCTTTCCGAATTTCGGGTAAAACCGGGAGGTATGTCTTGTGCTCCACAAAAGCAAGATGCCTGTTATTTGGAGCGCCGGCCCGAGCCACCAGGGAAAGGGTGAAAGATAATTCCAGAAGAGGTAAATAGGAATCATCATTTGTTTTTACTATAAAACATCATTCTGGAAAGGGCAAATGATGCCTATGCAATGTGATAAAATATTTGGGATTAGATTCCCGGTCCGCTGCGGCGTCTAATGCCTATATTCTTTTGGCGCAAAGCTCGGGCAATTCAGGATTTCATTTGACCGGGACAAGAATTGTTCCAGCTCCTTTTCAGGGGTGGCGCGAAATCGGACCAAGGCATACCGGTTAGTAAATTCCAGACACTGCAGATAAACCTGTTGATCTGGAATAATCTGCTTGACGCGACCGAGAATTTCCTCGCTGGTCTCGCTGTCTTTGACGGGGATACCCATTTTTTCAAGTTTTCCCAGAAAGAGCTGATACCTCCCTTTGACCACACTTTGATCCTTTTGCAGGGTTTTCTCGGCCGGGGCAAACCGCTTGCGGAAGCCGGATAGTTTGGGGAAAAGCTTTTTTCTCCATCGGATTACCATCCCCGCCCCGGTCAAACCTAAAAGGATTGCGATAGCCAAGATTAGAGATCTGGTTTGGAGCGACCGGATTGAAGAAAAATTCAGCCGTCGTATGGAGTCAACCAGAAACCGCAGGTTCAATCGTGTCCAGTCCAGGAATTTAGAAGGATAGCCTCGTTTTTCAATCCCGAGCGCATCATTCATGGATGATACCGGGGTAGGTTCAATCTGCACCCATTTCCGTTGTTGTCGGTCGTAGAATTCGCACCAGGCGTGCGCATCTCTTCGGCAAATGATCCAGGATTTTTTTTCGGACTGGACGGGTTCCCGGATCAGGAATCCCGTCACCACCCGGGCCGGCACTCCTGCTGAGCGCAAGAGCAGTGCGGCGCCTGAAGCAAAAAATTGGCAATAGCCCTTGCGTCGGTTGAGGACAAAATCCACTACCGGGTCAGCGCCTGCTTTCATCCGGGCTTCAAGGGAGTATTCAAAATCCTGGAAATAGCGCGCCACCGCCATTGCCTTCTCCTGGTCGGTATTGAGTCCCTTGGTGATCTCCATGGCCTTGGGCAATAAAGCGCTGCGGAGATCATCGGAGATGAAAAGGGCCTGCTCAATCGTTTTAGGAGTTCCGGGAATGGGCTGATCCATGCCCCCTTCCAGGTCGTATTGATAAGGGATATCATCGGTTGAGAAGGAAAGAAGCCCGGTAAGGGGATCGTAAAGAAGAGGGTTGGGGGATTTGGCCCTGGTTGTTCCATAAAAAGAAGGCGCTATTTTCCCTAAGCTTGCGGCCAAATGGACCCGATAATTCCACGGTTTCGCCGGCGTAGTAGTATCTTCGCCGATGGCATACCACTGTCCCGGGGCGATTGACGGGACGGTGGCTGCAGGTTTAAGGGGTTGCGGGGTTTCCCCGACCTGTTTCCAGGAGCTTTTCTCATAAAGCGTAAAAACTTGGCAGCGTAAATATTCCGAGACCGGCCCTTGGCCCTCAATGTTGAAAAGGGGTTCGCTGGAATTATCAAAGTTAAATGCGCTTCCCAATTTCATGGACTGGTCAAAGTATAAACGGGTGCGGCCCCCGGTAAGACGAACCACTTCCGAAGCAAAATATTCCATGCCTTTTGCGGAATTCCTTAAGCCGACCGCAAAAAAGCCGGTCCCAATAATGCTGATGAAAATAAAAATAAAGACATAGAAAAACTCCAGAACTTTTTCCCGATACCCGAAATGAAGTAATCGGGAAGGCTTATATTCACGTCTTTGCTCAAACTGGAAATAGATCAGGAGCGTGAAAAAATAAAGTCCCAGGCTGGGGAGGTAATAAACGGCCTGGCTGGCTTTTTTGGCCGCTTGGGTTAAAGCCTCAAAAGCAACTGCGGTTTGACTATTAAGAGAAACCAGCGACACTGCAAACTGGTTTAATTGGTAGGTTATTTCTTGCAAAGCCATGGTGTTGCCATTTAGGGAAACCAGCGACATGGTTGCCGCCAACAAAGCGCCTTTTCGTATCTTTATCGGGGGAAGATACCAGAGGAACAAGAGCAGCAGGGTGTTGAGCACAGAGAGGCTGACCAGAATCCGCGGGTCCAGATAGATCAAAGAGGTGGAAGCGTATTCAGCGGGGATCTGTTTCACGATTTTTTCTAAAAACCAATGTTGATAGGCATAGGAGAGACCGAGGCTGAGGAATAAAAGCGCCGCGAATCCCCTTCTATTTCCAAACCATGACGGGCTTGGAACCCAATAAGCGAGCACAAGCAAGGCGAAAACGACCAGAGGTAATATCCAATCCTGCCGGCCGGTAGCATAGGTAACTAATGCCCCGGCGAGCGGGAGAATAAGGAAAGGATGTTCCCGTTTGCCCCTCATCAAAAAGCCTTCCCAATCTGATCGGGTTTCCACCAGGAAACTCCCGGCTCGCCTTGAATGGAAAGGGTTGGAGATTCCTTTTTGACAACGATGCTTCTGGTGGCGAGTCCAAGGGAATTCAAACTCCTTACCAAATTTCGGCGTTCTTCATCCCAGTCCATCAAGATACAGACTAACGCCGAAAGGCTTTCGGCCTCCGGCGCCAAAGCTTCCCGAACCGGGTTCATTTTTACGCGCGGCGCATGGGTGATACAGGCCAAAATCTGAAGGATGTTGTCAAAATGGGCAAGGCTGCGACCGGCCTGAAACCGATAAATTTTTTCCCCGGCCGCAAAAATGTCAATAATATATTCCTGTCGGGAGAGGACATCGGCCACGGAAGCGGCCAAAGAAATTCCAGCTTCAAAGGCCTGATCATCTTCTCCCCTCACTTCGCTGTCCAGAAGCAGAGCCAATCGGACAAAAAATTCCTCTTGGAAGACTTTGATTACCGGCTTGCCGGTCCGGGCCCAGGAGGCCCAATGGATGTCTCGGATATTATCCCCCTCTTGATATTCGCGGGTGCAGAGAAACTCGGTTGAGTCCCCAACCTCAGAAGTCATATACAGGCCGCCCGGTTGATAGCGCCTGGAGGTCGGGAGGGGGAAATCACTCAAGTGCTTGAAATTGGGATAGATCATTAGGGACTGTTCCGGCCCGGCTCGCCTTATCGCCTTTACCAGGCCGGATGGATATGCAGAAGATATGGCAAGCGGAGCCAGGCGATAAACTCCTCGCTTTGAGCATTCCAAGGACAAGCTCAATTCGGTTTCCGACTTTCCCGGTATGAATTTAAATCCCGGGGAATTGAGCGGGTAAGGTTTTAGTTCCGGGGGAAGCCCGATCTCTTCCACTTTGAGGTATCGGGCCGGTTGGGGAGAGGAGTTAATGATTGTTATTTCATATTTGATGGTTTCTCCCGCGCGCACATGCTTGGGAAGTCGGCGGATGGCATCCACCTTTGGCCGGAAGAACAGGCTGAGAAAAACGCCGGTGAGGAGAAGGGCGGCGGTGGCGCAGGCGATCAGATATATGGGCACATCTATAGAGGAGAAGCCCAGAATGGTTGAGGTTACAACTCCGAATACCACAATCCGGCCCGCTGAGGTTAAACGGTTGTCATACCAATCCAACCCCCAGCGGATGCTTGCGGAACTCCGCCAGGGAAAGACCGGGAGCCGGCGGGAAGCGTTCATCGCGGGACAGGTATTTTTTCCAGGATCTCCTTCATAAGATCCTCTTTTCGGACACCGGAATATTTGGCCTGGGTCTCAAGCACGATCCTGTGGCTGAGAACCGTAATCAAAAGTTTCTTGACATCTTCGGGAATTACATAAGAGCGGCCCTTCAATAACGCATGCGCGCGAACGGTCCGGAAGAGCATTAAAGAACCCCGAGGGGAGACCCCCACCGAGATGCTTGGATGGTGGCGGGTGGCATCCACGATGGCCAGGATATAATCGGCAACCGAGGTTTCAACCTCCACATCGCTGACTTGGCGCTGCAGTTCCAGGATTTTGGACAAATTCACCACGGGCTGCAGACTATCAATGGGGTGTGAAATTTTCTGGGCGTAAAGCATCCCGCGTTCCTGCTCAAGCGGCGGGTAGCCGAGAGCGAGTTGCACCCAAAACCTGTCAAGCTGCGCCTCGGGAAGCGGGTAAGTGCCCCGATATTCAATTGGGTTTTGGGTGGCAATGACCAGGAAAGGCTGCTCCAAAGGATAGGTGGCGCCCTCAATAGTAACCTGCGCTTCGCTCATGGCTTCCAGCAGGGCGGATTGGGTTCGCGGGGAAGCACGGTTGATTTCATCCGCCAGCACTACATTGGCAAAAATGGGGCCTTTGCGGAAATGGAAAGAGGAGTCTTGGGCATGGTAAATTGAGGAACCCAGGATGTCGGATGGAAGCAGGTCCGGGGTAAATTGAATGCGTTTAAAGCTGCCTTCAATAGACTTTGCGAGCGCTTTTGCGAGAGTGGTCTTGCCGACACCGGGGATATCTTCAAGTAAAATATGGCCTCCGGCAAGCAAGCCCAAAATCATCAGCTCAATCTTATCGTCTTTACCGAGAATGACTTTGCCCAAATTTCCGGCAAGGTTCTTCACCACCTGTTCCACATCTTGCATTTATTTTGCCTCCTTCTTCTTACCGGATCTCTCTCTCGCTTTTAATAGATAACCCTCAGCGCCCATCTCCAGCACATGCACCCGGCGGGTCAGGCGGCCCAATAAAGCCCCCGGAATTGTTTGATGCTATTTCCGAGGATCAGTCTGACCAATGACGGGCTTAATCTTTGCAAAATCCCGAACACCCTGGGGAAGGCGGTGATGGGAATGGTGGCTTGGTTTTTTTGGACTCCGCGCAGGATCACCTTGGCGCAATGGTCTGCTGAGCAAGGGCCGGTTTTGCGGAGCAGGGAGATAAATTTCAGCCGGTCTGCTTTGACCATTTTGCTGGTGTCGTAAATGGGGGTTTCTATCATACCGGGGCAGGCCACGCTGACGCGGACTCCCAGGTCCCTGGCTTCCACCCGGAGGGAATGGGACAGGCCGACAATGCCGTATTTGCTCGCGGTATAGGAAACCGAGGCGGGCATGGGGATGATCCCGGCCGCGGAAGCGGTATTGACGATATGTCCGAAGCCCTGCCTGACCATAATGGGATATGCCGCGGCGATTCCGTTGACCGCTCCATAAAGGTTGGTGTTGATCACTCTGGTCCAGTCCGAATATTCATAAAAGCGCGCTTCCCCAAAGACAATCACGCCCGCGTTATTGAAGAGGTAATCCAGCCGGCCGTGCTCCGCGATCGTGTCGTCCACCATTTTTTTCACTTCCCCGAAATCAGCGACATCCAGGCAGACCGAATGAGCAGCGCCGCCGGACTTTTTCACCGCCTCAACCGCTTCCAAAAGCAGGGCGGGGTTATGGTCCGCCATAATCAGCTTGGCGCCCTGTCTGGAAAGTTCCAGGCCGAGAGACCTGCCGATTCCGGAGGCCGCGCCGGTGATGATGGCGATTTTATCCTTGAATATGTCCATTCCTGTTCTGCTCCTTGAAATCAGGCCGGGTTCAAAATCCCATATATTTTTTTTTCAATATAGCTTTTGGGGAATTGGAAGTCAAAAACAATATGACTGTCGCAGGTCCCGATTTAAGGCGGGATGCCTGCGCCCCGCTTCCACCAACTCCAGCAGCGTTTTTTTATAACCTTGACATAGCGGCCTTTTATGCTAAAAAGATAGGGCGTGGCGGCGTAGCTCAGGTGGTTAGAGCATGCGGCTCATATCCGCAG
>CAIYYW010000393.1 GCA_903930515.1 uncultured delta proteobacterium | reverse complement strand
TCCTGAATACTCCTCCAGAGTGCCATTCAGCGTCAACATTGCCTCTACTTGATCGCCCTGGCGCCTGGGCAAAAAAAATAGTTGCCCTTGAAACAGCAAAAGGGAAATTAAGGGGAGAGGTGTATTCAAAGCAGAATCGCAGACAAGAGTGTCTGCACCCCAGAGGAGTATTCAGAGCTATCGCGCCTAAAGGCGCTCGCACATTCAAAACAACGCGCAGACAAGAGTGTCTGCGCCACGAATCTATCGCGACTAAAGTCGCCCGCACAGAAAGGTATCACGACTGAATTCGCTCGCACATTACTGTCGCGTTGAGAATTATGCCGAATCTGCTATAATTTTGGGAGATGGGTTTAAGTGAAGAGGTCAAGGATTTTGCGCTCTCCAAGGGAGCGATCGCGGTTGGGATAGCGACCAGGGAAACCCTCAAGGATGGTCCGCCGAGTGTGGACCTGGAATATAAGCTTAAAGGCGCGCGCTCTGCGATCAGTTTTGCGCTTCCTTTTAATAAAGATTACCTTTGTCTGTTTCTTTCCAAACAGGACCGCGGCCCGCACGAGCAAGACAATCTGAGCGCTAATGTGCTCTCAACCCAGATCGCCTGGGAGATTGCGGAGTTGATCAAGAAGCAAGGGTTTGAGGCGCGCGGAATCTCGTCCAACCTGAAATACCGCAAGGAAATTCCCGGCTGGGAGATCAAGCTGCTGCCGGACCTTAGCCACCGCTATTTCGCGGTCGCTTCCGGGGTGGGATCTTTCGGCTGGTCCGGCAATGTCGGGATCAAGGGATTCGGGACCGCGATCATTTTGGGAACCTGCATCACCAACGCGGAGCTTAAGCCGACCGCTCCGATCCCGGAGGCGGAAGGTTTTTGCGACAAATGCAAACTATGCGTGTCAGCCTGCGCCGTGGAGATGATGGAAAAAGAAAAAGAAATGAGCGTGATTATGGCCGGGAAAACTTTTTCTTATTCGGCTCGTAAAAACTATCTGCTCTGCCAGTTCTGCTGCGGCGGTTTTACCGGCCTTCATAAATCCGGCAAATGGTCCACCTGGTCGCCGGGAAGGTTTAAGATGCCGGAGACCGAGCCGGAGTTGATCAAGGAATTGCTCCGCGCGGTTTCGCTTTACAGCAAAAGGCCGCCGATGCCGGGCGGGTACACGCATCCGGCTTTGGGAGGGATCAGGCAATATATGACTTGCGGCAACTGCCAGATCGTATGCTTCGGCGATAAGTTGAAAACCGCGGCCAACCTCAAGCTGTTGCACAAGTCCGGCTGCGTTTTGCAGCGGGAAGACGGATCGCTCTACGCGGTCCCGGCGGAGGACGCGAAAATAATTTTTGAGGAGCTGGACCCGGATCGGAAAAATCTTTATTATTGAAATCGCAAAAGGTTTCCGGAAGGCAGGGAAGCAATAATATGACCCACGCGTACCAGACGGAAAAAACCCTGAGCGCCCTTTTTTTCAAGCAGGCGGAAAAATTTTCGGACGACCTGTTCCTGTTCGGCAAGTTTGAAAAAGGGGCGGCCACGCAAAAATGGATCGGGATGAGCTGGGGGAAGGCCTCGGACCAGGTCAGAAAAATCGGCGCCGGCTTGATTGAGTTGGGATTGAACAAGGGAGACCGGGCCGCGATCTTCAGCCACAACCGGCCGCGCTGGGTGATCGCGGACCAGGCGATCCAGGCTGCGGGCGGCTGGGGCGTTCCCATTTATCCCACCAGCACGGACGATCAGCTGGCTTATATCCTGAACGACTGCCGGGCGAAGGTGGTTTTTGCCGGGGACGAAGAACTGGTGAGGCAGGTCTTGCGGGTCAAGCCGAACACCCCGGCGCTGAAATATATTATCTGTATGACCCCGATGATCCCTATGGCTGATGCAAGCCTGATCAATTTTGACGACCTTGGTGAGCGGGGCGTAAATTCCGACAAGGCAACGGCCGAGATGGAATCCAGGCGCGCATCTCTTTGCGCAGAAGATGTGGCCGCGATCATCTATACCTCCGGCACCACCGGCGAGCCTAAGGGCGCGGTGCTGACCCAGTCCAATTTTATGTCCGATGTGGGGATGATGCTTGATGCGACCGTGACCAATAAGATGATGGAGCGCGGCATCCGGCTTTGCAGCCTCTGCCATCTCCCGCTCTGCCATATCTACGGCCGCACCAGCGACTACCATGTCCAGATTGCCATGGCCGGGCAGATGTGGTTCGCCGAGAGCTACCAGAAGGTCCCGCAGAATTTAATGGAGGTCCGGCCCCAGATGCTGATCACCATCCCGAGGCTTTACGAAAAAGTTTATGAGATGGTCAATGTCCAATCAGCCAAAATGTCCGGGGTCCGGAAAAAAGTTTTCGACTGGTCGCTACGGGTCGGAAACCAGGTGGTGGACCATCTGAGTTCGGGCAAAAAATTGCCGCCCATCCTCTCCCTCAAGTTCGGACTCGCGGCCGGACTGGTCTTTGACCGGGTCCGCAAGGCGGCCGGTCTGGACCGGCTGGTGTTCGCCGGGAGCGGCGGAGGGGCGTTGTCCGCGGAGACCAACCGCTTCTTCCGGGCGATGAACATCCAGTTGGTGGAAGGATACGGCCTGACCGAGACCACTTCCGCGATCACCTGGAACTCGCTCGAGTTTTTAAAGCCGATGCCGGACAAGTGGATCTACCGGAAGGCTTTGGACTATCTGATTGACACCATGGTGGTGATGCAGAGCCAGGGCAAGAGCGCGTTCGCGCATCCGATCGGGATGTTCAAACTCTCTTTGGCCAGCAACCTGGTCCTGCCCCAGATGATCCAGAAACCGGGCACGGTGGGAAGGGCCTGCAAGGACACCGAAATCAAAATCGCGGATGACGGCGAAATCCTGGCGCGCGGCCCCCAGGTGTTTCACCGGGACAAGGGATATCACAACCGGCCGGACTGGACCGCGGAGGCCTTCACCGAGGACGGCTTTTTCAAGACCGGGGACATCGGACATTTTGACCGGGACGGATACCTGACCATCACCGACCGCAAGAAGGAAATCCTGGTCACCGCGGGCGGAAAGAATATCGCGCCCCACCCGATCGAACTCGCGCTCACGCTGGACATCTATATTGAGCAGGCCTGCGTGATCGGAGACGCAAAGAAATATATCGCCGCCCTGCTGGTGCCCCAGTTTGAGCTTCTGGAAAAATGGGCGAAGAAGAACGGGATCGGTTTTTCCAGCCGTGAGGAGCTGGTCAAAAATCCCGCGGTCTATAAATTTTATAAAGAGAAGGTGGATAAGGTCAACTTGAAACTGGCGCGCTACGAGCAGATCAAGAAGTTCTCCATTCTCCCGGTCTCGTTCTCCGAGCAGAGCGGCGAACTGACCCCCACTCAAAAAATCAAGCGCCGGGTTGTCAATCAAAAATTCCCCCGCGAAATCAATTCCTGCTATGAAAGCGATTGATCGGGACTTTGATGAAAATTGATTCCGCCGCGATCAAGCGAACCATTCTGGAAAACGGAATAGACCTGGTCGGCATCGCCTACGCCCGGGATTTAATTTTGTCCCATCCGCCCCGGCCCGCGACCCGCCTGATGCCCGCAGCCAAAAGCGTGATCGTGATGGCAGTGGCGCATTCGCTGGGAGCGGCGTTCGCGCCTGGGATCCATCTCTGGACCCGCAACAAGATGCAGACTTCCAGGTTGCTGGATCAGACTGCGGAAAAAATCGGCAGGCTGTTGGAGCAAGAGGGTTTTCTTTCCATTCCTATTTCCGCGGACAAGCCCGTGGAAATTTTCAAGCGCGATCCAACAACCGGCAAGAAATTTCCGCACACGAGAGTGGCCGGGCAGTTGTCGCTCAAACATTCGGCAATGAGCGCGGGGATGGGCGAGATCGGCAGGTCCAATCTGCTGCTCACAGAGGAATTCGGTCCGCACCAGAGACTGGCCGCGATCGTGACCGAGGCCGAGCTTGCGCCGGACAGCCCTCGGGAATTGAAACTCTGCGGCCAATGCCGCAAATGCGAAAAGGCCTGCCCGGTGAATGCTTTGAAGGACGGCAAATACGATGTGGACGCCTGTTTCCATCATTGGTCTTTGGGGTTTGAGCGAAGGAAACCATCCGGGCTGTCAGATTGGCCGGGCTATTTGAAAATGCTGATGGCGCATAACCAAAGGCGCGACTGGTTCATTGAATTGGGCCAGACCTATATTACGGATGTGGACTTCTGCATTGAATGTCTGAAGGCCTGCCCGGTCGGTGAACGCTGGGGAAAAATACGGCCCGATAATGCCGGTAAAAAAGGTGTGCCACTTACATGCCCGAAAAATGGCCGAGCACGGTAAGGCGATTTCCATGATTGATCCCGCGTGGTGTTGCGGCTGCGGTCTTTGCGCGGCCGTGTGCCCGGAGCAAGCCATTTCCATGATCCTGAGAAGGAGGTAAGTAAATGGTTGTGACCATCTTCAGGTTCCTGGGGCTCACGCCCGCGGTTTTTCTCAAGTCGGCGTTTGAAGTCAGCGTGATCTCGCTCTTTGTGGTGTGTTTTTTTCATTCCTTTGTCACCCACGGCTGGAAGCGGACCCTGCGGGAGTTCATCGCCGGTTTTTTTATGACCGCCTGTTGCGAGTCCATCGGGGTGCTCTCCGGCGCGTATATATATCCGGGCTTTAATTTCTATGTGTTTGCCACGCCGGTGGCCAACCCCGCGTCCTGGATCGCCTCGGTCTATATCATTATTGAGGTGACCAACCGGCTGGTGTATGGGAGGAAATCATTTAGGTTCGGCGAACTGGACGGCCGGATCCGGCGGTCGGAATTTTCTCTGTTCCGGGGAAATTTTATTAAGACCCTGCTGATCCTGGCGCTGATTGACACCAGCCTGATGCTGGTAGTGGACATCATTATGGATCCCCTGGCCACCATCTATAACTGGTGGGTC
>CAIYYW010000392.1 GCA_903930515.1 uncultured delta proteobacterium | reverse complement strand
GCCGGTGGTGAGGATGGAGAACAGCCGATACCTGATCGCGAATGTGACCAGGAAAGCGGAGGGCGGTCAATTCATCGTGCATCTGCTCAATTACGATCTGAAAAATACGGCGGAAAATGTCAGGATCAAGCTGGATTTGAGAGATTACGCAAAGGATTTGAGCGGGTATCAAATCAAGGTATTATCTCCGGATGAAAACGCCGCGGAGGCTGGGCGGATTTTGATCAAGGGCGGAACTTGCGAATTCACGCTCAGCCGGGTTGAGCATTACGGGGTTGTGGTGATATCCCAAAGCAAATAGACGGGAGGGAAAAATGAAAAAAGTCAGAATCGGGGTCGCGGGACTGGGGATTATCTTTCTGGTTATTTCCAATCCGGCCGCGTCTCTGACTTCCTGGATCAAGGGACAACTGCCGGATTCAAGGGAGGTCATTGCCGGGGTTTTTGCCCACTATCTTTCCGCTTGTTCCCGGGCCGAGGCCAAGTTGAGCCTGGACGCGCTGGGGCCGGAGAAAAAATCCGCTTTGGTCAATTTTTTAGGCGAGCCGGGCAAGGCATATCTGCTTGCGCATTGCCAGGGGGAGGCCTGTCCGCTGGCGCAAAGTTTTAAGCCGGAGAAAGGGGTGAGCGAGGCGGAGTTCCAGAAAATCTGGCCGGCCATCCTGGTCGCGATATTGAACCCGATGCCGCTGGACAACTATAAGAAGTTTGTGGACTCCAGCGCGGAAGAGATCGGGCCGGAGGGAATTTATATGGACTGGGTCGGCCAGGAGATTTTATGGGCCGGATTGGAGCAGACACGGCACGAGGCGATCCTGAACCTGACCCCGGACTGGGTGTTTTTGGAAGTGGGCTTGCGCAAGTATGCCACGATCAAGGATTACACCTGCATTTATTACAAGCAGGAGCGATTGGGCGACAAGCTCCAGGGGGTGGAGACGATTTTGCTCAAGTATCGGGAAAAGCCGAAAGCGATTTATATGAAATGGCTGGACGGGCCCTGGAAGGGCAGGGAAATGCTCTACAATGAAACGCTCAGCCAGGATAAGGTCCGGGTACGGGAGAGCGGATTCCTGGGAGTGATTCCGATCTGGATCCATTATATGAGTCCGATCGCGATGCGCGGGACCAATCATCCTGCGGTTGAGGTCGGCTTGAAATTTATGCTGGAGTTGAATTTGCGCGAATACAAGAAGGCCTTTGCCAACAAGGAACTGGCGCGGAAGAATCACGGGATCCAGATGGTGGACGGCCACCGGGTGTTTGCGATGGAAAACATTATGACCAAAAACAACCCGGCCGCGAAATATTACTGCCACCGGGTGATCCAATATATGGACTATCAGCGCGGTTTGGAGCCCAAGGCCGAGGTGTTCAATTTCAACGATCAACTCAAGGAGTCGTTCACTTACACCAAAATCAAAATCAACGCCGGCCTGACCGACCGCGACTTTGATCCGGAGAATCCGGAATATAGATTATAAATATATTATTCGCCGCGAAGACGCAGGGGACGCAAAGAAAATACGGGTTCCGGTTGGGGAAAAGTCGAACCGGAACATCCCGGAAGCCGTTTCATTTTATTTCTTTGATTTTTTCTATCAACGCGGGCAAAAACTTAATGAGATCCTGGACCACTCCAAGATGCGCGACATTGAAGATGGCGGCTTTGGGATCGGTGTTGACGGCCACGATCAGCTCGGACTGGGTCATCCCGACCAGATGCTGGATGGCTCCGGAGATGCCAAGGGCGAGATAGAGCTTGGGATGCACCGTCTGTCCGGTCTGTCCCACCTGGTGTTCATAAGGGAGCCAGCCGGCGTCCACCACCGCGCGTGAGGCCCCGATCGCGCTCTTGTCAAAAAGACCGGCCAGGGTTTTGACCAGCTCCAGATTTTCCACCTTGCCCAGGCCCCGGCCGGCCGCGACGATCACTTCGGCCTTGGTCAGGTCCAGCGCTCCCCTCTTCGCTTCGGTATATCCCAGGTTTTTAGTTGCAGTCTCGGCCAGGTCCATTTTTACAAATTCGGCCTGGCCCGGCGCATCCGGCTTAATGGCCCGGGCCGCTCCGGGGTTGACCGTGATCACGGCGACGGTATCCGGCGCCGGCTCCACCTCGGCCATCAACTTGCCCGAGCAGATCGGCCGGAGGAATCTCAACCTTCCGTCCATCTTCAAACCGGTGATCACGGACAGGCAGGAGCCGTTGAGGGCTGCGGCGAGCCTGGGCGCGAAATCCCATCCGATCGCGGTATGCGGGATCAGGATATAGTCTGGATTTTGGCCGGGAATAAATTTTGAGAGCGCCTGGACAAAACTGTCCGCGTTGTAGGTTTCCAGGTTTGGATGCTCCAGCCCGATCACCTTGAGGCCGGAAGCTCGCGCGAACTCCCGGGCCAAGGCCAAGGCCGGAAAACCCAGCGCCACCCCAATCAGTTCGCCCCCGGTCGTTTGGCTGATTTCTTTCCCGAACCCGGCCAGTTCCAAAGAAACCGGCTTGATCTTTCCATCAAACTGTTCGGCAATAACGATAATTTTGCCAGACATCATCTCTCCGAGAACAGATTCGCCTTGCCCCGAATTTTTTCCAGCAGAGCCTCCGCGACCTGTTCCGGGCCGCCCTGCAAAAATTCGCATTTGCCTCTTTTTTCCGGCAAATAGATCCGGCCGGTTTTTTCCCCGGGCTTGAGTCCGGGCATCGGCTCCGGCGGCAGAACCGGTATTTTTATTTTCCTGGCCTTGAGCACATTGCTTAAACTGGCGTAACGCGGCTGATTGATCCCGGACTGGACCGAGACCAAAGCCGGAAGCAACAGTTCCACCTTTTCCCGAACCCCGCCTTCCAGCTCGCGCTCGCAAATAATTTTTTTACGGTCGTCCGAAACCGTCATCGCCACGATGGTGGTGGCGCAGGGAAGGCTGAGCAGTTGGGCCAGCATCGGCCCGGTTTGGTATCGTTGCAAATCCTGGGACATCAGCCCGCAGAAGATCAGGTCAAACTTTTTATCCGAGGCCCATTTGGCGATCAGGGACGCGACCGAGAGCGAATCTTTTTCCAAACCCTGCGGGTCGTCAATCCTGGCGCCCTGGTCCGCGCCCTGGGCCAGGGCCTTTTTTATTTCCAGATCCACCCGTTGCGGTCCCACCGAGACCACCGTGATCTCTACATCTTTGAATCTTTCCTTGAGCCGCACCGCTTCCTCAATTGAGAACAGGTCATACTCGTTGACCTGGGAATTGAGCTCGGACTGGTCGTAAAAATTTCCAGCCCCGTTCACCCGGAAGCTGGATTCCGGCAAGGGCACAGACCTGACGCAGACTAAAATTTTCATCATTCGCTCTTCCCGGTCATTAGCATAAGAAAGCCTTCAATCTTGTCAAATCCTTTTGATCAGGCGTTTCGCAAAACATTTTCCCTGTCTATAATGAAAAAGGGAGGACGATGATGAAGAATAAAAAACAGAGGGCCGGGTTGGGAATCCTGGGCGCGGCTGTTTTTATGTCGCTGGCGATTTTTTCCTGCCAAAAGCGGCCGGAGCTTTCCGGGGGCAGCGAGGCCTGGTGCGAGCTGAATTTGTCCGACGGCAACACCGCCTCCAAGCTCGGGGCGATAGACTATAACGCCGGCTATTCCGGGATCGTGTCCCAAGCGCGCGAGGGGGAGCGGCTGGTTTTGAAGGGAAATTTCGCCAAAGCCCGATACAGCTCGGTGATGATTTATGACCGGGATTTTATGCCGGTGGACGCGATTACGGATTTTGAGATCGCGCCGATCAAAGGCGTGAATCCGTTTGGGGCCGGGAATCCGCGGCAGGGAGAGTTGGGCGAGTTTGAAATCCAGGTCTTGATGACGCCTCCGCCGGCAAGGGATCGTCCGGCCAATACGCTTTATGCCGGGATCAGGAACGATGGGAAGAAGAATGATCTTTTTGTGCTGGCTTACCGGGTATATCTGCCGGATCAGGGATTGGGATTTCGAGACCATCATCCGCTCGCCCGGTTCGGAGGGGTGGAGCCTCCGAAATATAAAATGATTGACCAAAAGGGGAATCCCTATTGCCTGAATAATGCGGAGACCAAACTGAATATGAGCCGGGTGATGTTGGCGATCCTCAAGCTCAATCAAGGGTTGCTGGCCGATCCGATGAAATACCTGGGCGAGCCGGAAAATCCGCCGCAATGGATCAATAATGCCAGCGACCAGACCCAGCGCGAAAATACCTTTGTGCCCAATGACGACACCCGGTATCTCGCCCTGCCGGTGAGCAATAAGTTCGGGGAGCTGTTGGTTCTTCGATGGAAAGCGGCTCAGACCCCCGAGCAGACTTTTCTCGGAGAGCCGTTCCCGAAAAGTTATGACCTGCGATATTGGAGTTTGAGCTTCAACTATATTGATCTAAGCCGGCCCTTGAAGGTTTACGCGGAAAAAACCTTGGCCGATGTGGATGTCCCGGTTCTCCCGGACGGAACCCGCCAGGTCGTGATCGGGTTCGGCGGAATGGAGAAGCCGGCCGCGGTTGCGCCTGAGCAATGGGTGAGCGTGAAATGGAAAGAGGGGATGATCATTATGCGCAATATCCTGATCACGCCTGGATCCGCGGGGGATTTCGGGAAGATCCCGGCCGGAAAAATTTCGCGCGATTGGGATCAATACACCCCCGGCGGGGTTTATTGCTCAGTGGATGAGTTCGCGAAAAATCCGGAGATTGGATTGGATCGAGCGAAGTTGCTTCCTTCCAAAAACATCGGACCTTGAAAAAAAATCCTTCTCCCCTTGGTGGGAGAGGGTCGCGGTGAGGGGGGAGATTTTGTTCAAATCTTGATTGAGAGTGATAGCTTAAAAAGGAACACGCTTTTGGAGCCGGGGGTGACTTTAGCTTTCTCCGAAATCCCGAATCCGGGCGCCCAGAGCAATTCTTTTTCATCCGCAATCACCGGATATGTCGGCCGAAAATCTCTCGGCGCTTTCAATTCCTGCAAGATTTCCTTGAGCTTCTTCCGGCCCTTCATCCCCAACGGCTGGAGCCGGTCGCCGGGTCTGGGGGGGCGGAGCCAGAGCGAGCCGGGAATTTGGTCCAGGCACAGGAAAACTTCCTCCGATCCCAACCGGGAAATGGATTCCCGTTTCATTTTTTTCCGGGCTTGCCTTTCAAACCGCCCGTAATCCGAAGGCTCGGCTTTCAATTCCAGCTCAAATCCTTCTTCTGGGGAAATCCTGATCGCGCCGGGAATCGTTAATTGAACCGGCGCAAATTTGCTTTCCGGTTTCAGCCTGGCCGGCTCGATCCGGAGTTGGTCATAGCTTTTGAAAATCCTGATCCCGTCCGGGAGGTCCATTTCAAAGCTCGCTTGACCGGCCGCGAGCAGGGATTCCAGCTCAAAGATATGCCCGGATTCAATCCTGCGCAAATTCTTTTTCAATTTTTGGATCGCCAGCCGGATCAATCTCCGCTGGATCGCCAAATCCTGTTTAAAAAAAACCGGCAAGTGGAAATCCACCTGACCGGGCCGGCATTGCGCGAGTCTGGCAAAGACCGCTTTTGATTCCTGCTCCAGGAATTTTTCGTCAGCCGCCAACAGCTCCGCGGTTTTTCCCAGCGCGCCCACAATTGCCGGGTTGAAACTCTTCAGCATCGGGACCAGTTCCGCCCGGATCCGGTTCCGCAAAATCTTCCGGTCCCGGTTGGACTTATCCACCCGGAAGCCCAGGCTGTTCTCCCAGCAATAGTCCAAAATTTCCTGACGGCTGGTTTCAATCAACGGCCGGACGAATTGGTCCCTTTTCAAAGGCATCCCGGCCAGGCCGAGCAGGCCCGAGCCCCGGAGCAGGTTGATCAGAACGCTCTCGGCCCGGTCATCGGCATTATGCCCGAGCGCGATTTTATCCGCGGAATTTTTTTGGGCGGTCTTGCTCAAAAATTCATAGCGCATATTGCGCGCCAATTCTTCAATGGAGCCCTTCAGCTTCTTCCACCATTCCGGCTCAGCCTTGCCGGAATAAAATTCCGCCCCCATCTTCCTTGCCGTCTCCATCGCCAGCTTTTGGTCCAGGTCCGCGTCCTTGCCCCGCAACTGATGATGATAGTGAGCAACCGCCAGCGTAAGCGAAAGCTCGTCCTGCAACTCGGCAAGAACATGCAACAGCGCCATTGAATCCGGCCCGCCTGAAACCGCGACCAAAACCCTCTCCCCGCCCGAGAGCATCCCATGCCTGCTGATCCCCGCCCGAACTTTATCCTTGAAATTCATCTGCCCATTTATAGAACTATTTTAGCGGCCTCGCAAGCATAGGAACCGCCAACAACAAAATCTTTATTGAACCGCCGGGCAAGAATGATCCGACCACCTGGCCGGTGTGGATGATTGCGCGGACGGGATAAAATTGGTCCGGATTGAACAGGCCGATGCGATTTCCGCCGGCGCCTTCAAGACCCAAAAATCCTGAAGAGGCGAAGGCTTGCATATTTGCGGTTTCAACCTAACCTCTATCGCAAGCGGATCAATGGATGGGATTAAAGCCATAGGATTGCTTTCCGGCGGCTTGGACAGCCGGCTTGCGCTCAAGCTGGTCAAGGAGCAGGGGGTGGAGGTGATCGCGGTGAATTTTGTAACCCCGTTTTGCACCTGCACCCCCAAAAAAATGGGCTGCTCATCCTGCCGGTCAGCCGCGGACCAGCTTGGAATAGAGCTGGTGGTTCAGAGCTTAAAAGAGGAATATTTTGAGATCATTGAGCATCCCAAATTTGGACACGGGCGCGGCCTCAACCCTTGCATTGACTGCCGGATCCTCAAATTGAAAAAGGCCGGCGACTTGATGAAAGAGCGGGACGCTAAATTCCTGGTCACCGGCGAGGTGGTCGGGCAGAGACCGATGAGCCAGAGGCGCAATACCCTGCTCCAGATTGAAAAAGAAAGCGGGTTCCCGGGCTTGATCCTGAGACCGCTTTCAGCGCGCGTGCTCCCTGAAACCATCCCGGAGCAGAGGGGATGGGTGGACCGGAATAAATTTTTAGAGATCACGGGCCGGAGCCGGAAGGTCCAGATTCAACTGGCGGAGGAAAAAAATATTATAGATTATCCCTGCCCCGCTGGGGGATGTATGCTGACCCAGCCGGAGTTCGCGGTCAAGGTTAAAGACCTGATCGTGCATAACGGCAAGCTCAATCAGAACGATGTGAGCCTGATCAAGCTGGGAAGACATTTCCGGCTCTCCGGTTCTGCCAAACTGGTGGTCGGGAAAAATGATTCTGAAAATAAAACCATTGAAAGACTGGCCCTGGCCGGGGATTGGCTGATCCAGACCGACGGCATCCCCGGACCGCTCGGGCTGATCCGGGGCGCGCAGGCTTCGGAGCAGATCGCCCTGGCCGGAAGGCTGGTGGCTCATTATGTGAATCAATCCCAGGAAGATTCGGTCAAGCTCTTGGCCGGCAGGAATGGATCCGAAGAGAAGATCAGCTTGCAGGCGGAAAAGGCCGGTTATGAAATGGTGGAGCAATACCGGATCAAGCATAAAGAAAGAAAGCCGTAAAGGTTAAAAGGGGTCCCGCGCAGATTCCGGCATATCCCGGTCAACCGATCAACCTGTCCCCTGATCAGCATATCCGCCAATAAGCTCCCATAACCTTATTAGGCTTGACAACCTGTTTGGAACCTGATACAAGTTACATTGTAGAACGCTTAATTGTAAAAACGCGCAGTTGAGCGAATTTTACCAGGGAACCGCGATGAAGCAAAAGGGAAGCAAAAAGTCTTGCGCCTCCAGCCCAAAATCCGGGCCGGGGAGTTTTTGTATGCCGAGCAGAGGATGCGTATAGGGGGACATTTCATTAAAATCTGGAAAAAGAGGAGGAAAAAATGAGAACAAGGGGAAAAATTGTGGGGATTTTGGGGATTATTCTTTTCCTGGCTGCTTGCGCAGACAGTGGGAGCGGGGTAGGGGGAGACTCCGATGTTCAGTTTTCTCCGGTCCCGGCTGTTTGTGGAGGAAACGGAGACGGGGTATGGCTGGACTCCGATCTTCAGCCTCAGATCTCGGCTACTTGTGGAGAAAGCGGAGACTCCGATCTTCAGCCTTCTCAGATCTCGGCTGCTTTTAGAGACGGCGAAGGCGAGGCAAAGGCAGACTCTGACAGTCAGTTTTCTTCGGAAACGGATGAGGTGATAGACTATACTATAGTTAAAAAGACAATGAAGTTGTGGTACACCGACCAATGTCCTGACGGCGTTAGTCCAACCTTGGAATTGTATGATATGAAAAGACATGTTTATTGGGGACCTTATTATTTCACTTATTATGATGATCCTGAATATGTAAAAATACGCTGCGTTAGGGGTGACAAAATATGCTATGGCGCATGGACAACTGATTTATATTGGGGGTGCGGTGAGGATTGCGCAGAATACTGCCCCAGTTGCTGTACTAAATGCGGAGCTAAAACAATGAACAATGTTAATTTTATTTGTCCATAAATTTTATTAGTCAGGCATACGCCAGGGGTTAAACCTTGAGGGCCGGTTGCTCAAATGTGGGGTTTTATAAATGATTTGGGCAACCGGCTCTAAATTTCCGGCCCTGCCCGATATGGGAGCGGCCTCAAGATAGGCTGATCGCGGGAGGTTCTTAGGAGGAGAGGAAATGGTTTATATACCTGGATTTCTGGTCAGCAAGGTCTATCAACGGGGGAGCCTCCGCAATATTGATGACGGATTTGAATTCTGCTTTGTGAACCGGATGACCCCGCTCCAGATCAGCGGCATGCGCGACCTCAGCGTTGATGTTGACGGCAGGCTCTACCAGGCGGACAAGATTAAACCCATCCTTTCCGGTCAGCCCATCTCCTTTTCCGATGGCGCGCTGGCAAGACCGATTGCATTTGCAAAGGACTCCAGCCTCGTGATCCGGGTCGCGGGCGATCATCTTTCCAATGGCAGGCATATCCTCAAAATCAGCTTCATCACCAACGAGTACGGGGGCGCCAGCATCAAGGTGAGCGATACCATCGGCGAGTCCGAGCCGGGGTCTCGGTGGTCAAGGATCAAGAGAAGACTGGCCGGCGAGAGGGGGAGAGAGCGCGCTGGTCCGCTCAAAGTGGAGGGAGAACTGGGGGGCGTGTCGTTGGACCCTGACTTCGGTCGGCTGGAGGTGGCGCTCCGAAGGGAGGAGCCGGACCGGGTGCCGCTTTTTGAGGCCGAGATCGCGATCCCGATCCAGGAGTGGTTCCTTGGCCGGGAGATTAGTTCCGCCCGGGACGAGGTTGAGTTCTATATCCGCGCGGGCTACGACTTTGTGCCGGTGATTCCTCCGTTTTTCACCCCGCGGCTGATGCGGACCGCCCCGGACGCGGACGGCGCCCTTTCCGATGGCGACCGGACTCGCGCCTGGCTCATTGAGAGCGAGGGCATCATCAAGAACCTTAAGGATGTTGAGAAATTCCCCTGGCCCAAAGCGGAGGATGTGGATTTCTCGTCTTTTTCCGAGGTTGCCGCACTCCTGCCCCCCAAGATGAAGATAGTCGGCATGCTCTCCCCGGCAGCCATTTTCGGAAACACCTCCCAGTCAATGGGGCTTGAGAATTTCTCTTACGCCCTTTACGACGACCCGGCCGTGGTGGAAGCCCTCTTTGAGATCATCGGGTCCACCTATGTGAAAATAACCAAGCGGCTCGTCCAGGCGCCCCGGCTCGGCGCGGTCTTTATGTCAGACGACCTGGCTTACACCGAGGGAACCCTGGTCTCGCCCAAAATCTACCGCAAGTATGTGTTCCCCTGGTACCGGCGGATCGGAGAGATTCTCGCCGACGCGCATCTGCCTTTTATCTTTCACTCCGACGGAAATATCCTGCCGGTGCTGGACGATTTGGCCGAATGCGGGATCAAGGCCCTGCATCCGGTTGAGCCCCAGGCAATGGATATCGTGGAGCTGAAGAAAAGGCATGGGAACCGCTTTTGTATTTTCGGCAATATAGATCTTGAGCACACCCTCACCCGCGGCACAATGGAGGAGGTGGAGCAAGAGGTGAAGAAAAAAATCCGGGAGCTGGCGCCCGGAGGCGGCTATGGGCTTGCCGCGTCAAACTCTGTCCCGGACTATGTCAAGCCCGAGAACTACCGGGCTATGATCATTGCCGCGAAGAAATTCGGAAAATACCCGATCCGCGTTTAGGGTTGCCGGGAATTACTTTGGAGTAATTTTATGGATCAAATCTCAGGCAGGATATAGGGTCGGTTGGGGTAGAGGTTGGGGATGAGTTTGAGCTTGATCTGATAGACGCGGCTCAATAATTCTGGATTAAGGACCTGGCCGGGGTTTCCCAGCCCGGCGACTTTTCCCTGGTCCAGGATCAGGATTTGGTCGGCGAAGATTGAGGCGAGGTTGAGGTCGTGGGTGGTGAAGAGGATGGAGATTTTGGATTCGGTCTTGAGCTGGATCAGCAGTTGCATAAAGCCGATTTGATGATGAAGGTCAAGATGGGCGGTGGGCTCGTCCAGCAATAAAATTTCCGGCTCCTGGGCCAAGGCCCGGGCCAGGATCACCCTTTGTTTCTCTCCCCCGGAAATTTCGTCAATGCTCCGGCCGGCCAGTTCCTCGCAATCCGTCAGTTCCAGCGCCCGCCTCGCCATCTCCAGGTCCCGTTTGCCCTCAAGCTGGAACCTCTTGAGATAAGGCGCCCTTCCCATCAGGACGATTTCCAGGACGGTATATGAAAAAGTAATCTGGGTTTGCTGGGGGACCACCGCGATTTTTCGGGCGAGATTTTTTTTGCCGAATTCCAGGAGTGGTTTTTGTTGGATACTGATTTTGCCGGCCTCGGGCTTAAGCACCCCGGACAGGATTCGGATCAGGGTGCTTTTGCCGGAGCCGTTCGGGCCGATCACGGCGAGCATCTGTGCGTCATCCATCCCGAAGCTGACCTTTTGCAGGACCGGCTTTCCGGGTTGGAAGGAGAAGGAAAGGTTTTCGGTTTCCAGGATTTTCATCCGGCAGGCTGCTCCCGGCTCTGGCGCAGGAGCCAGATAAAAAACGGGCCGCCCAGGATCGCGGTGATCACTCCCACCGGCAATTCCGCGGGGGAGATGACGGTCCGGGCGATCAGGTCGCAGAGGACGAGGAAGGTTGCTCCGAAGAGGAAACTGGCGGAGATGAGGAGACGGTGGTCGGGCCCGAAGATCAGTCGGATGATATGCGGGACCATCAGGCCCACGAACCCGATCAGGCCGGAGACCGAGACCGCGACCGCGGTGATCAGGCTGGCGGAGATAAAGGTGAGGAGTTTGGTCCGCTCAATATTCACTCCCAATTGTTCCGCGGATTCCTCGCCCAGGGCCATCAGGTTGAAATCGCGGGAAAGCCCGAGCAGGAGGGCGATTCCGGGGAGATAGTAGAGCGAGACCGCGGCGAGGGTGGAATAATTTTTCGCGCTCAAATCCCCCATCATCCAGAAAATGGCGCTGGGGAGATGGCTGATGGAGGTTACGCTCAGGATGAACATCACCAGGGCGCTGAAAAAGGCGTTCACCACCACGCCGGCCAAGAGCAAGGTGATCACCGGGAGCCGGCCCCTGGTCCGGGCAACTGCCAGCACCAACAGGATGGCGAGGATGGCGCCAAAAAAGGCGAAGATGGGGATGGTGGCGAATCCGAGCGAGGTGAGGAAGATCATTCCCAGGATGGCGAAAAAGGCGGACCCGCCGCTCACGCCCAGGATATAGGGATCAGCCAGCGGGTTGCGCAACAGGGCCTGGAAGCTCGCCCCGGCCATAGCCAATCCTCCCCCGACCAGGCCGGCCAGGAGCGCGCGTGGGAGCCGGATCCGGAATAAAATGGCGCCGTTTTTGCTGAGCGGCTCGGAACTGAGCAGGGCGAAGAATTGACGCTTCAACTCCGGCAGACTCAGGCTCACTTCCGCGGGCCCGAACCACAAGGAGAGGACGATTGCGAAGACGAGCAGCAGGAACAGGAAGGCAAGGATGGAAAATAATTTCGCCCGGGTCAGCGCGGTCATTGGAACCGCTCCGGATGAAGGATTTTGGCCAGGTCGGAAAGGCCCTGGAAAAGTCTCGGCCCGGGTCTGGTGATCAAGTCCTGGTCCAAAACATAAACGCGACGGTCGCGCACCGCGGGCAGGTCCGGCCATTGGCTCCAGTATCGGTCCGCCTCTTGCTGGGCGTTCCCGACCTCTCCCATTGACACATCAATAATCACCTTGGGCGCCTTTTCAATCACCATTTCCAGGCTGTAATGCGGGTAAGAAATTTTCGCGTCCCCGGCCAAATTGATCCCGCCGGCTTTTCGGATCAGGTCGTCGGCAAAGGCGCCGGGCCCGGCTGAGATCAGGGGGGACCGCTGGAAAAAAAGAAAGACCGGGACCGGTTCCGCCCCGGACAGGCGCGTCTCAACTTCGGATTCCTTTTGCCGCAATTCCCGGACTATTTGCCTTGCCCGATCCTCGGCGCCCAAATCATTCCCGACCGCTGAAATCGTTTCCAGGACCTGATCCAGATTTCCCGGCTGATAGGTCTTCACCTTCACGCCAAGTTCCGCGAGCTGGTCCAAAAAACCCGGCTCGTTCCCGTCTTTGGTGGCCAGCGCCAGATCCGGCTCCTGGACCAGCACCGCCTCCAAGTTGATATTTTTCAAGCCGCCCAGCCGTGGCTTGGTCTTGGCCTCAGCAGGATAGTTGCAATGGTCAGTGACCCCGACCAGATGGCCGCCCATCCCGAGGCTGAAAACAATTTCAGTCAGGTTCGGGGCCAGCGACACGATCCTGGGACTGGGCGCAAGGGCTTTTTGCCCGCCACGGTTTTTCCAACAGGAATCCTCACCGCTCAAAAGCAGGACCAAAATCAGGATGGTAATGGTTTTTACAACCTTGCTCAAAAAAAATCCCCCAATTCCCGAGTCGGGAAAATGGGGGAAAAAAATCCTCTGCTTTCCCGATCCTCGGGGAAAATCAGTTTCGGCTCTGTGGGCAGGTTTCCTGGCTCCCAGCTCCCTGCCCGCCTTCCCGGGGTTCGGCTGGATCTCCCCAGTGGCCGATTGGGCAGTTTTGGAAATGCGGTTAACAACAAACGGTTAACGGGGAACGGTATCGCGCCTGATCCGGCCACGCTCTCTGAGGAGCGAGACCGGACGCTCGCGCATTTCAATACCGTGAGCCGTGAACCGCGCGCCGGGTACCGCATTCGCGCTGGTTACAGTGGCGGGTCCGCGCCGGCCTTTCACCGGACTTCCCTTTCACAAACCCACAGGCTCGCTTTCAAAGTGCTGAGTCTGAATTAAACACACAAGACCGGTTCTGTCAAGATGCGAGGACAGGGGCAAAGACTTGAGCCGGAGAGCGATTTATCCTAAAATGGCATTTAGAGAGGATATCAAAATGGATCAAGTTATAGAGGGACTGTTCACGGTCATCAGGGGATTGGAACCCAAGAAGCGGCAGGAGCTGTTTAAAAAGCTCTTTGCCCAGGGGATGCTGAGCAAAGACCAGCAGGATATAATGGTAATTGAATCCCGCCGGGGCGAGCCCAGCCGTCCCCTCCCGCAGGTTGCGGAGCGGCTGAGAAATAAAAAGTGCAATCAGTGAGCTGGCAGGTAGAACTCAAGCGGAGCGCGGAAAAAGAGCTGGAAAAACTGCAAACTCAGGATCAAGAACGAATCCTGGAAAAGCTGTTTTCGCTCAAAGAAAAACCTTTTCCCGATGGCGCTATCAAACTCAAAGGTCATCCCGGATATCGCTTGCGGGTTGGGGATTATAGAATTCTTTATGAGATGGACACCAAATCCAGAGTAATCACAGTCTCCGCCATCGGTCATCGGAAAGAGGTCTATCGCTGACCGGGGTATTTTCTTTGCCCTGATTTGCTGATCTGGCGTCTATTCCGACCCTTCTTGATTGTTGTATCGTTTTACAATTTCGGTATAAAATTAAAAGAGATGTTCATTCCGATTTATCTGTTCTGGAATTATCTGTCGCCCTTTCCCTGGTGGCTGGGGCCGGCGCTGCAGGTGGTCGGGATATACCACCCGTCAGACCGCTGTGAGACAGGAAGCCCGCGCCTTCAGCGGTTCGCGGTCCCCTGAATAAATAAGATTCTTGCCGGCCTTTCTTCGGCAAGCTCACGGCTCGGCTGAACCCGCCCAAGTCCGGGGCTTGCGGCTTTGCGGGGAAAATCATGGTTGGACTGATTAAATGGCGAGGAGCCGGATTTCGGAAAAAGGAGGGGCG
The DNA here is from genome assembly GCA_903930515.1 of uncultured delta proteobacterium. Classification (GTDB taxonomy): domain Bacteria; phylum RBG-13-61-14; class RBG-13-61-14; order RBG-13-61-14; family DRUE01; genus CAIYYW01. The sequence goes on along the minus strand of CAIYYW010000392.1, from coordinate 3,426 downwards.
AGAGCTTGCTCAAGGCTCATTTCTCTTTTCAGATACCGGCTCCTCACTCAAGAATATAAACACTATATCCGAATATGCAAATTTAACGATTTTTTCGCGGTCCACGCCGAACCCGGCGCGGGAAACCATCAATTGCTTCTATCTAAAAGGGTGATAAATCTCTACTCCGGCTTCCTTCAAACAAGGGAGATAATAACCGGAAAAAATGCGTTGTCAAGTTCTTGGCGAAAAAAGCGGTTGCGGGGGGATTATGGGGCAAAGTCGCGCAGGTATCGGCTGCTGGGTCCGGCCGGATTCCCCCCCGAATATGGGGGAAATTTTAATCCCGGCGCTCGGGAAGGGAATCGGCTCAAGGCTGCTCAAGCGTGTCGCATCGGGTGGTTTCGTTGATTGATGCGGGAGATTTTTTATGGAGCGTAAAGGTTTAGCGAAGGACAAGTTCAAAGGGCGCAACCGGGAGGGGATACCTTGGCATTCCAACCGGATTATGTTAGGGTAAAAGAGAAAAAGGATGGATGGGAAACCGAAGCAAAGGAGGATAGGGGATGGAATTGAAGAAGGTGAAAGGGAAGAATCGGGGGCAGGTGATGCTTTATGCCCTGAGCACTTGCGGCTGGTGCCGGAAGACCAAGTCTTTGCTGGAGGAGTTGGGGGTTGAGTTCTCGTATGTTGATGTGGATTTGCTGAGCGCTTCGGAGAAGAAGGAGATTATGAAGGAGGTTGAGAAATGGAATCCGCAGGGTTCCTTTCCCACCCTGGTGATTGACCGGGGCAGGTGCATTGTGGGATTCAAGGACGACCAGATCCGGGAGGCCCTGGGAGAATGAGCGGGCAGGGGCCGGGCATTGAGGCCGAGGTTGACCGGCTGTATCAGAGGCTGGACCAGGAGGCCAAGGAAGGCGGATACCATTTGAATCCGGATCCGGGGTTGACCCGCGACCTGGTCCGGGGCTTGCTGATCAACCAGAAGCGCTATGGCTATCAGTCCTGCCCGTGCCGGCTGGGGGCCGGGGAGAGGGCGGCCGACCTGGACATTATTTGCCCGTGCGACTACCGCGATCCGGATTTGGATGATTTTAACACCTGCTACTGCGGGCTGTATGTTTCGCAGGAAGTGGTTGACTTGAAGGAAAAGATCGGGTCCATCCCGGAGCGGAGGCCGGTGAAGAGAGAAACCGCGGGATCGGCTCAAGCACAAGCATCGCCGGGGGGAGCGGCCCGGGAGGGATCGCGGCCGGAGGTTGGCGCGGGGATCAAGGGGACTTTGCCATACCCGGTCTGGCGGTGCAAGGTCTGCGGGTATTTATGCGCGCGGGAAAAGCCGCCCGGGGTCTGCCCGATCTGCAAGGCGAGCCGGGACCGGTTTGAGCAATTTATTTAGAGGATCAGCAGAAGAAAATTGCTCCAGACCGCGGGCTTGGGCCGAAGATGGCTCCAAGGGCAAGGGGTAATCCTTTTCAGGCCGCGCAGGAAAAACCAGGCGGAAGCGGATCGTAAATCAAAGCTGGCGCCCGGATCAATCCCGGGAGGATTTGATCCTTATTTCAACCGGCCTTAATGCTAAGGCGAAACCACTTCCATAATCTTGAAAATCTCCATCCCGCTTTCCGTGTTCCGGACAATGGCCACCACATAGTATTTGCCGCTTCCCGCGGTCTTGTTTTTGAATTCAAAGGAAAAAATCTTCGCGGCATTGGGACCAATCGCCATGTCCTTCTTGTCGTCAAACACCGCCAGATCGGTTTTTTGATAGACCACCACCACCCGGCAGCTAAAGGTCACATCTTTATTCGCGCCCTTTTGATGATACCGACCAGGATCGCAAGAATTATTGCCTTCTTTATTTCCTTCCTCCTTAAATATTGGTTGCAGGAAATATTAGATGCAGTCCCGCGAGTTGTTAAATGCCCTTTTTTGACCTTATTTTCCCAAAAGAGCCTTGATCGGCCGGAGGAATGGATCCGGCTGCGAAAAGACAGGTGGAAAGGGCCGGCTTGATATCCAAGCCTTCCCTTCCCACCCGGATAATTGAAAAATTTTACCTAAGAACTAATCAAATGTCCGGTCAGGGAGAAACCACGGTAATGGTCCGGATTATTTCCTTCCCGGTCAATTGGTTTCTGACCGTGGCGTTCACCGTGTAATTTCCGCTGCCCATCAGCTTATCCTTGAAATTGAATTTGAAAGTCTTGGCGGAGTTCGGCTCGATATCCGCTTCCTGTTTGTCATCATATACGGTGACGCCGGTCTTTTGATAAGTGGCGGTAATCCGGCAGGTGAAACTAACGGGCTTGTTCGCTCTGGCTCTTGAGCTGTCTTTGGTGATGGTCACATCCACGCCCTTGTAATCGCCGGAAAGCTTCACAGCATAATCCGCGCGGGAAACCGCGGGAACCAGCGCCAAAACAAAAGCAACCAAAACCCCTAACAATAATACCTTTCTCATTTCTTCTCCTCCTTTGATAAGATTTTTTAAGTATAACATACCCGGACGGTTTTTGTCAAATCCAGGCCGGAAGCGGAACCAAAGGGATCGGTTTCCTGGTTTCCTTTACAAATGGAATAAAACCGCTATCATACTCGGAGCGTCGGGATGTAGCGCAGTTTGGTAGCGCGCTTGGTTCGGGACCAAGAGGCCGCGGGTTCAAAGCCCGCCATCCCGACCATTTTTATGGTCGTCACATTCATCCCGCATCTTCAAACTCGGAAGCTCTCTTGATGAAATCAGGCATGGTGGTCCGGGTAATCTCCTCCAAAGAAGTTTCCTTGCTCTTCACCTTGTTCAGCCCGGACTGACGCAAAGTCCTCATCCCCATCTGCATCGCCTCCCGCTTGAGCTCGGACGGAGTGGCGCCGGCCAGGATCAATTCTGCGATCTCTCCCTTGATGGTCAGGACTTCATACAATCCGATCCTTCCCTTATATCCCCGGTTGGAGCATTCCGAACAACCCTTGCCGGCATACGGCACAAAACCCTCCAGCGCCTCCGGCTTCACCCCCATATCAATCAGGGTCTTCCTCGGAACCTCCACCGGCTCCATACAGTTCGGGCAGAGTTTCCGGACCAGTCTCTGGCTCACCACCACATTGAGCGAGGCGGTGAGCAAAAACGGCTCAATCCCCATATTGAGCAGACGGCTGATCGTGCTCGGGGCGTCATTGGTGTGGACCGAGGACAGAACCAAATGGCCGGTGAGCGCGGCCTTGATCGCAATTTCCGCGGTCTCAAAATCGCGCACTTCTCCCACCATGATGATGTCGGGGTCCTGGCGGAGGAAGCTTCTAAGGGTGAAGGCGAAGTTGAGTCCGATCTCGTCGTGCATCTGCACCTGGTTGATCCCTTCCAGATAATATTCCACCGGGTCTTCCGCGGTGGAGATATTATCCGTGATCTTGTTCAACTCCAGGAGCGCGGAATAAAGGGTG
>CAIYYW010000391.1 GCA_903930515.1 uncultured delta proteobacterium | reverse complement strand
GCCTTTCCTGGGAGACCTCCCGGTGGTCGGATGGCTGTTCAAGAATTACTCTAAAAAAAAGAACAAGACCAACCTGATTATGCTCATCACCCCCCATGTGGTCCGGAGCGACGAGGATGTTTCCATGCTCCGGAAGAAATTCCAGAAGGATTACGACAGCTTCGTGGAAGAGAGCTTGGGGATGGAAAACCAGAAATGGGACCAATACTTTGAAAGCCAATATAGCGAAACCTTCAGAAAATCCTCCGGGCAATCCTCCGGAGCCGTGATTGATGTCACCGGCGAAAAGCCCCGGGTGATCCAGTCCGAAGAAGAAGGGCCGGCGCCCCAGAGCGGGGAAACCGTGACCGTGGAACAGCCGAAAAAGCAGAGCTGGTGGCAGCGGCAAAAGGAAAAAGCCCAAGCCAAACCAGAGCCGAAATGAGAGCGGGATATAAATACTTCGGAGAAATTTGCCTCGAGCAGAAGCTGATCAGCGAGGAAGATTTAGCCAAGGCGCTGGGGATGCAAAAGGAGCGCGGGGGAAGGATCGGGGAAGTGCTGGAACAGATGAAGCTGCTCAGCGTCAAGCAGAGGTTCCAGGTCTTAAGCCGGCAGTTCGGCCTGGAATACCTGGAGCGGCTCTCCGACCAGGTCCTGGACCCGGGACTCTGCAAGCAGGTCCCGATCAGCTTTGCCAAGCAATATCAACTGGTGCCGCTCCGGAAGGAAAACGGGCTTGCCCTGGTGGCGAGCGCGGACCCGGTGAACTTTTACCCGATTGAAGATTTGTCCCGGCTGTTGCAGAGCGAGATCAAATTGATGGTGAGTAGTAGCGAGGAAGTGGTTAATACCATCAACCGGATTTACGACCGGATCAACTCCAATGCCGAGGGGGTGATTGACGACCTGGCCGAGGAAGGCGGAGACAACCTCTCGCTCCTGGCCCAGGAGATCGAGGAGCCGGAGGATTTGCTGGAAGCCTCGGAAGAAGCCCCGATCATCCGGTTCGCCAACTCCCTGATGTTCCAAGCCGTGAAAGAGCGCGCCAGTGATATTCATATTGAGCCATTTGAAAAGGATTTGGTGGTCCGGCTCCGGATTGACGGCGTGCTTTACGAAATCCTGCGCGCCCCCAAGCGCCTCCAGAATGCCATCACCAGCCGGATCAAGATTATGGGCGGGTTGAACATTGCGGAAAAACGACTGCCCCAGGACGGCAGGATCCGGATCAAGATCGCGGGCAAGGATATCGACATCCGGCTTAGCACCCTCCCTACTGCGTTCGGGGAGCGGGTGGTGATGCGGCTGTTGGACCGGAGCCAGATCCTGCTCCAACTCGTGGACCTGGGGTTTAATCCCCATAACCTCGGGGTGATGAACGAGATGATCCATCACAGCCACGGAATCGTCCTGGTCACCGGCCCCACCGGGTCCGGCAAAACCACCACCCTGTACGCGGCGCTCAACCAGATCAACACCCCGGACAAGAACATCATCACCATAGAAGACCCGGTTGAATACCAGCTCCCCGGCATCGGCCAGATCCAGGTCAACCCCAAGATCAACCTTTCCTTCGCCAACGGACTCCGCAGCATCGTCCGGCAGGACCCGGATGTGATCCTGATCGGAGAAATCCGGGACGCCGAGACCGCGGAGATCGCGATCCAGGCCTCCCTAACCGGACACCTGGTCTTCTCAACCCTGCATACCAACGACGCCCCCAGCGCCACCACCCGCCTGATTGATATGGGGATTGAGCCGTTCCTGATCTCCAGCTCCGTGCTCTCCATCCTGGCCCAAAGGCTGGTCCGGATCTTGTGCAAGGACTGCCGCGCCGTTGACCATCCGGACGCTGATGTGGTCAAGGCCCTGGGCGGAGAACAGGTTCTGGAATCCGGAACTTTTTACAAACCGGTCGGATGCCCAACCTGCCTGAGCACCGGCTATATCGGAAGGTCCGGGATTTACGAATTTATGGTCATTGACGATGACCTCCGCCTGATGATCAACCGGAGAGCGGATTCCAACGAGCTCAAGCAGATGGCCCGCAAGAAGGGGATGCTGACCCTCCGGGAGGACGCGATCCAAAAGGCCTCGCAGGGGATCACCTCGGTCGCGGAAGTGCTCAGGGTAACCCAGGAAGACATTATTTAATCATGGGGTCAGGCCTATACTTTAAACTTAAGGTTTCTGAGCCGGTTGTCGTTGACCGCATTTGGCGGTTCACGCTTCTCGGCAAATAGTCGGAAAAAATGGCGAACTATCAATACAAAGGCCTGGATGCCCGGAGTAAAAAGGTCGTCGGGGTGATTGACGCGGACAACCCCAAGGCTGCGGCGCAGAAACTCAAGAAGCTCTTTATCTATCCCATTGAAGTGGTTGAGAGCGAGGAGCGGAAAAAAGCGCGCCGGTTTCAGATTCCCGGGTTTCAAGAGCGGATCTCCACGATGGAACTAACGGTGATGACCCGCCAGCTCTCCACCCTGGTCGGAGCCGGTCTGCCTTTGGTGCAATGCCTGACCGCCCTGACCGAGCAGGTGGAAAACTCTAAGTTAAAGAATGTGATTGCGGAGGTCAAGGGATCGGTCAACGAGGGTTCCAGCTTCGCCGACGCGCTCAGCCATTACCCGAAGGTGTTCAGCGACTTTTATGTGAATATGATTCGGGCCGGGGAGCAGAGCGGCGCTTTGGAAGTGGTGCTGGCCCGGCTCGCGGATTTCACCGAGAACCAGAGCCGGCTCCGGGACCAGATCTTGTTCGCCCTGATGTATCCGGCGGTGATCCTGCTCTTGAGCCTGTTGGTGATGATGGTGATGTTCACTTATGTCATCCCCAAAATCAGCCTGCTCTTTGAGCAGACCCATCAGACCCTCCCCGTGATCACCAAGTTTATGATCCTGATCAGCACCATCCTCAGAAAATTCTTCTGGGCCATCGGGATCCTGGCCGGAGCGGCCTTTTACGGGTTCCAACGCTGGAAGAAAAGCCCGGAGGGAAAAGAGCGTTATGACCAATGGACGCTCAAAATCCCGCTCTTCGGGGACCTGATCCGCAAACTGGCCGTGTCCCGGTTCGCCCGCACCCTGGCCACCCTGCTCCAGAGCGGAATCCCTCTTTTGAAAAGCCTGAACATCGTGGAGAAGGTGGTCGGAAATATCGTGATCGCGAAAGCCGTGCGCCAGGCCCGCGAGAATATCGCCGAGGGAGCCAGCATCGCCGGCCCCCTCAAAGCCAGTGGAGCCTTCCCGCCATTCGTGATCCAGATGATCGCTTCAGGCGAACAATCCGGAGAGCTGGAATTCCTTTTGGAAAAAGCCGCGGAGGCCTTTGAGCGCGAAGTGGAAACCGCGGTCAACGGACTGGTCCGGCTGATTGAGCCGATTATGATTCTGGTGATGGCCGGGATTGTCGCCTTTATCATCGTGTCCTTCCTGCTCCCGATCCTGGAACTCACCCAGGGAATCAAATGATCGCGGAATCGCGACTAACCCTGTCCCGCTTCCCAAGAGAGCGAGACCGTAGGACGGCACAGTTACGAATAAGGAGGTATTGAGATGGGCGAAAATCAGAAACGGAGGCAGTCAGGATTCACCCTGATCGAGATTATGGTGGTGGTGATGATCATCGGGATGCTGGCCGCAGTAGTCGGGGTTCAGTTGTTCAACCGTCTGGAAAAGGCCAAGCGTAAAGCGACCCTGGTGCAGATCCGTCAGCTCCAGTCGGCGCTGGCCAATTACCGTCTGGACAATAATAGATTCCCCAACACCGAGCAGGGCTTGCAGTCTTTGGTGGAAAGGCCGAACTCGGAGCCGGTTCCCAAGAACTATCCGCAAGGGGGGTATTTGGATGCGAAGAAGGTCCCGTTGGATCCCTGGGGAAGTCCCTATGTCTATTTTGCCCCCGGAGTGAACGGAGAGGACTACACGATTGAATCTTACGCGGTTGACGGCGCCGACGGCGGGGAAGGAAATAATGCGGACATTGAGAGCTGGCACCTGGAAGACGAGTCGCAGTAAGCGCGCCGGTTCCGGCTTCACCCTGATCGAGTTGATGGTGGTGCTGTTCGTGATCGGCTTGATCGCGACCCTGGTCTTTCCCAGCTTCGGCTCGTTTGAGTTGTCGCGGCTGAAGTCGGAGGCCAGACGGCTCCAAGCCGCGACCACCCTGACCTATAACCTGGCGGTGATGGAAAAGGCGAATTACCGGTTGGCGTTTGATCTGGACGCGCAATGCTGGTGGGCGGAGAAGAAGCAGGGGCCGGTTTATGTTCCGGCCTCCAACGATCTTCTGCTCAAGCATTGCCTTCCGGAATCGGTCTGGATTGAGGAGTTGGAAGTGATGGACCGGAGACTCAACCGGTCGGGCCAGGAGTATGTTTATTTCAGCCCGTTCGGATACTCGGAGCCGGCCCGGATATATCTTACCAACGAGTCCGGCCAGGTTGGCTCCGGCTACACCCTGTTCATCCAATCCGCGACCGGCGCGATCCAGGTTTACGAAGGCCGGAAGGAATACCACGACCTTGAGCAAAAACCAAATCCATAAGCAGGGGTTCACCCTGCTGGAAGTGATGACGGCAATGGCGATCCTGGCCATGTTCATGGTGCCCCTGCTGGGAGCCGTGATCAGCGGCATCTCCGGGGTCGAGCGGACCCGGAACCTCCAGCTCGCCCGCCAGTACGGCCTCAACCAATTGGACCAGGTGGAGATGGAAGCGATCCCGGAAATGGAAATGGAACAGAGCGGTAATTTCGGGCCGGAGCATCCGGAAATGGAATGGCGGATTGAGTTCCGCAAGCGCCCGGAACTGGAGCTTTTGGAGCAGGCGATCAGCGGGTTGACCACGATGGAGGTGGTGATCACGGTTAGCTGGCCGGATGGGAATGAAAGACGGGAGCTGGTCCTGACCAGCCTGATGGCGCAATGAATTCCAAAAAAGGTTTCACCCTGCTGGAACTGCTGGTCGCCCTCTCAATCACGGCGATGGTGGTCTTGGCGGTGGTGGCCGCGTTTCAGAGCTGGGTCCGGACCCAGGAGCGCGCGGATTGGGTCATTGAAAAAACCCGCTCCCAGGAATATTCCCTCTCTCGGCTCAGGGAAACCCTCAGCGAGGCCTATGTTCCGTTCGCGCCCGGCCGGGAGCAACTGGCCGTGTTCGACGGGATGGAATTGGAGCGGCCGAAGGAGCCCTTTGACGCCGTGAGCTTCGCCTCCCTCGGACATCGCATCCAGCGGATTGACGCCCGGGAATCGGAGCTTGCGGAGATGACCGCGTTCACGGTCCCGGACCAGACTTTGGAGAACGGGGATGAATGCCGGATTCTCAGGCTGCGAGAAGGCGGAGTGATTGACGATCATTTTGAGGTGGAGGGCGGGTTGGTTTACGACCTGGCCCGCAATGTCAGCCGGTTCCAAATCTTCTACCTCGGCCCGGACGGGGAAATGAAGCAGGAATGGAAACTCTCGGACGCGGCCTATCTTCTCCCTTGCGCGGTGGTGATCTGGATGGGGGTGGGCTGCGGGGAGGCGGAGGAAGACTGGTGTTTGTTTATTCCGCTGTATCTGACCAATGGACCGGAATGCCAGTTTGAGCAGGAACAGCTTAAGCCGGTTTGCGAGATTCGGAGATGAGGAAAAATTCGGAAGGTGGCGCGGCCCTGGTGATCGTGCTCCTGCTCCTGACCGTCTTGTCGGTGCTGGTGGCCGATTTCCTCTACCGGGCCAGGGTCAACAGCTACCTGACCGGGAACCAGTTGGAGCAGGTCCGGGCCAAATCCGTGGCCCAGGCCGGGATCAACGCCTCGCGGGGAATCCTGCTGAATATCTCTCCCTTCAACCTGGACGCCCGGGGCAATTTCCAGAACCAGTTGGTGAGGCTCTATCAGTGCCGCTGCTATACTGTAAGCTCGCTCGGGGATCTGACCGGGCAGGACTTGACCGGGGGGGAACAGCCTCCGCCGAGTGAAGAAACAACCGGGACCAAGGACGATCTGATCACGAAATCCACCGAGTGCGGGGAATGGAGCATGTTGCTCCAGTACCCGATTGAGGAGGATACGCTCCGGCTGGAAATTTTCGACGAGCAGTCCCGCCTGAACCTGAACGCCCTGGTGCTCCAGAGCCAGAACCCCGAGGAGCTGGGCGCCGCGGAGAACCCGGCCTTCAAGCCGATCGTGAAGAATTTATTCTTGATCCGGCTGCGCGAGCGCGGGATTGAAGTTGACGAGAAGGTCCTGGATGAGACCATTGACGCGCTGGTGGACTGGATGGATTACGGCACGGTCGGGAGCAGTCTGGATAAAGACCTCCAGGATTCCTTCCAGGACGGCGACCGGATCTATTCCAACAAGAACGGCCCGATGGACACGGTAAGCGAACTGCGGATGATCCCCGGGATCAACGAGGAGATTTTTTACGCGCTCAAGGATTCTTTCACCGTATATCCGCTGGCCAAGGACAACAAGAATTTTTCCCTGAAGGTCAATTTCGATCTGGCCAGCCTGGCGGTGGTTTACGCTTTGGTGCGGGGAAGCAGCTACCAGGCGGACCTCCCCGGAATGAGCGAGCAGGCGGCGATGGAGAAGTCGCTGCAGATGGTGCAGGCCGGGGTGGACGAGAACCAATATCTGACGCAACGGCAGGTGCTTCCGGAATTGCAGGCCCGGCTTAACACCTCCGGCTCATCCTTCCTGCTCAACCCCGAGCTACCCCAGGCCCGCTACTACCATATCATCTCCTCCGGCATCACCCAATCCGGGATCAATTACACCATTGAAGCGGTGGTGATGGTCAGCGCGGGAAAAGATCAGATCAGATTCCTTTACTGGCGCGAAGGCTGACCCTGGCTCAAACTCCGGAGCAAATCCCGGCTCGGCTGGTGGTTGGGCGCGAGCCGGAGGGTCTTGACCAGATACATCCAGGCGCGGTTCTTGTCCCCCAACTCCAGGTAGCAGACCGCCAAATTATAGCTTACTTCAAAAGAATCGGGATTGATCCTGAGCGCCTCCAGATATTGCTCAAGCGCCAGATGATACTCCTTCTTGCTCGCCAGGCAGTTGGACAAATTCAACCGCGCCGCGAAGGAAAAGGGATTGAGCTTAAGCGCCCACCGATAATAATGCTCCGCGGCGTCCAGGTCCCCTTTCTTCAGCATCGTGTTCCCCAGGTTCAGGATCGGGTCAATCTGGTATGGCTGAAGCGAATGCGCGACCGCGAAACAGTCCATCGCCCCGCTCAGCTTATTCCGACCCACATAGGTCCGGCCCAAGTTGTTCCAGGCCAGGAACGACCGGGGGTTCTCCCGCAGGGTGGCTTTCCAGATGCTGCCCTCCGAGCCCCACTCGCCGACCCTTACCTGGGTCTGCGTCAGCATGATCGCCAGCAAAATCGGGGCAAAAAGCGTAACCCCGAACAATTCCGAGCTCTGTTCCGCCAATTTCCGACCCCAGCGGTTGATCAGCCCGATCAAAATCCCCCAGGCCAGCAAAACGAAGACTATGAAATAAAAAGTTTCCGAAGCCCGGGTGGCGAAGGAAAAGTGGCGCGTAATCAAAGTAAAATGACGCGAACCGGCCCCCGCTCGATTTTGCAGCCAGGACAGATAGGCCTGATCGTGGGAAACGAAATCCGAAACCGGAAATGTCCATCGCTGATAGTGCCAGAAATTGATTACAAACAGCGCAGACAGAAAGCCGAGCGCGACCACGAGCGCGAACCCGACCAACTCCCGGCCCAGCCCGACCCTTTTTCCCTCCCGGGAACGGTTCCAGAGCCAAAACAGCAGGCTGAACGGCAAGGCCGTCACCGCGGCTCCCAGCATAAATTCCGCGCCCGACCCCATTCCGACCCGGGGAAGGGAGGACCGAAATTCAGGATAATACGCGTAGAGAAAACCGTAAACCGCATAGGCGAAATAAAAACTCAATAGGAGAAAATTCGCAGCGATGAAAAGCGCGGCCCGGATCCTTGCGGAATCAAGATAGCGGGAAAGGGTCTTGCCGAATTTTTCAAAACCGAGACCGAGCAGCAGCGCCGCGCCTAAAGACGGGATATAAAGATAGCGCTCGGAAAAAATCTGGTTGCTGGGAATAAAATTCAAAACCGGCAAAAGATTGAGCAACAGCCATCCCCAGGCCCATCCGGCCGGCATCCTCCGGACCGTCAACAATATCAGGATTGCCAGGCCGGCCAGGAAAATCAGAATCCCCGAAAAGCTTCCCGCCTCAAACCAGGACCTTGCGTACTCAATCGGGTGATCTATATTGAGGTGGGAGGGGAAAAAAGCCATTTGCAGGTATTTCGGAAAATACTTGAACTGGGTGGCCAAAATGGAAACATAACTCGCGCCGAATAAGTCCGCGGGCTGGAACCGGCTGAAGAGCTTGAAATCGGAGAGCGAAAAGATAAAGCCCAGGACCGGCGCCGCCAGATATGCCAAGACCGTAAGCCCCAGCCGTTTGAGCCCTTTCCGATCCGGCCGGGCGAAAATATATTCTTCCAGGAAGATCAGCGCGGGCAGGGCCAGGGCCACCTGCTTGGAAAAAAGAGCCAGCAGATAAAAGATATAACTCATTCCGAGCCAGGCCCATCTTCCCCGTGACTTCTTGAAGGCAATCAAGCTGAGGGCGAGAAAAAGAAAACAGAACAACTCCTTCCGGTGCGCGACATTGACCACCGCCTCGCTCCTGATCGGATTGAGCGCCCAGAATAACGCGGCGAGAAACGCCAGCCGCTGGTTCCGGAAAATGATTTTGACCAGGTAAAAGGCGGAAAGAACGCACAGGAGATTGAGCAAAATATTGGTGAAATGAAAACCCCGGGCGTCCAAACCCCAGATTTGATAGTCCAGCCAGAAACTGACCGCCCGGACCGGACGGCCGGTCTGGAGCAAATCCCGGACCCCCGAGAGCGACCTCAAATACTGGTTTTCAATGATCAGCGGAATATCATCATAACTGAAATTAACGAAAATAATGGACGAGTAGGCTAAATAGCTCAAAACCGACAGGGCCAATATCTGCGCGGTTTTAATCATTCCGGGCCGGGCGTTGCTCATTCGGTTATGTTACTTTTTCAATCCCGAAAAAGCAATAATCATCGTTTGAATTGGATTCAATCTGTGATAAAATTCCAAGCGCGAATGGACAAAAGAAGCTATTCAGTCCTGATCACCCTGGCGGCCCTGGGTTGCATCTTTTTTAGCGCCTCTATTTTTCAGCGGTTTACCCAAGACCCCCTGGAGGGCGCCGAGGACCGGATCAAGAAATATCGGATGACGGACGCTTCCATCCAGATTGTTGATCCGGAGGGGACTCCGGTAAAAGACGCCCGGGTCGCGATTGAACAACTCCGGCATAATTTTATTTTCGGATGCGCGGCCTATAGCTTCACCCAATTGGAAAATCCCGCGGACCAGGAGCGATATTTTAAACTTTTTCAGGAGTTGTTTAACCTGGCCGTGACGCCTTTTTTCTGGAAGTTTTATGAGCCGGAGCCGGGGGAATTGAAGACCGAGCAGACCCGGCGGTTGCTTCAACGGTTTGAGCAAGCCGGGATCAGGGTTTTCGGGCACCCCTTGATTGACACTAATGATGTCGGAAACCCGGTCTGGCTGAAAAGGACTCCCCGGCTTGAAGAACAAATCAAAAGTCGGGTGCAGCGGGAAGTGAAAGATTTTCCCGAAGTCTCCGGCTGGGTGGTGATGAACGAGCCGATCGCGGGCTGGGGCCTTTTCCCCACCAGCTCCTGGGTGATTGATCGGGGATGGGTTGAAGCCACCCGGCTCTCTTTGGTCTGGGCGAGAGAGCAAAACCCGGACGCGGTTTTGCTCGTGAACGATGTCCTGAGTTACTGGATCTTTCATCTCTATCAAATTCGCTTCCAATTGGGAATAATCGGCACCCTGCTCTTTTTGCACAAAGCCGCCAAGCCCGGAAATTATTTCGATATGTTAAGCAAGCTTGACCGGGAGAAAGCGCCTGATTTCGGGATCGGCATCCAAAGCCATATGCATACCT
>CAIYYW010000390.1 GCA_903930515.1 uncultured delta proteobacterium | reverse complement strand
TGTAGAAGCCGGGCGCATCCAGCCGTTTTTTATTGAATTTATATCCATACCGATGCCGTCATCTTCTACGACTATTACCGGTCCAGCATACTGATTAAATTCATATTTGGAATCATTACAAGGCGGCAAATTGGGAATCTTCTCAATATGCACCTGACATGTAGATGCATTAGCATCGTAGCTATTTTTTACAAGCTCTAAAATTCCTACCTGCTCAGATGCTATCAATTCTTCACCCAGGACTTTAATTAAATGAGCGTCCGCTTCGAAATTCAATAAGATACCACCATCTAGGCAGATTTCATCCAAGGCCGTAGCATCAATTTGTCTAGCTGCATTTTGAGGATTATAACTAGGCCCTTTTTCTCTTTGATTACCATTTTCATCTATAAATGGCACTTCTTTTGAAAAAGCCTTATAATTATTAATTTCGGCAAAATAATGATCTTCTTCGCGCTTGTCCTCGAAAAGTTGTCCCAGTTTGCCATATCCAAAGTAAACCCCGGATCCTTTCTTTGCAGGTTCATAATATATGAATTCGGTATTGGCATTTGTTAAAGTATTCAAGTATTTACTTGGAAAATGATAATACCTGCCAATGAAATCATTATATTCGGATCCAGAACGGTACTGTGTGAGAACAAGGGAATATCTTTTCTTTGTAAAACTTCCGATTTCAGTCATTTTTGACACCTAAAAAAACTGGCAATTTTTCGCGCATGATTTTTAATAAACTCAGGTGGCAACGCATTTCCTATTAATGTTGCAACGGGATATTTGCCTCTGCCGGTAGAGAAAAAATAATCATGCGGAAACGTCTGAAGCAATGCGGCTTCTCTGATCGTTATGGCTCTATCCTGTTCAGGATGCAAGAAACGGCCCCTTGATGGATTAACACACCCGCTGGTTATGGTGGGGGCAACTTGGTCCCAAGCCATTCTGCCATAAACGTCTTTAAAGCCCGAGCATTTTTTGTGGCAAGGCAGCCTCCAATTAGCCGGCAATGCGCTCCTGCTTCCTCCGTCTATTGGAATTCTCTTGATGAGGTTGATTATCCTTCTGCTCCTTTTTTCCGGCAGATCGTGCAACTCATCGCCGCTGTTTCCAGGCTTAGGCAAGTCGCCGATTGCATCCCTGACGGTTTTTCTCTCTTTGAGAGGTTCGGCAAAAGAAATGCCGCCGGACAGGGAGGCGAGCAGGATCATTCTTTTTCTTCTTTGGGGCACGCCGTAATCGGCCGCGTCAAGGATTTTAAGGTCGTGGTGATATCCAAGATCGCTTAATTCCCGGCGGAACTCTGCCATCCTTCGGTCTTTGGCCAGGGCCGGCACATTCTCCATCATAATCGCCTTGGGCTTCAATTCCCTCACAAAACGCAAGAATTCATAGATAAGGTCGTTCCTGGAATCCCTGATCCTTTTCCCGCCGTTCAGGGTCCTCATGGTGGAAAAGCCCTGGCACGGCGGGCATCCTGAGAGGAGGTCCAATTCTCCTTTTTTTAGATTAAGAGCCTTTTTGACTCGAGCCGCGCTCAGCCGGCGAATGTCGCGTTGCCAGACTTTAACCTCGGGGTGGTTTAATTGGTAGGTTTCCACTGAAAGATCATGAATATCCACCGCTCCTATCACCCGGAAACCTGCCTGCTTAAGACCCAAGGTCAAGCCCCCACAGCCGCAGAATAAATCTATAGCCCTGGGCGAATCCTCTGCAAACGAGATAGGAATGCCGACACCTCCTTTGGATAAAATTTAGCTGTTTTCGCCAAGGAAGTCAAACCGCGCCTCCCGGCGGGTTCAGGCCTTCAGTTTTTCCCGGTCTGGTAAGGTTTTACATCCGCTTGAGGGATTTGACGCCGAGGAGGTGGAGGCCGATAGCCAGCAAGAGCGATCCGTTCAACCTGGTTTATTTTTCCTTGTTATCCTCCATTCCCTTCTTCCGTCCCAGGCTGCGGCCCAG
>CAIYYW010000389.1 GCA_903930515.1 uncultured delta proteobacterium | reverse complement strand
TATTGCCCAGGCCCGGGCCGTCCTTGTCCTTGAGATCGCGCTCCAGCTCTTCAATAATGCCTTTCAGTTGCGCCTTGGAATCCGCGGACAGCCTGCGCTTCCGCTTGCGGTATAAAATCTCCGCCTCCTCCAACTCTCCCTTGGCCCGCTTTTTCAGTTCCTGGAATTCTTCCGGCATTATTTCACTCCTATTTTCATTTTGAAAAACTCAATCGTCCGGCTCATCCCCTGGTCCAGGCCCACTTTCGGCTCCCACTTTAAAAGCTTCTTCGCCAAACCGATGTCCGGTTTCCGCTGCTTGGGGTCGTCTTCCGGAAGCGGCTGATACACGATCTTGCTGCGGGACCCGACCAGCTCAATGATCTTTTTCGCGAAATTCAAAATGCTGATCTCATAAGGCGTGCCCAGGTTTACCGGCTTGAAATATTCCGTCCGATGCAGCCGGATAATCCCCTCCACCAGATCGTCCACATAGCAGAAGGAGCGGGTCTGACTCCCGTTTCCGAACACCGTGATGTCCTCGCCTTTGAGCGCCTGTCCCACGAAATTGGGCACCACCCGGCCGTCGTTCAAACGCATCCGCGGCCCGTAGGTATTGAAAATCCGGATGTGCCGGATCGGCACCTGGAAATAGCGGTGATAGGCGTGGGTCATCGCCTCGGCGAACCGCTTGGCCTCGTCATAAACCGCTCTCGGCCCGATCGGGTTGACATTGCCGAGGTAGTTTTCCTTTTGCGGATGAACCATCGGGTCCCCGTAAACCTCGCTGGTGGAAGCGAGGAAATAGGAGGCCTTTTTTTCCTTGGCAAGTTCAATGGTGGAATAGACCGCGAACGAGCCGGCCTTCATTGTTTCAATCGGAAGCTCAAGGTAGTCAATCGGGCTGGCCGGAGAGGCGAAATGGAATACCCAGTCCAGCCTGCCCTTGAGCTTGAGCGGATTGGACGCGTCTTTTTTCAGAAACTCAAACTGGGGGGATTTTTTCAATCGGGAAAGGTTTTTCAAATCTCCGGTGATCAAATTGTCCATGCAAATCACCGCAAACCCCTCCTGGATCAGCCGCTCGCATAAATGCGATCCGATAAAACCCGCTCCCCCGGTCACCAGCGCCCGCTTCATCTATTTACCTCTCTTTCATAACGCGGAAATCCCGCCTGTCCATCAGAACCCGCGGCCAAAAAATCCGCGGCGCGGACATCCCGCGAACCGATCAGAAAACAATTCATTCCACTCCCTTGCGATATTTATCCCGGCATCGCTCAAAATAATCATTGCCCGAAAGATCATAGGCCACCAGGACGGGAAAGTCTTCCACTTCCAATTCGTAAACCGCCTCCGGTCCCAGATCCGGCCAGAGCCGGACCCGGCTTTTCTTGATCCGCTCCGACAGATACGCCCCAGCCCCGCCGATGGCAGTCAGATAGAGCGCGTTGAACTTCTGGAACACCTCCCTGGCCTCTTTAGACCGCTCCCCCTTGCCGATAGTTGCAAGAACCCCCAGGCCGAGAATTTTTTCCAGATATTGGTCCATCCGCGAACTGGTGGTCGGGCCGGCGCTTCCGATCACGCGCCCCGGTCTCGCCGGAGTCGGCCCGGTATAATAGATCAATTCTCCTTGCAAGGAAAACGGCAACCGCTTTCCCTGATCAATCGCATCCGCCATTCTCCGGTGCGCCTGGTCTCTGGCGGTGTAAACCCTTCCCGAGAGCAAGACCCAATCGCCGGCCTTAAGCGAATGGCAAACCCCGGCTGTGAGCGGGGTTTGAATTCTTCTCGCCTGCTCCAATTTCATAGCACAATCTCTCCGCCCCGGTGCGCCCAGCACTGAAGGTTCACCGCCACGGCCAGACTCGCAATATGTCCCGCTGATTTTTCCGCCTGCACGCCGAGGCAGGTGAATTTTCCGCCCAATCCTCCGGGACCGATCCCGAGCCGGTTCACCTCTTTCAGAATTTCCCGCTCCAGCCTTGCCAGTTCCCGGTCTTTTGATCTGCTCCCGGCTTTTCGCGCCAAGGCCTGCTTGGCCAAAATCGCGCACATTTCCAAATCGCCGCCGATGCCCAGGCCGATGAAAAGGGGCGGACAGGCCTGGCCCCCGGCCCTGGATACGGTTTCCAGCACGAATTTTTTTATCCCTTCTTTTCCTTCCGCCGGAGTCAGCATCCGGACCCGGCTCTTGTTCTCAGACCCCGCTCCCTTGACCAGAAGCCGGATCCGGAGCCGGTTGCCGGAAACTAAATTCAGATGAACGATCCCCGGAGTGTTGTCGCCGGTGTTTTTATGAGTGAGCGGGTCGGCCACCGATCTCCGGAGATATCCTTCTTGGGTGGCTTCGCGCAAGCCCTGGTTGAGCGCGTCCGCCAAATCAAAATCCAGAGATACCCCTCGCCCCAGCTCCGCCAAAAAAACGCTCAAACCGGTATCCTGGCAGATCGGCAATTTCTTCTCAGACGCGACCCTGATATCCTCCAAAATAATCTTGAGCGCAATTTTCCCCTCTGGAGAAATTTCCTCCCGCTCCGCCTTTTTCAGCAGGCGAATCACTTCCGGCTCCAGCTCAAAGTTCGCCCGGAGAATAAGTTCCTTGACCGCCTTGACCAGTTTCTCCCTGCTGAGTCCGCGCTGGTTCATCCCTTTAAACCTTTCAACTTTTCAACTGAACTCCGGACCGCCTGGCAGGATTTGGCGAAGGATTCCTTCTCTTGCGCTGTCAGCTCCAACTCCACCACCTTCTCCACCCCGGCGCTGCCGAGGATGACCGGGACCCCTACATAAATCCCCTTGACCCCGTATTCTCCGTTGAGCCAGGCCGAGCAGGGAAGCAGACGCTTCTCGTCGCCGAAGATCGCCTTGATCATTTCAAAAGCGGACGCGGCCGGCGAGTAGAACGCGCTGGTCTTGAGTTTGGACACGATCTCCGCGCCCGCGTTCTTGGTCCGGGTTACGATTTTTTCCAGGACCTCGGCAGGAACCAATTTTTGAATCTTTTCCCCCTGCCAGACCGCGTAGCTTAAGAGCGGGACCATCTCGTCTCCGTGCCCGCCCAGGACCATTGCCTGGATGTCCTTGACGCTTCCGCCGATCGCCTCGGAAAGGAAATGACGGAACCTTGCCGAGTCCAACACCCCGGCCATTCCCATCACCTTGCGCCGGTCCAATTTGCCGGCTTCGCTCGCCACATAAGTCATCACATCCAGCGGGTTGGAGATCACGATCACCAAGGCGTTTCCGGCATATTGCCCGACCGCGGACGCGCATTGTCCCACGATCTTCGCGTTGGTCTCCAGCAGTTCTTCCCGGCTCATCCCGGGCTTGCGCGTAATCCCGGCCGTGATCACAACCAGGTCCGCGTCTCGCGTGAGCGAAGGGTCGGAGCCTCCGATCACTTTGGAATCCGAGCCGTAAACCGGACGCGCCTGCGCCAGGTCCAGGGCCTTGCCCTCGGCAATCCCCTCGGCAATGTCAATCATTGCCAGGTCCGCGATCCCGCTGAACACCACCAGTTGCCCCAGGCTTGCGCCCACATTACCGGCCCCGAAAATCGTGATTTTTTTCCGCATCCCCGGTTTTTACCTCGCTAAAAGTTTCCGCTCTATTATTTCTTGCCCCAACGAATTGTCAAGCCGATAAAATTGAGAGGGGGGGCGACATATTTGGCGACATTTACGGATTCTGTCTGTGAAGCCCTGACCCAATATGCTCATCCGACCAGCAGGATATGAACATCCATCACATTGGTCCGGGTGGGGCCGGTGATGATCAGGTCTCCGAGGGGTTGGAAAAAATTGTAGGAGTCGTTCTCGCTCAGATACCGGTCCGGATCCATTTCCCTTGCCCAAGCGCGGGAGATGGTTTCCCAGTCGGCAACCGCCCCGGCCGCGTCGGTCGGCCCGTCGGTCCCGTCGGTTCCCGCGGAAACGAACAGCGCCCCCTCCATCCCTTGAATCTCCATTGCCACGGCCAGGGCCAGTTCCTGGCTCCTCCCCCCTTTGCCCTTGCCCTTGACGGTTACGGTCGGCTCTCCCCCGGCGATCACGCAGGCCGGCGGTTTGATCGGGTTTCCGCTCTTGAGCATTTCCCGGAAAATCGAGCCGTAAACCTTGGCCAGCTCGCGCGCCTCTCCCTGGATCGCGCTGGAGAGCAGGACGGTGTTGAAGCCGAGCTTGGACGCGCAGTAACGGGCGGATTCCAGCGAGAGCCGGTTGGAGGCGATGACCAGGTTTTGCGCGCGGCTGAAGGCCGGGTGATCGGCACGGGGGGTTTCGGAAAGCTTCCCGGCCGCGCCCAGCGTAAGGACTTTTCGGACCGATTCCGGGATTTGATCCCAGAGCTGATACTTCCTGACCAGACCGATCGCTTCCGAATAGGTGGTTGAATCCGGAGCGGTCGGCCCGCTCGCGATAACTTCCAGCCGGTCTCCGATCACATCTGAAAAGATCAGGCTGATCACGGTTGCCGGATATAAAATTTCCGCCAGCCTCCCGCCCTTGACCCGCGAAAGATGCTTCCGCACCAGGTTGATCTCCCCGATCTTCATCCCGGACCGCAGCATCAGCTCGGTGATCGTTTGTTGGTCTTCCAGCGAAACCCCATCAGCCGGCGCGACCAGCAGTGAAGACCCTCCCCCGGAAATCAGGTTGATCGCCAGATCTTCTTTTTCCAGGGTCTTCGCCAGGTCCATCAGTTCGCGGGTGGCCGATATTCCGGCCTGGTCCGGGATCGGATGACCGGCCTCTTTCACCAGAATCTTTTTCAGGGTTTCGCCATAGCCATACTTGACAATCACCAACCCGCCGGTGATCCGGTCGGATAGACATTCCTCAATCGCCTTGGCCATCCGGGCGGAGGCCTTTCCCGCTCCGATCACCCAGATATGTTTGAATTGATTGAGGAAATAATCCACTTCCCCGATCTTGATCACGCTCTCCTTGAGCCGGAACCAGCGGTGAACCGCTTCCAGCGGGTCCGCGGCCCGGAGCGCCTCTGAAAATATTCCCAAGCCTGCCTGTCTTAAACCATCCAATCTTCCCATTCTTCCCCTGTCCCCTGGTTTTGACTCTATTATCTTTTAGATTATAATATTAGTAAAATGTTGGGTGATGATTTAAAGTTCTGCCAGAGATGCGGCAGAAAAGTGGAAGTGGTGTCGGTTTCCCTCGGGGTGCAAGGGGTGGAGCGGCTCCGCTGTTCCAACTGCGGGGCTTTCCTTGATGAAGCCGTCGCGGACGAAGGTTTCCGGGACGCGCTCCTTTCGGATTCGCAGGAAATAGCCTTCAGCGACGATAGCATCGTCATCCCGACTTATGACACGGTGATGGTTGCCGGGTACCGGCCGGAGCTGATGAACATTATTGTCAACGAAGTCAGCCGCAAGAACCTGGCGCGTTCGGTGATTCCGTGCGAGAGCGGCGAGGAAATTATTATCAAGCTGATTCCGGACCTGAGCAGCGATACCGGGAATCAGATCAACCTTTTGGTCCTGGATGTTCCGATGCCGTATCTGAACGGGATCAACGCCGCAATCGGGATCCGCGCCATTGAAAAGACCTATCCCAAACACGGTCTGGTTCCGATCCTGTTCCTGACCCACAAGCCGGTTGACGACACCTTCAAGAAGGTGATCAAATACCTTGCCCCGGCCAAGTATGCCGGGCTTGGCCCCAGCGATACCCCCAAGGAACTGATCCCCAGGCTGGACCGGATCATCGCCCTGCTCGCCCGGGAAGGTTGGTAAGGACGAAGAATAGGGACGATCCCTCCCCTGCCCGGTTTGGAACGCAAATCAATTCCAGGTATCATAATTAAAGATGAGCGGTTTCCGAACCTTATATCTGACTTGTTTGTTCCTGCTTGCCTTCTTCGCGCAGTTGCTGCTGTTCCGGATATATCAATTCGGAACGGCTTCGGCCCAGACCCTTGATCAAAAGCCGGACGATTATATTGAGGTGGTTCCGATTGAGCTTAAGGATTTGGACCAATCGTCGGCCCATCAGATCATTGAGCTTCCTCCCGGGCCGGACCAGCAGCCGGATTCAGCCAAATACCTTTCCGAACGGGCGATGAAGGCGGACCGGGAAACCGTGGCTCCTCCGGGCAAGCCCATTGCCGGTCATTCCGCGGCGCCGGTATCCAGCCAGAACCTTTTCCAGAAACCGCCTGCGGAGGATTCCGGGGATTTGACCCTGGCCGAGAAGCTGAAGCCGGAAATTTTCCAGCCCCAGGGCCTGTTCCAGGATCAGCCGGGTTCCATTGATTTCCTGGAAGGGGCCGCTTCCGGGCAAATCACCCTGGCCAATTCCTACAAATACCAATACGCATATTTCTTCAACCAGCTCAAGCGCTCAATCGCCTTTTACTGGAACCCCGGACCGTCCCTCCGCCTGGTTCCGGCGACCGGCGCCGACCTGGTCACCAAGGCCAGATTCGTTCTTAACCAGGACGGTCTCCTCAAGGACCTTGAAGTGCTTTCCTCATCCGGGTTCCAGGCAGTGGACCGGGCCGCGCTCTCCGCGATCAAGAATTCCACGCCGGTGTTCAGTGTTCCCAAAGAGCTGCTGGACGAGAACGGACAGCTCTCAATCATCTGCGAATTCCGGATTTTGACGCGGTGATCCCATTGGGTGTCGCAAAACTTGACAGCCTGATTGAATTTTGCTATTTTCAATTTTATCCAACCGGTGCGGCAGTTCTGAAGCGCAACTCAACTATGTTTACGACAGGACAGTAAGGGAGCAGGGAAGACAAATGACGGGTTCAGTCTTTTTCTCGCTTAAACAATTCCAAACAAAGGGGGATCAAAGTGTCCACTAAAGTCGTAGAGATACCCGCGGTCTGGATCGCGGGCGCCAGTTGCAGCGGCTGCTCGGTCTCGCTGCTGAATGCGGTGTCGCCCACGGTGAAGAACCTCCTGATTGACCCGATCATCCCGGGCAAGCACCTCAACCTCCGGTTCCACTCCACGGTGATGGCCGGGCAGGGGGAACCGGCGATGCAGGTTCTTCAAGCCACCCGGAAAGCCGACAAAGGCGGATACCTGGTGCTGGTGGAAGGCTCGGTGGTGGGCCAAGATGACGGGCTTTACTGCACCATCGGCGAAGTCGGTGGAAAGCAGATCGCCTTCCAGGACAAGCTTTTGGATTTGGCAAGGGACGCGCTCGCGGTGGTGAGCGTAGGCACCTGCGCCAGCTTCGGCGGGATCCCCGCGGCTCATCCCAATCCGAGCCGGTCGCAGGGCGTGAAGCAGGCCTTGGACCAGGCCGGGATCAAGAAGCCGGTGATCAATGTCCCGGGCTGTCCGCCTCATCCGGACTGGCTGCTGGGCACGGTCGCAATGGTGATGCTGAAGGGACTGCCGAGCGCGGATGATCTTGATTATGCGCTCCGGCCCAAGGCCTTTTACGGAAAACTGATCCACGATAATTGTCCGCGGCGGGCTTATTTTGACGCCGGCCGGTTCGCCCAGCGCGCCAGCGATCCGGGCTGTCTTTACCAGATCGGCTGCAAGGGTCCGCTGACTTACGCGGACTGTCCGACCCGGCTTTGGAACAACGGGGTGAACTGGTGCGTTGGCGCGGGATCGCCCTGCATCGGCTGTTGCGAGCCGACCTTTCCGGACGATGTTCAGCCGGTTTTTGAAAAGATCAACGAAGACCGGCTCTCTCGGTTCCAGATTAAAACCCGCGGATAATAGGGAGGCATAACGATGTCGCAAAAGATTGTGATTGACCCGGTAACCAGGATTGAAGGACACCTGGGGATTGAAGTGATGTTGGACCAAGGCAAGGTTAAGGAGGCCAAATGCTCCGGAACCCTGTTCCGCGGTTTTGAAATAATACTCAAAGGCAGAGACCCGCGCGACGCCCAGTTCCTGACCCAGCGCGTGTGCGGGGTCTGCCCGATCGCGCATGGCATCGCCAGCACCCTGAATTTGGACTCCGCGTTCGGGATCGCGGACAAAATACCGGACAACGGCAGGATCATCCGGAATTTGATCTTCGGCTCCAATTTTCTGCAATCGCATATCCTTCATTTCTATCATCTGGCCGCGCTGGATTATGTGGATGTGACTGCGGTCGCGGACTATGACGGAGCTGACCCGGCCCTGCATTCCATCAAGGATTTCATCTCGCGCGGAGCCTTGGAGCCGTTTGTGCCTCGCTACGATGGCGATTACCGGTTTGATAAAAAGACCAACCGAGAACTGGTCAGGCATTATGTGATGGCTTTGGAGATGAGGAAACTCGCGCATGAGATGCTGGCGATTTTCGGGGGAAAAATGCCCCATACCGCGAGCATCGTCCCGGGCGGGTGCACCGAGCCTCCGACGGTGGACAAGATCACCGGGTTCCTCTGGAGGCTGAACCGGATCCGCGAGTTTGTGGACAACATTTATATCCCGGATGTGATCGCGGTGGCGAAGAAATATTCCGATCATTTCCAGATCGGAGCCGGGTCCGGAAATTTTCTCTCCTACGGAGGGTTTGACCTGGAAACCCAAAATCCCGATTACGCGAAGCGCAAGCGGTTCCTGGCCCAGGGGGTCTTGGAGCAGGGAAAGCTCAAACCGCTGGACGCCTCCCAGATCACGGAGAGCGTCCGGAATTCCTGGTTTGACGGACCGGACGCGGCGCATCCCGGCCGGGAGGACACGGTCCCGAACCGGAAGAAATCCGGGGCCTATACCTGGATCAAGACTCCGCGCTATCAAGGCAAGGTTTTTGAGGTCGGCCCGCTCTCCCGGGTTCTGGTAAGCTATTTTGCCGGGGTGGCGCCGGTGAAGAAAATTGTGGATGCAACCCTGAGCGAGCTTAAGGCTGATGCCAACGCGCTTAATTCCCTGCTCGGAAGACACGGGGCCAGGGCGCTGGAAGCCAAATTGATCGCAGACGCGATGGCGGGCTGGGTGCTGGAGCTGAAGCCGGGCGAGCCGGTCTGCGCGTATTACCAGCTCCCGGACCAGGCCGAAGGGATGGGGATCACCGAGGCTCCCCGGGGAGCAGTCGGCCACTGGATCAAGATCAAGGACAAAAAAATAGACCGCTACCAGTTGGTGGTGCCCACGACCTGGAACGCCTCTCCCAAGGACGAGAAGGGGCAACCCGGGCCGATGGAGCAGGCCCTGATGAATACTACGGTCAAGGATCCGAACCATCCGTTTGAGCTGGTCCGGGTGGTGAGGAGTTTTGATCCCTGCCTGGCCTGCGCGGTCCATATCATCAATTATCAAGGGACTAAAGTGTCGGAGTTGAATTTTGGATAAGGTCAAAAGAATCGCCGTGATCGGGGTCGGCAACATCTTGATGGGAGACGAAGGCCTGGGGGTGCGGGCGGTGGAAAAGCTGGAAGCCCGGAAAGTTCCTCTGAATGTCACGCTCTTTGACGGCGGAACTTTTTTGCATTCGTTGCTGGGGACCCTTGAGGGGTTTGACAAGGCGGTGATCATTGACGCGGTCAAGGGAGGTTCGGCTCCGGGGGCGATCTACCGGTTCACCTTGCAGGAGCTGGAATCCAAGCAGACCGGCGATCCGGGCCGGATGCTCTCGCTCCACGAATTGGATGTGCCCAAGGCTCTCGCCCTGGAGAAATTGGTTTCCAAATTGCCGGAAGAAATTATTTTCCTCGGAATGGAGCCGGAAAAGATCATCCCCAGCCTGGAATTGAGCGAGACGGTTTCCGGCAAAATGGACCAGTTGCTTGACGCGGTTGAGAAGGAATTCAGCGAAACCAAAGGAGGTCGGGAATGATAGTTAATGTCCCAAAACCGATGGAGGAATTGAAGGAATTGCTGAGCGATTACCAGGGGGTATATATCCTGGGATGCGGCGGCTGCCCGATCGGGTGCGAGAGCGGGGGCCGGGCCAGGCTGGAGGATTTGAAGGCCGAACTGATCAAGTCCGGGAAGAAGGTCTCCGGGATTCAGATGATAGATTTCCTCTGCAACAAGGCCCTGGTCGGCGCCCAGCTCCGTTGCCGGATTCCGGCTCTGAAAAATTCCAACGCGGTGCTGGTGGTGAGTTGCGGGGTGGGCGTGCAGGCGACTGCGGCGATGATAGATCTCCCCTCCCTTCCGGCCAACAACACTTTGAACAGCCAGGGGATGCAGGGGCTGTGGCCGAGTGTGGAGCGTTGCGACGGGTGCGGGGACTGCCTGCTCCATCTCACCGGGGGCATCTGCCCGATCACGCGCTGCGCCAAAAGTTTGCTCAACGGCCAATGCGGGGGCACTCAAGACGGCAAATGCGAGGTGGAGACGCAAAGGGATTGCGCCTGGCATTTGATCTACGAGAAGCTGAAAGCGCTGGGCAAGCTGGACAACCTGAAGAAGCTGCCGAAACTCCGCGACTACCGGAACTGGGAGGTCTCGGACCAGGAGCGCAAAAACACCCGCTGGGCTTTGGAAGAAGAGCAACTATATCGCGCGCCAAAATCCGCGGGCAGGCAATAAAGGAGGACTGGGATGAGCAAGCTGAAGCAGGCTTTGGAAGCGGGAAACTTTGCCGTCACCGGAGAGTTGGGACCGCCCAAGGGGGTGGAGATCGGCCCGATGATGGAAGAGGCGGAGAAGTTCCTCAAAGGCCGCGTGCTCGGGGTCAATGTCACGGACAACCCAAGCTCGGTGATGCGGATCGGTTCGCTCGGAATCTGCGCCCGTCTGGTGCAGGCCGGCTTTGAGCCGATTTACCAGATCCCCTGCCGCGACCGCAACCGGCTCGCGATCCAGTCCGACATCCTGAGCGGGTATGTGCTCGGGATCAGGAACATCCTCGCCCTTACCGGAGACCATCCCTCGCTCGGAGACCATCCCGGCGCCAAATGCGTGTTTGATCTGGACTCGGTCTCGCTCCTCCATACCATCAGCACGCTCAAGAACGGAAAAGACCTTTCCGGAGCCGACCTGGTCGGATCGCCCAAGGATATTTTCGCCGGAGCCACGGTCACTCCCGGGGCCGACCCGGTGGAGCCGCAACTGCTCAAGATGGAGAAGAAGGTGGAAGCGGGCGCGGAATTTTTTCAGACCCAGGCGATCTACGATCCGGACAAGTTTGAAAAGTTTATGAAAACCGCGAGCCGGTTCAAAACGCCGGTATTGGCCGGAATCGTGATCGTGAAAGGCCCGGCTATGGCCAAATATATGAACGAGAAGGTCCCGGGGGTGTTCGTGCCCGACAGCATCATCAAGCCGCTCTCGGAGGCGGGCAAGGAAGACCGGCCCAAACTCGCCATTGACCTGATGGCAAAACTGATGAAAGACTTGAAGCCGATGTGCCAGGGATTCCACATTATGGCCATGGGTTGGGCAAAATATGTGCCGGACCTGATGCAAAAGGCGGGAGTGGCGTAATTATTGAAGCGCGCGGAGCAGGTTTTTCAGCGCGCTTTTCAGGTCCGGGTCGTCAATCCGCGAAAGCAGCTTCTGAAGTTTTTGTTCCAGCTCCGGGGTCAGGGGTTTAGAATCGGGTGGGGATTCTTCCGGATCGGGAACTGAATCCGGGATCGGTCCGATCCGGAAGGAGATCTCCTGGATGATCCCTTTGCCCAGAACGCGGTTCAATTTCTTTTTCAGCTTCTGCCGCTCAAACCCCAGTTCCGAGAGCCAGATGGAATTCCTCACCGCGACCACCAGCCGCCCCTGATTGACCGACACCGGCCGGGCGTTCTTGCCGATCTCTTCCCCCACCGCCTCGTTCCAGAGCTGGAAAACCTTGAGTTCCTGGAACCTCTGTCCCTGTCCCTGGGAGCGGAAGAATTTTCCCAGCAAATCCTCCAGGGGCAATGGCGCGGTCTTCTTCATCTATCACTCAACTCCTGCCGGCCTTCCGATTCCTCGCGGGTCGCTCACGCCGAGCAGAGCGCCATCCTCTGTGATTAAGATCGCCTGGACATTGCCGGGCAGAAAATATCCCGATAAATGATACCCGGCTTTTTCCAGCTCGGTTTTCTCGGAGATCGGCAATCTGCCGTTTTCCATCAGGATTTGATCCGGAAGCCATTGCTGATGAATCCGTTTCGCGTTTATGGCCTCGGGCAGGCTCATCTTGAAGTCAATCAGGTTGAGGATGGTTTGCAAAACGCTGGTGATGATCCTGGGTCCGCCCGGAGAGCCGATCACGAGCCAGAGCTGATCGCCCTTGAAGACCAGGCTCGGGCTCATTGAAGAGAGCGGAATTTTCCCCGGCCCGATCGCATTGGCCTCTCCCTGGATCAAGCCGAAAGCGTTGGGCGCTCCGGGGGCCGCGGAAAAATCATCCATTTCATTATTGAGCAGAATGCCGGTTCCAGGAACCACTACGCCGGAGCCGAAATTGGTGTTGATGGTCTGGGTGAGGGAAACCGCCATTCCCTTTGCGTCAACCACGGAGAGATGTGTGGTATGGCCGAATTTCTCCGGTGAATTTTGTTGCGCGGAGATTTTGGAAAGCTCCGCGCTTGGAATGGGTTTGTCCGTGATCAATTTTCTGAGCTCGCCTGCGTATTCCTTGCTTAAGAGTTTGTCCAAGGGAATCTGCACAAAGGCGGGATCGCCGAGATACCGGAACCGGTCATAAAAAGCCAGCTTCATTGCCTCGCCCTGAATCCGCACGGTTTGCGCGGAATCAAACCCGAGCGAGGCCAGATCATATCCTTCCAGGATGTTCAATATTTCCAGAAGACAAATTCCGCCCGAGCTGGGAGGGGGCATTGAAATTATTTTAGACCCCCGATAAGTTCCGATGATGGGCTTGCGCACCCGAACCTTGAAATTCGCCAGATCCTCTTTCCGGATCAGTCCGCCGGAACTTTGCATCTCCTTGTCTATCGCCTCCGCAATCCATCCCAGATAAAAAACTTTCGCGCCCTCATTGGCAATCGCCTGAAGACTTTTTGCCAGGTCCGGCTGGCGGAAATTTTCTCCCGGCAGATAAGGAAGACCGGCTTTCAGAAAGTTTTTTCCGGTCGCGGGGAATTGGTTTAATTTTTTTAAATCCACGAGTTCGCGTTTGAAAAATTCCGGGTCAATCTGGAAGCCGTTTTTTGCCAAGTTAATCGCCGGCTGGATCAGTTCCGGCCAGGACAACTTTCCGCTCGCAAAATTCTTATAAGCGTATTCCAAGCCGGCGGCTTCGCCCGGAACCGCGGCCGCGAGATGCCCGGTCAGGCTTAAGCCCGGAACCACGACGCCGTCTTTTTTATACAGGTCTTTACGCGCGAGGATGGGAGCGGTTTCGCGAAAATCCAGCGCGATCACATTGTCTTCCGGCCTTCCCGTCCCCGCGGTGTAGATCATCATAAATCCGCCTCCGCCCAAGCCCGAACTGTAAGGCTCAACCACCGATAGGGCAAAAGCCGCGGCGATTCCTGCATCCACCGCGTTTCCGCCTTGCGCCAGGATTTTCGCGCCGATTTCGCTTGCGATCGGATGCGCGCTGGCAACCATTCCTTTTTTTGAAACCGCATTCGGAGCAGGCCGGGCAGACAGAGAAAAAGCCAGGAAGAAGCCGAGCAGAAAATATAAATAGTTGAGCCGCCTGCTCATTTCACATTGAATTCCTGCGCCCTCATCCGGCAATTATCCGCCTGGTCGCAGGCCTGAACCGTGATCCGGTGAGTACCCTTGGAGAGCTTCTTGAGTTTGAACTCGAACTTTTCCGATTTCTGGTCCAGCACCTGGTCCAATGCCGATGCCGGCCGGAAATCCTCGTCGTCAACCGCGAATTCAATATCGCTGATCGCGCTGGTGGAGTCGGTGGCTTCTCCGTTCACGGTTCCGTTCTCGGCGATGGCGAAATTTACTTCCGGCTTGGTGGAGTCAATCAGGAACCGGCCGCTCACCTGCTCTGCCTGGAAGCTTTCCGGAGCCGGGTTGTCCGGGCTGTCCGAAGCGGTCAGCTTGATCCGATACCAGGCGTCCGGAAGCGAGCCGGCGTTCCATTGGAAGCGGCTGCCCTTGATCTCATCCCCATCGGCGATTTTGGTCCAGAGCGAATCTCCATCCTGCTGATAGGCCAGGGCGAGGAACAGCGGGTCTTGGTCCGGATTATCCACGCGCCAACTGATCTGGCATTGATTCATTACCGAGGCTGAGGGTTTCTGCGGAGGCCCTCCTTCCCCTTCCGGCATCGGCCTCCGGGAGTCCCCGGAATTATTGGGAAGGTCCACCTTCAGGTCCGTGACAGATTGGGCCTGGTTGAAATTAAGGAAACTGATTTCCACCCGGCTGAGTTCCATCTGCTCATTGCCCGGCCATTCCGCGCGGAACTGGATATACCTTCCGGCCGGGCTTTTTATTTTCAGGTCCGGGCCTTCCACCTCTTCCCAGTTGGACCAGGACTGGTCTTCAATGGGGGTGTTGCCGGAGCGGGTCTGGAATTTCACCTTGCCCTGCCCCCTCCATTCCACCCTGCCCCAATGCGACGGGAATTGGCTGTCCAGGATTTTGCTCTGGTAGCTCGCCGTGCCCGAGGCCTCTTTAACCTTGAACAGGCGCGCCGGCTGGGCGGTCCCGATCCAGGCCAGGCCGGATTTTCCCCCGGCAAAACTCACCACCTTGCCCGGAGCCAGCGAATAGCCGAGCAGGAATTCGTCGCGGGTCGGCCAAATTTGATACACCTTGCCCTGATCGTCGGTTCCGAGAAAAAAACCGTTCTGTTCGTCGCCGGACAGGGAAAGGATGGTCGCCTGCTTGAGGGCCAGAAGCTGCTTCATACCCCGGTCCGGATAGTAGCGATAGACCGCGCCCTTGCCCCCGGGCATCCGCGGCTGGATCTGCGGAGGCGGCGGAGCCTCTTCCCCCGGATCGTCTCCCTCCGACATCTCCTCCGGATCCATCCCCTGCGGAGGCCCTTCCTGCTCCATCACCGGCATCCCTCCCGGCATCGGCCCCTGATTGAGCGCGAGCAAAAGGCTCTGGTCCGAGAGCTTCCGGACCGCCCGCAATTCTTCCTGGCTGAAGGTGGAGAGCACGCGGTAGCTTCCGTCCAGCTTGAAGCGGATCAGCATCGCCGGCTTGGAAGTCCCGGCCAGGTATTCCCCATCCCCCGCGTCAATAATATCCATCACCTGCTCGGCCTTGAATTCGGCGAGTTGGCTGAATTTTCCGTCCGGCTTGACCAGGAAAATCTTGGCCTTGGGACCGCCCCCGGCCAGGAAATTGCCCCCGCCGATCGGGCACAAGGTCCAGAGATAGTCCACCCCCGGCTCCGCAATTTTTTCCGCGCTTTGGCCCTTGAGACGGTAGATCGCGGCCTTGGGGATGACCGCGAAAAATATCTCCGCCGTGGACGATTTTGCGATCACCGGGATCGCCAGCCGCCCCTTGGTCTGGTCCTCAAAAATTTTCTCCAGCTTGCCGTTCTCAAATTGATAGAGCCGGGCCTGGTTGCCGGTTCCCAACAGCAGCTGACCCGGCTTCAACTCCAGCATTGACCAGACCGATGCCGCGTCCACTTTAAATTCTTCCACGGATTTGCCGCTCAAGATTTTTCCTTTGGAAGACAAGGCCGCGGTTTGAAATTTTCCCGCTTCAAAATCAGCGGCCTTTTCCAAAACCAGACGGTCGGTCCGGCCGGAAACCAGCAGCACAGCCGCGGCAAAGAGCGCTCCATAATAAATTTTCAATTTCACTTGGTTACCTCCTGGGATCGTTTTTCAATTTGAGCTGGATCGCGGCCCGGCCCTTGATCAGAAAGGGCATCTCAAAAGTAAGGTATTCCAGGTCCGGCGCAGGCCGCGCCCGGGAATCGGTTTTCCCCGACAGCAGGGCCAGGACGCTGGCCGGGAGGGCCTTCATCCGCTCCCCTTGATAATCCACGGCAAACCCGGGATTCTGATACTGGACCACCAGCCATTCCGGGCTGGGCAATTGCCGGAACGCCCGGATCAGGTCGTCCACCGACTCCGGCTGGGCGATGTCCAGGGGCATTTGCTCCCCGCCCATCAGCTTGAGCAGCAACATCCGCTTGGCGTCTTCCGGGACCTTGAATTCAATCTGCTTTTCCAACTCCTCTCCCTGGAACTTCTTCAGCCGCACCCCGATGATCACGGTGTCTCCGGGAGAGACCTCGGTCTTGCTGGCCCAGATGGATTTGATCTCGGCCAATTCCCAGCCGGGCCGGATCACCAGGTTATATTTCAGGCCGGATACCCGGACCTTGGAGAAGGGGTTGGTGGAAAAAATCATCAGCGGCGTCAGATAGTCCGGAACAAAGCTCCCGCTGATCAGCGCGAAAGTGTCGCGGTAACGGATAGGCTCCGGGTAATCCTCCAGGCTCATCTCCAGCTCAAAATCCACCATCGCGTTATCGCTGACCGCACCGCCGCTGGAAAGAGATTGCATCAGGCACAAGCCGACCAGTTGAGGACTGAGCAGGGGATGGTTCGCAACCTGATAACTAAACGCGCTGTTGATCCCGGTGGCCAGATTTTTCACTTCCACCGAAACCGGGATTTTCTTCGGCGTGACCCCGATCTTGCCCGCGATCCCCATCATTGAGTCCTGGTTCATCTCCCCGACTTCTCTCACCGGGGACGCGAATTTAAACGAGAGCGAACTGCTGGAAATGACCGTATGAACCTTGGCCACTGAAATCGGGAACGAGACCGAGCCGGCGTTGAAAAAGCCGTGTCCGAACGCGAGCACGGTGTTTCCGTCCACCATCGTGGCCGTGCCGATGGCGCTGACATTGAGGTCTCCGGTGACCAAATCAACCCCCAGCGCGCTCCCCGGCTCCAATTTCAGCGGAGCCTCTTTTTCGTCAACCGCACCGCCCCCGGTCATCACCGGGCCGAGTTGGAAGGATTCCAGGAGCGCCTTGGCTTTGGGCAAAAGGTCCGGGACCAGCCCGGAAACCGTGATCGCGGCGCCCACCGGCTTAAGCTCGGTTTCTGATCCGGACGGAATAAATTTGTCGGAGCCGATCGCGCTGATATTTTTTCCCGAAGCAGTGGTGGCCTTGAGCATACTTTCAATGGGAGTGACCCCGGCGATCGGGTCCTGGGAAAAACCCCAGGTGTAGGCGACCGCGCCGGCCAGCTTGTCATTGAAATAAACCGGGCTCCCGCTCATCCCGGCGATGATCCTGCTTTTTTCCAGGCCCGCGCCCGCGCATCTGACCAGGATCAGGTCCGTTCCGGGAAGAGCGCGCGGGATAATGTCTATGATCTCCACCTCAAACCGCTCCGGGGAGTAGCCCTGGAAAACCGAGAGGCCGTATCCCTTCATACCCGGCTTGAGCTCGCTCACCTTGATCATCTCCACCGCGCTCAGGCGGAGGGCGAGAAATAATCCGATCAAGACCGTAACCATTCGTTTCATTTGCTTTCCTTTAACTTGAGATTTATTGAGCATAATTCCTATCAGCCCCCTAGCAAATGTCAAACCCTAAAATAGGCCTCAACCCGGTGATGTCCCCGTTGATCACCCGGATCATTTTACCTTCCTTTGAATAATAATCCAGGATATTGAGGCAGGCGTATGATTGGTCCAGCATAAAAAAATTCTTCAAATCCATCCCCAACTCCTCGCCCAGGATGGTCCGGTTGGTCCCGCCGTGGGCGAAGATCGCAATCTCCCCATTTTCCTTTTCCAGAATCTTCCGGTAAGCAGGGATCACCCGGGCGCGCAAATCCAAAAGGTTTTCTCCGCCCGGGAAACGGTTGTTGACCCAGTCAAACCATTGGACCGGAGAATCGCCCAGACGCTTCACCGCCTCCATCCATCCCAATCCTTCCACTTCCCCGAAATGCATTTCCCTTATTTCAGGCATCAGCACGACCTTTAGACCAAGCTTTTCCCCGAGAAGTTCCGCCCCCCTCCGGCTCCGGTAAAGGTCGCTGGAATAAACCGCCCGGATCGGCCGGAGCGAAAGCTCCTCCGCAACCCGCCTCATCTGAGCCTCGCCCAGCTCGCTCAGCTTCACATCCCGATGCCCGTTAACCACACGCTCGGAAAAGTTCGCCACTTCTCCGTGCCGGACTAAATAAACCCGCAGCCGCGGAGCCGGGATTTCGTTATTAGCCATTACCTCAAGTTCTCCTTAATTTTAAGGCATCATAATAAAACAGGTTCAAATTTTTTCGCCTGCCTATTCCGCATCCAGTTTAATTTCATAGACCCGAATGTCAAACCCTGAAAATAGATGGCAGAAGGCGGTAGTGAAGAGCGACAAGGGCGCAGCCCTTGACCAATGCATTCTCACCGCAAAGGCGCAAAGGGACACGCAGTGTCCTACGCAAAGAATTTTCCCTTTTTCTGCGGGCGACTTTAGTCGCCATTTGCTTCTTGAATGTGCGAGCGCCTTTCTTGTCCGCCGACTTGTCCGCCGAAGCTTTGGCGAAGGCCGGAAGCCACTTCTTGCTCGGACAATCTGTAGGCGAAGGCGGAAGGCGCGATAGCTCTGAATACACCTCTGGGGTGCAGAC
>CAIYYW010000388.1 GCA_903930515.1 uncultured delta proteobacterium | reverse complement strand
GCCCGGCCGGATCGCGCGGATGGTCAGATTCTTCCCGCCTGATCCGGAAAGCTCCACCCGAACCAGTTGCATCAATCTCCCATCCTCTTCCACGAAAAAGAAGGTCTGATATACCTTCCCGATCGCGGCCTTTGCCCCCGGAGCCGGCTTATTCTCCGTCGCCATTACGGCCTGATTGAAATCCTTAAAAACCCCTTCCGTTTTTTGCGCGGCAAACCCGGAAACGGCGACCATAATCCCGGCAAAAAAGATCAGCGCTTTTTTCATTTTTAATTCTCCTTGTTCAAGGTTGGTTTCCCATCATAGCATCAATCCCGACCCTTGACCAAATGATAAAATGAGCGAAGATGGTTCCAGGGATCCAATATATATGGAGAAAAAGATGAGAAAAAAGGCAGGGGCGGCTCGGAAAGTTTTAAGCGCGGGCGTGATCCTGGGTTTGGTTTTTCTCGGCGCGCTCGGCGGAATTCTGTTTGCTCAACCGGTCTCCGTCCCGGAAGCGAATCGCGCAGCCGGACCGAGGCGGCTGGTAATCATTGATGACGATGTGGGGATGCTGCGGAAGGAGGTTTGGAAGCAGGGGACCTATCAGGCGCCCTGGTTCAAGTTGACGGACCCGGACGGGGGCCTGGAAATGATTTATGCGTTGCGCGAGCCCAGGATCAAGGTGATCGGGATCACCTGCGTGATGGGCTGTTCCAGCACCGATGTTTGTATCAAGTCGGTGAAGAAGATCCTGGAGCTGACCGGCCGGACCGAGGTTCCGGTTTTTTCGGGCGCGGAATCTCCCGGGGAATTGGGCAAATCCACGGAGGCGGCTAAGTTCATCATTGACGCGGTGATGTCTGCTCCGGGACAGGTGGAGATCATTGCCACGGCCCCGCTCACCAATATCGCGACCGCGATGATGCTGGAGCCTCGGCTGGCGCAGAATTGGAAAGTGCTCCATCTCGCCACCGGTGATTTTATGGGCAAACTGGGCGAGCTTTCAGATGGGGCCAAATTCAGCAAGACCGGTCTTTACCGGGATTTGAACATCAGCGTTGACCCGGAGGCGCTCCGGTATGTGCTGGAGCAGGGAGAGAATTTTATTATTTATCCGAACGAGGTGATGGACGACGCAATGATCACCGGGGCGGACCGGAAGGCCTTGCAAAAGGCCGACACCCCGCTTTCCCGGTGGGTGGCTTCGGAAATATGGCATATGGTGGTTGCGGGAAGGGCGATGGGTATGGCGGGGATGCCTTTGCACGGCGTGATCCCGGTGGCGATCGCGGTTGATCCGGACTTGGCCGAGCCGCCGAACGAGCTCAGGGTTTCAATGGACTATCTCAAACCCACGGGATATTATTTCGGCATCGGAAACGATCCCAAGGTTCCGGCCCGGTTGGTCTATGCCAAACTCCGCGATCCTCAAACCATTGAGAAGCAGGCGGTGGAAAGATGCCGATAAAAAAATTCTTTCGGGCGATTCCGTCCGGGGCTGGGGATTTTTGAGCGGCAAGTCCAGTTGCAATCCGATCCCAATCTCAGTGTCCAGAAACTATTCCTCCCAGGGTGCCATTGTAAGTGATGGTATGGTTGGGGGGGATGATGGATTCCAGCATTTTGATTTGTTCCAGGAAGGCCTGACTGGGCTTGATTTTGGCTTCCAGCTTGAGCAGGCTGCTGGCGATGGGGTTGCGTAATTCGACCTGGCCGGTTCCCGAGAAGGGAAAGTCCGGGCTTTTGAGTTCAAAGGTTTTGATCTGGGCGCTTCCGTTGTTCAATTCCAGGTTGAACTGGCCCTGTTCTATTTTGATTTCAGGCACCTGGAACCCCTGATAGGCAAAGCTGGGAATGGTCCCGGGGCTGAGTTGGCCCTCAATTTTTCCGGTCCAGGCCTTGGGGTTTTCGCGCGGGGTGAGGTTGAGGTTGCCTTTGCCGGAAAGCTTGGCCGCGACCCAGAAACCGCCTTGGGGGCCGGCCTGCATATTTGCCAGGTTGACCTCCTGGAGATCGAATTCGGTTTGAAAACCGCGTTTTGCCTGCTCCACCTTTCCGGACACTTTCCCGCCAGAGATTTTCATTTGGAATCCAATCTGTTTCCTGCCCAGGAGCAGGGGGAGGAGGGAGAGCCGGGCCTTGATCTGGTCAATCTTGATCGTCCTTCCCTGGGCGTTTTGCCAGGTGATTTCCTTGGCCTGGATCCCGCTCAGGCGGTATTTATCCAGGTTGGAGATGGTGAGGTTATATCCTTTTTGCCGGGCTTGATTTTCCAGCCAGGCCTTGATCGGGACCGGGTTGAAGGTGAGGTAGAGCGAGCAGAGGAAAGCGGGAATAAAAAACGCGGTGTAACCGGAGATGAGCAGGATTTTACCTTTCATTATTTTGCTTTTTCCTTATAGGCGGAAATTCTCAACACCACATCCAGGGTCTTGGAATTGTCCAGCCTGGTTTTGATGGACATCTGGCTGATCCGGACGAATCCGGGGAGTTGCTCCAGTTGCTTGAGGAAATTGACCAAAACGCGCAACTCGATTTTTTGCACATTCAAATCCACATATTCCTCGTCCAGAAATTCCTTGCCTTCCACGGCCCCGGGGTCCATTTTCACCACGAACTGCTGAAGGGCTCCGGCCGCGACCAGTTCATTGATTTTGCTATAGAGGTCGAAATCAGGGGGCCGCTGAGCCACCCGGGAGTCCACCAGGTCCACCACCTGCTTGAGCTTGGCGTATTCCTGGGCGGCCTGGAAGAACTCGCCGCGCTGTTCGGCAATCTGTTCGGTCTTGGTCGCCTTTCCCTGGGGACCTCGGTGGGATAAAAACAGGGAGAAGAAGATGACGAAGAAGAGCGCGACCCCGGCTCCGACCAGAACGATCCACCGCTCGCGGGATTTGAGCCGGGTGAAATACCCGATGACGGATTCCAGGGGATTACTGTTCTCGGTCATAGTTTCTCCCCCGGGCTTTTCAGTTCAATCTGGATGGCGAAATTGACCTTGCCCTTGGGGTTGGCGCGCGAGTCTTCCAGGATCGCCTTTTGGAAAAATTCCACCTTGCCCAGAAGGTCCACAATTCCCTTGGCGCCGGCGAAATCAGCGCTCTCTCCCTCCAGCCGCACCTTGTTTCCGGTATAGCTGTACCGGCTCAGGATAAAGTAACTTCCTTCCGGGAGCTGATCCGCGATCGCGGAAAGGGTGTCCACCGCCGTGGGATATAGCAGGTCCCGATACACTTCAATCTTGGACTTGGACACGGTCAGGGACTGGGTCAATTGCCGGACCGGGTCGGTGGGGACCGATCCGGGGAACAACTTCTGATATTCCGCGATCATTTCATTCTTGATCTGGTCGTTCCTGGTTTTATTCAGGCGGTATTGGCCGTATCCCTTGGCGGCTCCCATCGCCAGGAGCAGGACCAGCAGGATGGCCGGAAAGACCATCCGGCGATATGGAATCTGGAACTCCATTTTCCAGGCGAACTCTCCCTTGCGGAAATTGACCAGCTTTTTCCCTTCCCGCCGGACCCGGGCCAGGGCCAGGCTCAACGGCTCGGAGAGAATCAAGGCCTGGTTCTGATCCAAGGCCGTTTCCTGCTTGATCCAATCCGGCATTTGAAATTTACGGCTCGGAATCGTCAGCTCTTGCTCGAAGAAAACATCCAATCCCTTGATCAGCGCGCCGTTCCCGGTCAGGACCAACTCCTTAAACTTAGACGCCGGGGTCTCTTCCTTGCGGTTACGCTCGAACCAGTGCAGGGTTTCATTGACCTTGGCTAAAAGGGAATCCGCCCAATCCGAGATGATCCGGGTCCCCGTGGAATCGCCTTCCGCCGGGGGCTGGGACAAATCTATCTGAGCGATCATTTGCTCGGCCCGGACGCGGTCTCCGCCCGACTCCCGGCTTAATTTCGAAAGCAGCGCGCCCAACCCCAACGGGAGGCGCCGGTAGAGCAGGGGGACGGTTCCCAATGAGCCCACCAGGATGCTGCGCTCGGTCCCGATTTCCAGCCAGAGCCGGGTCTGCTCGGGTTGATTGATGGAAAGGAGCGGAAGGGTCAGCCCCTCAATCCCGCTGAAAGCCGGGTCAATGCCG
The DNA here is from genome assembly GCA_903930515.1 of uncultured delta proteobacterium. Classification (GTDB taxonomy): domain Bacteria; phylum RBG-13-61-14; class RBG-13-61-14; order RBG-13-61-14; family DRUE01; genus CAIYYW01. Next base: position 2,502 of record CAIYYW010000388.1, on the reverse strand, counting down.
AGGGCGTTAAGGGAGGTCAGGGCCTGGGAAAACTGGGATCGCGGGAGCACGAAGGTGAGCACCTGGCTGGTATGGTCCTGGCTCACCGGGGGAAGGAAATCCAGAAGATATTCGTCCATCTCAAACGGGAAATAACCCTCAGCCTCCAGACGGATCACCTGGTTGATTTTCTTCAGGTCCGTGAAAGGGAATTCAATCTCGCGGTAAAAACAAAGCTCGCTGGGGATCGAAACCGAAACCTCGGATTCCTCCCCCAGAATCTCCTGAAGCTCGGGCGGAAGGGTCACCCCCTGGTCCGGGGCCGGAGCCTGGCCGAAAATCATCCCGCGGAAATAGTCCGGAAGATCTACCAGCCAATAACGGTTCAGGCTCACTTCCCCGAAGCGGGAAGTCAACTCAACCGCTTTTAATTTCCGAGGCCCGATTACCAGGCCCACGCATCTTTGTGCCAATAGTTAATCGCTCCTGATTTTGGTTATTTGCTTAATTTTTATCAAGCTTAAAGTAAATTGCTTAAATTGTCAAGACCGACTCTTTGCTTGGGTCTGCGACATATTTGGTGGTAAATCGCGCCCATGGTCGGGTCGGGACTTGCCCTGCCCGTTCTGGGCGCGACAATCCCGCCCGAGGCGGAACCCGGGCAAGACAGAATCCATTGATCTCGCCAAATATGTCGCATACCCCTTTCCATAGAGTTAGACATCAAAATTTGATAAAAGATTCAAAGATCTATTGCAGATTTAGGATCCATCAAGATCTTCCAGAAGGCCCCGCGGGCTCCTTTTTTGATCAATTTTTCCAGGAACAAATTGCCGGAATAATTGTAGTTCTGCTGGTGGGGGGTCCTTGCTGGAAGGAAGAAGCGCGGGTCTTTGCCGATCAGGTTATGGAGATATTCCAGCCCGTCTTTTTTTATTTCAGGCGCGAGATAAAAAATAGGGAAGATCAGTTCGGGGTTATTGATCGTGGTTCCTCTTGCGTAAAGACCGGCCGGGGCGCCGCCTTGATCTTCAATCATCCGGTGCAGTTCGGTATGCGCGTACACCCGGAGGCCGTAGCTCAGTCCCACCCGGTCGGGTTTGAGTTTTTTCATCAGCCGGATGGTTTCGGCGATGGTTTTCCTGGTCTCTCCCGGCGCTCCGATCAGCAGGTCATACATCACCTTGATCCCGGCTTTCCGGCAGGCCCCGGCCGCCCTTTCCAGGTCTTCCGGAGAATGGTCCCGTCTCAGGGTTTGCAGGACCCGCTCGGAGCCGGAATCCGCTCCAAAACAAATGCCCTTGCCCCCGGCCTCAAGATAAAGTTTTGCCAACTCTTGGTCAAAGGGACGGGGCGAGAAATATCCGTAAAGCGCGATCTTGTTCTTAAGGCCCCTGCGCGCGATTTCCTTGAGCGCCGAAGCCGCGTGTTGATAGGGCCGGTTGAATTCGCTGTCGCAAATATGAAAAGCCCATGCGCCCAGGCTCAACAACTCTTCAATTTCGTCCGCCACCGCCTCGGGGGAGCGCCTGCGGATTTTGCCGCCCTTGGCCAGCGGGTCCGCGCAATAAATACACCTTCCGTCGCAGCCGCGTTTGGTCTCAATCCCGATCTGGCCTCCCATCCGGAAGTATCGGGATTGGTCGGAGAGTTTGCGGCTTCGAAAAAAACGATCGGGATTGATCTCGGCGCGGGTGAAATCCTTTGCCCCCGGGATCACCAGGCCGGGGATTTCTTTGGGACTTGGCGCCCTGCCTTTGGCGATCACCCGCAACAGTTCGGACGCGGCTTGCTCGCCGTCTCCCCACACTCCGTAATCCCCGCCCAGGTATTCCAGCAGGGCCCCAGGCGCGATGGAGAACCCGACCCCGCCCAGAACGATTTTGGCGGGGGAATTCTTCTTCAGCCAGCGCGTCAGCCATTGGATCGGTCCGAGAAAGGATTGCCCGGAAAGAAAATAGCAGTCGTCAATATTCCGGAGGGTGATCCCGATCAAATCGGGAGAAAATTGATCAAGCGATTTTTTCAGCCGGGCCTGCCAGCCCCCCGCCTCCAGGGCCAGGTCAAAAAATTTCAACTCCGCTCCCGCCGCGGTCAAAGCGGAGGCGACATAATCCAATCCGATCGGAGATATCCGCGGCCGCATCCGGTTGGTGTTGAGCAAAAGGATTTTGCCAAAAGTCATTTGGCTTTTCCCGTTTGCCGGCCCAGGATTTTTCCCAGTTCTTGCGCGGTCAATTTCGCAAGCTCTTGTGATCCCCGGTCGTTGAGATGGATCTGGTCAACAAACAAATCTCCCCGGCCGGTGAGTTCGAAAGTCGCTTCAATCAGGACCGCGCCCTTTTCCGAGGCGACCTCGCGCAAGATCCGGTCGGTGTCATCAAAGGCCTGGAGCAGGCCCTGATGATTGAGCAGGGGATACTCGTAATGGATCCGCTTTTTTTCCGCCTCGGTATTTCCCGGCGAAACCAACCTTGCCTGGATCATCAGGATCGGCGCGGCGCCGATATTTTTGGCCAGGTC
>CAIYYW010000387.1 GCA_903930515.1 uncultured delta proteobacterium | reverse complement strand
CGCGGCCGCGGCCATGGAAAGGGTCTTGGTATAAGCGAGGGGCTTGAACAGCCGTCCGGCCTGTCCGGTCAGGGCGAACACGGGGAGGAAGGATACGGTGATGACCAGGAGGGAATAAAAGAGGGCCGGGCCGACTTCAGTGGACGCTTCCGAGATCACCTGCCAATGTCCCCTCCGGCTTTGCAGCGGCTTCTCTCTCTCAAATTCCAGATGCTTATGCGCGTTTTCAATCATTATAATCGCGGCGTCCACCATCGCGCCGATGGCAATGGCGATTCCGCCCAGGGACATAATGTTGGCGTTGACGCCGATTTTTTTCATTATTATGAATGCGATCAGGATCGCGGTGGGAAGGGTGAAGACCGCGACCATGGAACTTCGTCCGTGGAGGAGGAAGAAGATGCAGACCAGGGCCACGATCAGGATTTCTTCAATTAATTTTTCGCGCAAGGTGTGAATGGCTCTCATAATCAGGCTGGAACGGTCATAGGCCGCGGCTATTTTCACATCCGGGGGAAGACCGGCTTTCAACTCGCCAAGTTTTTTCTTGACGCCTTTGATAACCTTCAGGGCGTTTTCTCCGTAACGCATCACGATGATCCCGCCCACGGCTTCTCCCTCTCCGTTCAGCTCCGCGATCCCGCGTCTCATCATCGGCCCGATAGAGATGTCCGCGATATCTTTCAGATAGACCGGCGTTCCGGTATTACTGATGGTCATAATCGGGATCATTTTCAGGTCGTCAACGGACTTGATATAGCCGAGACCGCGCACCATAAATTCCATTTCGCCCATCTCAATCACTTCCCCGCCCACATCAAGGTTGCTGTCCTTGATCGCCATTTCCACCATCTGAAGCGGGAGCTGGTAAGCCTCCAGCCTGACCGGGTCCACCGTGACCTGATATTCCTTGACATAGCCGCCGATGCTGGCCACCTCGGCCACGCCTTCCACGCTGGAAAGATTATATTTCAGATACCAGTCCTGAAGAGAGCGGAGTTCCTGGAGCGATCTCCGGTCGGAGCTGAGGGTGTATTCATAGACCCATCCGACTCCGGTGGCGTCCGGGCCGAGCGTGGGCGTCACTCCTTGGGGAAGTCGCTTCTGGGCAGAGCTAAGATATTCCAGCACCCGCGAGCGCGCCCAGTAGATGTCGGTTCCGTCTTCAAAAATGATGTAAACCAGCGAGTATCCGAAAAAGGAATAGCCGCGGACGGTCTTGGAACCGGGGACAGAGACCATCGCGGTGGTGAGCGGATAGGTGACCTGATCCTCCACAATCCGCGGGGACTGGCCGGGAAATTCGGTGTAGATAATCACCTGGACATCAGAGAGATCCGGGATCGCGTCCACTGAGGTGGTGGCGAGGGAGTAAATTCCCGCGCCGATCGCGAGCACGGTTGCCAGGATGACAAAAAATCTATTCCGAACCGACCATTCTATTATTTTTGCCAGCATTGCTTATTCCTATATTACTGTTGCTGATGCCCGGGATGCTCTTCATTCTGATGTTCCGTCCCGCCGGGAGCCAGCCGTTGCAATTGTTCCATCCCGGGCGGCAGTTCCATCGGGGTCTGCCCGGATTGCGGAGCAGGCTGGGAGGCTCCGGGCGTGGCCGCTTTTTGATGATGAATTGACAATTGCTGGACCGCGGCCTTGAGATTGCTCTCCGAGTCAATCAAGAATTGGGACGAGACCACGATCTGTTCCCCTTCGGAAACTCCCTCCAGGATCTGGACATAACCGTCCGCGGAAACTCCCAGGGTGACCTCGCGCGGCTCAAAGTATCCGTTCCCGAGCGCGATCACGGCGAGGTTGCGCTCTCCGGAACGGATGATGCTCTGCTCGGGCGCGGCCAGGGCAGGCTCGGGTAATGTTGAGCGGATTTCAACGGTTGCGAACATTCCGGGCTTTAAATCAAAGGCGCCGGTATTCTTAACTTCAATTCGGACTTTTACGGTTTTGCTTTCCCGCTCCAGGGTGGGAGAGATATAGGTAATGGCGCCGGAGAATTTTTGGCCGGGAAGATAGGACAGGGAGATCTCGGCGTCCTGTCCGAGCTTGACCCAGGCCAATTCATCTTGATAGATGTCGGCGAAGACCCAGACCGTGGTCAGGTCGGCGATTTTATATAACTCCATTCCCGGCTCTATTTTCTGTCCCTGGACAATCATTTTTTCAATCACCACGCCTTGGGCCGGAGACCGGATACTCAAATTCTTGCTGGGAGTCCCCCGTTTTTCCAGGGACTTGATTTCGCTTTCCGGAATGTCCCAGTAGAGCAATCTCCGCTTCGCGCTCTCCGCCATCTGCCTGGCGCGATCAATCGTGGCCGGGTCAGAACTGTCCTGGACCTGGCGCAGATATTTCAGGGACTGGAGATATTCTTCCTGCCCGCTCACCAACTCCGGGCTGTAAAGCTCAAACAGGGCCTGGCCCTTGCTTACCGGCTGGCCGGTGTAATTGACATACAATTGATCCGCCCATCCCATAATCTTGGCGTTGAGATCAAACAAATTTTTCTCGTTGAAATCCACGGTCCCGGAGGCGCGGATGGTTCTGGTCAGGATTCGTCTGCTCACCGGCTCGGCCACCACCCCGATTTTCTGGACCACCGCCGGATCTATCTTGGCGCCGGTGCCCTGCGCTTCAGCTCCTGCTCCGGTTCCCTCCGCGTAAACCGGGGCATAATCCATTCCCATTTCATCTTTCCTCGGAACCGGCGAAGTAACCGTGGGATTCATCGGATTGCGATAGTAAAGAATTTTCCGATCCGCGTTTTTTTCCGCGGGATCGGGTTGACTCTTTTTACAAGAAATCCAGCCGGCGATTCCTCCCAAAATCACAATGGCGACAATTCCGATGCTCAGTTTCCTCATTGTTAACTCCCCGTTTATCATTGCCTTATCTTGGCCCTGATTTCCTCAAGGCTCAAACCAACCGCATTTTCCAGCTCGGCCTGGCCGGACATATATTCCATCAATACCATCTCAGAATCCACTCCGGCCATCTGCAACATCCGATAGGCGTCAATCACCATCAGGAATTCGGTTTTGCCGGTGCGGTAGGCGGAGATGGTGGAATTAAGGGTCTGCTCGGCTTGCGGGATGATCGTGCTCCGGTAAAGCGCGATCAGCTTTTTATTGCCGTTAATTTTTGCCAGCGCCTGCTTCAAACCCGCGTTGACCATATTTTCCGCGCCGAGGTATTGCGCTTCTGATTTTTTCAACCCCAGCTCATTTCCCTTGAGCCGGCTGGAATAAGCCGGGTTGGACCAGGGAGCCACCGGCAAGGTTACCCCGACCATCAAGGCCCAGAAATCATCCGGGGTATCCTGCATATCCTTATACATCCCGCGCACCATCAGATCCGGGAGATAGTCGGATCGGGAATAGGCCAGCTCCGCCCGGCTCATCTCCACATTATACTCCTGCATCTTGAGTTCCGGGTTGTTTTCCCGGGTAATCGCTTTGATTTGCTCAAAGGAAAAATCGGGAATTTCCGACTCAATCTTTTGGATGGCCGGGAATCCCGACTCCTGGGTCCGGCCTAAAATCAGATTCAAATTAGACTCGGCAATCGCCTTTTCCTGCTCCAGCTTAACGCCGTCCTTGACCAGATTGGCCAACTCGGTTTCCGCCCGCAAGAAATCAGACTGGTTCCCCATCCCCACCTCATACTGCCTGGCCGCGATCTCCACAAAACTCTTCATCAGCTTCTGGTTCTCGTCATTGATGATGATCTTGCGCTGGGTCAAATACAGGTCGTAATAAGCCATCTTCAGTTCCATAATCACCATTCGCTCGCCGGCTCGGTATTCCTGCTCCGCCATCTCCGAAGAGCTTTTTGCGGAATTTTTCATTGCATAAAGCTTGCCGGGCAAAGGAAACATCTGCTCAATGAAATAATCTATTTCCATCTGATCGTCCAGCGGGTTGGGAAAAGATGAGATCGGCGTCTGATAAAATTCCACCCCCAGCTGCGGAGCGTCCAGCGACACCGCTCCCTTGATCCGGACCTTGATCGCCTCGGCTTGCTCCCGCTTCGCTTTCAGCCCCGGATTATTTCTCACCGCCTCTTCGGTCAGGCGGTCCAATTCATTCCCCGCAGCCTCTTGCCCCAGCCCCGGGATCGGGAGAGAAAAGAAAAAAGCGGCTAGAAAAATTATTGAAATCCTGCCCATATATCGCCTCCTTTGACAGTTGCCCTGATTCATCAAAACCCTTATATCCCAGAATATCCTGCCGGCTTGCCCCAGTCAATTATTGTATCGCACCCGGTTTTGTGGACACAAATTTAGTCTTGCTTTAATTCCAGCGGGACCCCAGCCTGGTCAAGCCATGCCGAGCGGGGTTCGGGCCGGTTTGGGGCTTAGTCAATGCCCCCGACCCACCCGGATTTTTTTCTTTACATTGCTTTAAAAATTCATTATACTCATAAAATGTAGGCAACTAATGAATAGTCCCATAAAGCAGAGAATTATTTTTACCAGGTTTAAAGACCAACTAAAAATGGAGGAATTTAAGATGAAAGGGACTAAGCAGGGACTTGGGTTTGTGGCAATCATTGGTCTTTTTTTCGCTATTTTCCTGATCCAGGCAGGTTGCCAGGCAGGAAGCGCGGAAGAGACCAATCCCGCTTCGGGAATCTCGGAATTTGGAAGCGTGGAAAGTTATGGCAAAGGTCTCAACACCAAAATCACGGCAGGACCTCCCCTGTGCGCAGAGACAGCCACGGCCAGCTTTAAATTCAAATGCACCGCGGGCCCTTGCGCCTTTAAATGCAACCTGGATGACGCGGGCTGGAAAAAATGCAAGGCCTCCGCGACTCTTACGGGATTGGCTTATGGCAGTCACACCCTTCAGGTCAAAGCCATCAGCAAAACCACCGGCAAAGCTGACAAAACGCCGGCAACACAAACCTGGATCGTAGCTCAGGATTGTGGCTCTCCAGTCAGAT
>CAIYYW010000386.1 GCA_903930515.1 uncultured delta proteobacterium | reverse complement strand
TAAAAAATTTAAAAAGGAGAAGACCAAATGAAATACAAGCCGCTTTCAAAAATGTTATTGCTATTGGCGCTCTGCCTGAGTATGGAATTTTTTCTTGGCTGCCAATCAAAACCTTCTAAGCAACAAATTGAGGAAATAGTTCGATCTATCTGTATTGGCCTCCCGTTTAATAGTTTGGGTAGGGATTTTCAATTTACGCCATCAATACCACATGGGAATTCTTGTAAGATAAATCAAATATCAATAACAGATTTAAAATTCGGTGAACATCAAGAGGTACTTGGGGTGAGCTATTGGCCCGTAAGATATTCGATAGCCGGCACCTGTCTTCAGTCTAATAACCGTCGGGATACGGGCGTTCAATCTTCCTTTGCAGGGTACCATGATGAACTCAATATTACAAAAGATCCTTATGGCAAATGGGTGCAATTATATTGATGGTATTATACTCCCGCTTTTATGGTGAAGGAGTCATGTGGTGAAGGGGCTCAGGTCTAAATTTTAAACTTGTGATTTGACCGCGAATAAAATTCCTTCGCGCTCTTTGCGGTGAAATCAAATATCCAACTTCTTCACCACTCCGTGCTCATCCACCTGCTCCACAATGATTCCGCCGAAGGATTTGCCGCCTTCCTTTTTCTGGTCCAGCTTCATCACCTTGGGCACCAGGGCCAGGAAGTCCAGGGGATTGAGGCGGGCTTTAGAGGTCATCGCAGAGCAAGAGCATTTGCGCCCCGAATCGAGGGTAATGCCTCTCGCGGGAGTCAGCCGAGCGCGGTTACTTCCACTTCCAGCTTTTTGATTTTGGCGTCCTTCACCAGGGCTTCCAGCTTTGCCGCGGTCTTGTCGCTGATCCAGTCGGCGCCGCATTGGGAGCAGACCGAGGCCGGCACATATCTCACAACCACAACCCCAAAGCCAAGCTCCGCGGTAAAGGTAGTGGTCCCGGGCTTCTTCAACCCCCGGCAAAAGGGGCAAAGGTCTTTTCCTTTTTTCTGGGTCATTTCCTCCTCCGAGTTCTCAGGTCCGGCTCAAAACGAGTCAACTCCGGCTCATAGGCCGTGATGATGAAAACCATAATGCGCTCAGCGTTGAATGCCGCCACCACATGCAAAGCACGGCCCTTGGGCCTGCCCAAGAACAGCGCGCCGGGGAACGGCTGATCTTCCGCATAGTCCTCAATCCGCTCTCCCCGGAGCAGGACTTGCTTTACTTCATCTCTAAATATACCACGCTCCGCCATTCTTTCCAGCGCATGCCTCTGCCATTCAATCCGGGCCCGCCGAACCGCAAACCTCATTGCCTCCAGATCAAGACGGCTTGGCAACTCAAATCTCCTTATAACAAAATTTCCTTTGCGTCCTTGGCAATTTTACACCTAAGACTTGCTAAATGTCCAGTTTCTTGATGATCCCATTCTCATCCACCTGCTCCACAATGATTCCGCCGAAGGATTTGCCGCCTTCTTTTTTCTGGTCCAGCTTCATCACCTTGGGCACCAGGGCCAGGAAGTCCATCGGGTTGAGACAGGCTTCGGGCGGCAACACCCCGGGTCCGGCCACCTTGCCTTCCTGCATCAGAAGCGTTCCGATCGCAGCCGGGATGCCGGTTCCTTCCCCCAGGGCCTGGCTCTCAGACGCGAGGTGGGCGCGGTACTCGCGGTATTTGCCGTCCTTTTTCCCTTTCACCACCACGCTCACGCATCCGCGCTGGTGGCCGAACCTGGTCTCTTTCAGAATCCGCTCGCGCTCTCGGAGGATAAAGGCCATCGCGAAATCGTAAGGCACAACTTTTTTCCCTTTCACCTTCACCGGCTCCTTCCCGGTCAGGCCGAGCTGGCAGAGGTCCCGGATCAGGTTGTAATAAGGCTCGGGCAGGACCGATCCCTTGTTGGTCACGCGGTTGCACTTGATATATTTCGGGAGCGTGACCTGCTCCGGATGCGGGTAGGGATAGAGCAAGACCTTGCCCAAAATCGGGAAAACAAAATTTTCCCGGAGCGAAATTCCGTCCCCTTCAAAATATTTCACATAGGTGAGCTTGCGGTCCAGGAACATCGGGATGTCTATGCTCATACAATGGAACCGGTGCCCGATCACGCCCTCCCCTTCAATCGGCTCTCCGCCGTGGGCGTGGAAGATGTCAATGGAGTCGGTCTCATCCAAAAGATTGGTCGCGGCCATCTTGGCGATGATATTGGTGGCGCCTGGGGAACTGCCCATCCCGATCAGGGCTTTCACCCCTGCCCTTTTGGCCTCGGCGTCCATTTCCAAAACTTCCATCGTCACATCCACATCGTCATTGATGTCCACATAATTGACCTTCGCCTTGAGCACCGCCTTGAGCGCTGGGACCGCGAATTTGTAAAACGGGCCGGTGCAATTCAAAACCACATCGCTTCCCTTGATCGCGGCGATCAGTTTTTTCTGGTCCAGCACATCCACTTTTTTCGCAATAACCTTCTTGCCTTTCAGGCCGGAAGCGACCTGCCGGGCCTTGGCTAAATTGATGTCCGCGATCACGATCTCGGAAAAATGATCCTGGCCGGACAGGGTCTTTACCGCCACGCTCCCGACCGCGCCTGATCCTCCCAACACAACTACCTTTGCCATTTTTTCCTCCTCGGACTTGATCCCTCCATATTATTCCCAAACCGATCTAAATTTCAACTTGCGCCGGCTGACCGGGTAGTCTGAAAAACCGAATTACGATATAATACGGCCAAGAATCATTGAGGCGGGGAAAAAAATGAATGGGAAAAAAAGTTTGTGGTTTTCGCTGATCCTGTTATTGGCCGGAGGGATGGCCTTTTCCGGAGCGGCCGGCCAAACATCGGATGAAAATTCCTGTCCTTGCAAAAATCAGCCGACCTCGCTCAAGGCCACGGTGCTGTTCCTGAACGATCTGCACGGAAACCTTCTTCCGATCAAGGTAAAGGATGAGTCGGGTCAGTCGGTGGAAGTGGGAGGGATCGCCAGGATCGGGACGCTGGTGAAAAATATCCGGGCCGAGAACGACAAGAAAGGCGCGAAAACTTTCGTGCTGATCGCCGGAGACATCCTGCAGGGCACGCCGATGTCAACGGTGTTTATGGGCAAGGCCGATATTGAAGCCTTAAACGCGATCGGGATCAGCGCGATGACCATCGGCAACCACGAGTTTGACTTCGGCCTGGATAATTTCCTGGAGCTGAAGAAATCCGCGGCGTTCCCGATCATCAGTTCCAATGTGACCTGGAAGAGTTCCGGGAAGCAGGTTGCGGACCCGTATGTGACTTTTCCGCTCTGTCCGAAGATATCGCTCAATGTGATCGGAGCGACCACCCGCGAACTGTTGACCACCACCAAGCCCTCCAATGTGGAAAAGATCAATGTCCTGGACTCCACCCAGACCGTGAAGAAATATTACGACCAACTCAAGGACAAAGGCCCGGTGATCCTGCTCTCCCACAGCCGGTTCCAGACCGACTCGGAGATCGCGCGGAATGTTCCCGGCCTGGTCGCGATCATCGGGGGGCACGACCAGATTTTGTTCAACCCCTATCGCGAGGCGGGGAAGGTGCCGGTGTTCCAGGCGTTTGAAAAAGGCAAATACCTGGGCAGGATTGACCTGGAAATTGAGGAGCCGTCGGGCCAGGCCAGAATCGTCAACTGGACCTACCTCCCGGTCAGCGCGGACATTCCGTTGGACCCGGAGATTTCCACGATCGTTGAGAAATATAACGCCCAACTGGACTCCAAGTTCAAGGAAGTGATCGGCGAGAACAAAAATTTCCTTTACGGAGAGCGCGACAAGATCAGATATGAAGAGACCAACCTGGCCGACTGGGTCGCGGACATTATGCGGGAATTCACCGGCGCGGAAATCGCGATGATCAACAGCGGGAGCCTGCGATCGAGCATAGATCAAGGCCCGATCACGGTGGAATCGGTTTTCAAGATGATGCCCTATTCCAATGAAATCCTGGTGGCCCAGCTTAGCGGCGAGCAAATCCTGAAGGCGCTTACCCGATCGGTCCAGGGCACGCGGGACGATGAGGACGGCGGATTTTTGGCCGTGTCCGGGATCAGGTTCAAGATCAAGGACAAAGCGGCACAAGAGGTGATTGTCGGGGGCAAGGCGCTTGACCCGAAAAAGATTTATTCGGTTGCGATCACCGATTTTATGGCCTCGGGCGGGGACGGATACGAGATGCTCAAGGAAAAGCCCTTCACCTCCACCGGGCTGCCTTTGCGCGAGCTGATTGTGGACACCATCCGCACCAAGAAGGTCATTGACGCCAAGACCGACGGCAGGATCACGCGCTTGTGAAAATTTTGACGCAGCAACCTGGAACCTTGCAGATCTTGTCAAAAAGTTTTTTCTCATTATCTTAATTTGCTTAAATGCGGCTGGCAATAATGCCAAGAATCATTAGATACTTTTTCTGCCTGATTTTACTTTTTGGGCTGGCCGGGAGAATTTTCGGCGAAACCTCCCAGGAACGGGCGGCGCGGCTGGCGCAACAAAGTATTGAGTTAAGGAAACAACCACCCCTCCGGCTGACCGGGACAGAGCAAGAAGCTCAGGCTTTTATTACCAAGGCCAAGGATCTGGCGGCCAAGGTTGAAACCAGCAAAGATGTTGATCAGGTGATCAAGCTCTTCAGCGAGGCGACCGCGCTCTCGCCGGATTATGATCAGGCCTGGTTCGGCCTGGGCGCGGCCTATTGCCTGAGAACCTTTTATATGCCGCAAAAGACCAAAGAGGAAAAAGCTCAGGCTTTGGAATACCTCGGCCGGGCGAAATCCGCCTGCAACCGTGCGCTCGCTCTTAATCCCGACTGTCCGGGCGCGAATTATTGGATGAGCAATATTTTGATCACGGAGGCCAACTTGCGGAACATCGCGGTGGCCCTTTTCCGGCTGCCCGAAATCTTGAGGTATTCCCAAAAAGTGGAGGAAGTGGACCCCTATTACGAATACGGCGCGATTTACCGGACTTACGGAATGTCGCTCGCGCTGATGCCGGATTGGATGACGAGCAGCTTGGGCGCGGGCCCGGAGGTGATTCTGCCCTATGTTGATCAGGCCATCTTGATGGAGCCGAACTGTTTTTCCAACCATAATGTGCGCGCGTTCATTTTAAACAAAATGGGCGGAAAAGAGAATAAGCAAAAGGCCTTGAGCGAACTGGAATATTCCCTTGGCCACAGCCCGGACTCCCTTGCCGGTTACCAGGCCGACAATCTGCTCCGGCAAAAAGAGGCGCGGATCTTGTGGAAAATGTTCACCGGCAAGGAATATCCGGATCAGTGATTTTAAGCGGCTAGGCCTAACAACGCGGCCATACTAATCCGGATTTTGGGGGTTTCAATTTTTTTCAGGCCCACCTGCTCGGCGAGGGCGAGTATTTTTTGGAACTGGTCCTGGCTGACATGATATTTCGGCTCCACGATCAGGAACCGGGATTCGGGTTTCAGGCAATCCTTTAACTGGTTTAAGAATTTTTTTGGTTCCCGGACTTCGTGGAGCATCCACATAGTCAGGACAAAACCCACCTGATCTTTTATCAGGAGATCATCGGGCTTGCACAGAACCGGCTGAATCCGGTCAATCACTCCCTGCTTTTTTGCCCGGCGTTTCATCTCAGCCAGCATTTTTTCCTGAAGATCCACCGCGATCACTTTCCCGGTCGGGCCGACCAATTCCGCCATCGCGATGGTGAACATCCCGAACCCGGCTCCGAGGTCCATCGCGGTCATTCCGGGCTTGAGATATGGGGCAAGCATCTTTTCCGGCCGGTGAATCATTCTCCGGAGCGGGTTGTCAATGGAATACCCCATCCACCAGGGGCAGGTTTTAATCAATGCCATAATACCGGCCATTATAAACCGTTTGGCGGATAAAAAAAGAGCGGAAACCCGCGCTTTCTTATTTGACAAAACGCTCTTATTCAATCTAAACTCTCCCCGGACCATCGCGCAATTTTTGAAAGGGAGATGAAGATGAAAAAAGCCAAATGGACAATGATGGTTTTGGTTCTGGGATTGTTCGCACTCACGGCGCTGGCCGCGAAGAAGAAAGAAGAGCCTTGCCCGGTCAAGGTGAGCAAGCCGTTTGCATACTGCGGGTACACCTTTCCGCTCTTCAAAGATATTGTCAAGAAATCGGAATATGTGCCGATGTCGGACGGGGTCAAGCTGGCGATTGATATATATCTTCCGGCCAAAGGCCCGGAACAGAAGGCCTTCCCGGTGATCATTGAATACACGCCCTACACGCGCGCGTTCATTGATTTAAAAAACGGCCCGCTCCATCAGGCCGGGAGAAAATTGCTTTTGAAAAACTCCAGCCCGGTGATTGACCTGCTCAGCGCCCCGGAAGAGGCGAATATGTTCCGGGAGCTTATTTCCTACGGATATATTTTCATCCGAGCGGATATGCGCGGGTCCGGGGCGTCTTCGGGCTGGAAGGCCGATTTTATGCCGCAGTTGGCCAAGGACGGCGGGGAGCTGGTGGCCTGGATCGCAAAGCAGAATTGGTGCGACGGCAATATCGGGATGGTGGGCGGCTCCTATACCGGCTATTCCCAGTTGGTCACCGCGGGGTATCCGCATCCCGCGCTCAAGGCGATTATGCCGATGATGGTCCCGCTGGAGGGATATGACGGCGAGGTGTATCCGGGCGGGATTTATCTGAACGGGTTTATGACCGCCTATTCCGAGGGGCTGACCAAGCTTAACCTGAATTACTATAAAATGGACATCGCCAAATTCCTGTTTAAGAAGGACGCGGACTTTCTGCTCCCGGCCGCTCCGGTTGTGGACGAGGACGGGGACGGGGAGCTGATTGATGAAATCCCGATAGACCTGAACAAGAACGGCAGTTTCCTGGATGATTATATGTATCCGGACGATCCCAAGGACGAGCCGAAATATCTTGATGGACAAAAGCGGCAGCACATTTACTTCCTGGCAACTTACGACCACAAGCGCAACCTTGACTATCACAGTTGGGCCAAGTCAATGTTTTTCCTGGACGCGGTTCCTCCTCCCCCAATTTCAAATTTCAGCATCTATGACTTTGACCCCAGCCACCATATCCCGGCGATAATGCAATCGCGGATCCCGGTTTACAATGTGGGCGGATGGTTTGACCCGTTCTCGCGCGGGACTGCGGAGCTGTATCGCACGATGAAGGATACCAACCCGTCCCGGCTGGTGATCGTTCCGGGCTATCACGGCGGGGGCGGCCCGTTCTGGAAGTATCTGGGGGAAGATTCCAATCAACTGATGAAGCGGGGATCGCAAGAGTTGCTCCGTTATTTCGACCACTACCTGAAAGGGGTTGACAACGGGTTTGAGAAGGAAGCCCCGGTTGATATTTATGTGATGAACGGGGGCGGTTTCCGGGCCGAGAACGAATGGCCGCTCGCGAGACAGAAGATCTCTGATTTTTATTTCGAGGCGCAAAACCAACTGCTCACGGATCGCCGCTCCCGCGGCACCGACAAATACACCGCAGACTTCACCCACGACGGCCGGTTCGGGAAGAAAATGGGGAACCGCTGGCTGAGCACGATGGGAGTGGCCCCGGACCAGCTTCCGATCCGGACCGAGAAAGACAAGCAATGTTTGAGCTATACCAGCGCGGCAATGGATCAGGACACCGAAGTCACCGGACATCCGATTGTGGAATTCTGGGTGTCGTCCACCACCGATGACGCGGACTTCTATCTTTACCTTGAGGATGTGGATGAAAAAGGAATGGCATTGTTGGTGACCGAGGGCGTGCTCCGGGCCGGGTTCGCAAAACTGGTGAGCAATGACCGCGAGATAGACTCGGGCAAAAGCGGGGTCAATGTGCTTCCTGATCTGCCCTGGCACGGGTTTGAAAAAAGCGATTACGACCCCAAGGTTTTTTCGGGCGGCAAAATCGTGGAGCTGACCCTGGACCTCAAGCCCACCTCCTGGGTGTTCCGAAAAGGCCACCAGATGCGGGTAAGCATCGCGCTCGCGGACTGGCCCACTTTCCGCCTGCACGAGAAACTTGCTCCGGACAATGACCCGAAGAACCCGGCCAACATCCGGCCGATCATCACGGTTTACCGGGACCCGGAACATCCGAGCAAGATCCAGTTGCCGATCATCCCGAAATGATTTGAGCGCTTGAATCCCGGGGAGAGGTTTTGCCCGGGCCGCCGGTTCAAGCCGATTGCTGGAAAACCGGCGCGCTTGTAGAATAAAGGCAAGAAAGGTATAGAGGATGCTGAAACAAAAACTGAAAAAGGACAAGCCGAAGCCCCGGATCATACGGCTTTTTCCCAAGGAATTCATCTGGGGCGGCGCGACTTCGGCATATCAGATTGAAGGCGCTTACAACGAAGACGGCAAAGGGGAATCGCTCTGGGATTTCTACGCCAACCATCTCCAGATCATCAAGGACGGCGCCACCGGCAACATCGCCATAGACCACTATCACCGCTACCGGGACGATGTTCGAATGATGAAGGGGCTTGGGCTCAAGGCCTATCGCTTCTCCATCTCCTGGACCAGGATCCTCCCCTCCGGCATCGGACCGGTCAATGAAAAAGGGATTGAATTCTACCAGAACCTGATCACGGAACTTTTGGCCGCGGGGATCGAGCCGATCCCGACCCTGTATCATTGGGACTATCCCAAGGCCCTGGCCGACCAGAGCGGCTGGCTGAACCGCAAAAGCCCGGAATGGTTCGCGGAATACGCCAAGGTCTGTTTCCAGGCCTTCGGGGATCGGGTTAGGACCTGGATCACCCTGAACGAGCCCTGGGTGGACGCCTTCGCATCCATCTACTGGCTCCAGAAGCCGACCGTGGATACCATGACCAGGGCGGTCCAGATCGCGCATCACCAGATACTCGGACACTGCCGCGCCATCGCCGCTTTCCGGGAACTGGTCCCGGATGGAAAGATCGGGATCGCCCTGAGTATGATCCCGTCCTATCGCGCCACCGATTCCAAAGCCGACAAGGCCGCGGCCATCCGATACGATCAATTCGTAAACCAATGGTTTTTAGAGGCGGTATTCCGCGGGACCTATCCCAGGGAGATGCTGGAATTTTACCGGAAAAAATTGAGCGCCCCGATGATCCTGCCCGGAGACCTGGAGCTGATGAAAAGCCATTTTGTGGATTTCATCGGGGTAAATTATTATACCCGCAACATCATCAAGGCCTCGCAGGCCGAGCCGATTATGGAACTGGAGGAAGTTGAACGCCCGGACCTATCCTGGCCGCACAGCGGGGAAATATATCCGCAGGGATTGTTGGACATCTTGGTCAGAATCAACCGCGATTACCAGCAGCCGGATATTCTAATCACCGAAAACGGCGCCGGGTTCTACGATGAAAGCATCGTCCACGGCCAGATCGATGATTACCGCCGGATTGATTTCCTCAAACAGCATATCAAGGTGGTGCATAAGGCCCTCAAAAAAGGGATCAAGGTCAGGGGGTATCTCGTCTGGTCCATCTTTGACAACCTGGAATGGGTGTTCGGGTTTGAGCCAAGGTTCGGAATCATTTATGTGGATTTCCAAACCCTGAACCGGACCTGGAAACAAAGCGCGTTCTGGTATCAAAAATTGATCAGGACTAATGAATTAATTAAATAGGTTTTGTTTTGTTACATCAATATGTTATAGGATGAGGCAAAAGTAATGCTTGAACAATTAAAAAGGGAAGTCTGGAAGGCCAATCTGAATTTGGTTAAAAGGCATCTGGTGATATTGACCTTTGGAAATGCAAGCGGGATTGACCGCAAAACCGGTCTGGTTGTGATCAAGCCGAGCGGGGTTCCGTATCATCTTCTCAAGCCCAACCAGATGTCCATTGTTGACCTTTCCGGCAAGTTAGTGGAAAAGAAATATAAGCCCTCAATGGACACGCCGACCCACCTGGCCTTATACCGGGCCTGGCCGGAAATCGGGGGGGTCTGCCATACCCACAGCCGTTATGCGGTGGCATTCTCGCAGGCCGGCCTTCCCATCCCCTGTTTGGGCACCACTCAGGGCGATCATTTTTACGGCGCAATCCCGGTCACGCGGATGCTGACCAAAGCGGAAGTGAAAACCGATTACGAGAAAAATACCGGCAAGGCGATCTTGAAACATTTTGATCGGATCAATCCTCTGGATCTTCCCGGCATCTTGGTGATGAAGCATGGGCCGTTCACCTGGGGCAAAGACGCGATGGACGCGGTGAGCCACAGTTTGCTCCTGGAAGAGATTGCCAAGACGGCGTTGGCCACGATCCTGCTCAATCCGAAAACCGCGGGCCTTCCGAAATATATTTTGGACGCCCATTTCCGGCGCAAGCACGGGGATCAAGCCCGGTATGGTCAAAAGCATTGAACCGTTTAAAAGGAGGGAACCAATGACCTTGATAAATACCCCGGAAGTCCGGCTCGGAATTGTCGGCGTGTCGCGCGACTGCTTCCCGGTCAGCCTCGCGCAAAAGCGGCTGGACCGATTGTTCAAGGAGCTTGGCCGGGCCGGGGTTTCCAGCCATAAATGCTCGGTGATCGTCGAGAATGAGAAAGGCAGCCTCAAGGCCTTGAAAGAACTTGCCGCGCAAAAATGCAACGCGGCCATAATTTACCTGGGCAATTTCGGGCCGGAAGGGCCGACCACCATCTTCATCCAACGATTCCCCGGGCCGGTGATGATCTGCGCAGCCGCTGAAGAAAACCAGAAGACGCTGGAGCTGGACCGCGGAGACGCCTTATGCGGATTGCTCAACTGCTCATACAACCTGGGATTGCGGAAGCTGCGGGTTTATCTGCCGCAAAATCCGGTCGGGACGGCGGAGGAGTTGGCGGATGAGATCAATTTTTTCCAAAATGTCGCCCGGGCCGTAATCGGGGTGAAGGGTTTAAAAATTTTCAGCTTCGGCCCCAGGCCCCAGGACTTCCTGGCCTGCAACGCGCCGATCCAGCCGTTCTTCGACCTGGGGATTGAGGTGATGGAAAATTCCGAGTTGGACCTGTTCCAGCTTTACCGGCAAGCCGGCTCGCGGAAAAAGAAAATCTCGGAGATCGAGCTGGAGATGAAAAAGGAATTGGGAAAGGCCGCCACCTATCCGGACTTGCTCCCCAAACTCGCCCAACTGGAAGCGGCCTTGCTGGATTTTATGGAACAGAACCTGGGGTCGAGCCGGTTCGGGGTGTTCGCCAATAAATGCTGGCCCGCGTTCGAGAGTCAGTTCGGGTTCGTGCCCTGCTATGTGAACGGAAGGCTTGCCGGAAAAGGCATCCCGGTCGCGTGCGAGGTGGACCTGTATGGCGCGCTCTCGGAATACATCGTCCAGCTTGCCGGGCAGACCCCGGCCACGCTGCTGGACATCAATAATTCGGTTCCGGCCGAGATTATTCCGAAAGAAGCCGATCTCAAAGGCGCGGAGCCGAACGATTTGTTTATGGGGTTCCATTGCGGGAACACCGCCTCTTCCTGTCTGAGCAACTGCCGGATGAACTACCAGGTGATTATGAACCGGCTGATGGAAAACGGAAAAAGCCCGGAGATCACCCGCGGGACCCTGGAAGGAACGCTCAAGCCCGGCCCGATCACTCTCTTCCGGATTCAGTCAACCCCGGATTGCCATCTCCAAAGTTACATCGCCGAGGGCGAAATCCTCAATCTGGACCCGCACACCTTCGGCGGGACCGGCATCATCTCCATCCCCGGTTTTGCCAGGTTCTATCGCCACATTTTACTCGGCAAACATTTCCCCCATCATACCGCGCTCGGCTTTAAAAAATCCGGCAAGGTTTTGTTCGAGGCAATGAAGCTGCTCGGAGTTAATGACCTTTCGGCTCCGCTTCCCAACAACCTCCCCTATCAACAAGAGAACCCGTTTGAAAAATTTCGGGCTGAAATTTGAAACGGCTGGATTCTGATTTCCTAAGCCGCGGAACCAAATGCGCCGGCTGGCTTTACCTTCCGGACAATGGGGAAAATCCCCCGGTGGTGATTATGGCGCACGGGTTCGGGGGGCTGAGAACCTTCCGGCTGCCGGCTTTCGCGGAAAAATTCTGCGCCAAGGGACTCGCGGTATTTTTGTTTGAATACCGCAATTTCGGAGACAGCGAGGGAGAGCCCCGGAACCTGATCAGCCCGAAACGGCATTTGGAAGATTGGCAAAACGCGATCGCGCATATCCGCTCCTTGCGCGAGGTCAACCCCAAAAAAATCGCGCTCTGGGGGACTTCTTTCAGCGGCGGGCATATCCTGGTGACTGCGGCGCGCAATCCGGAAATTTCCTGCGCCATCGCCCAGGTGCCGTTTGTGGACGGGAGGGAGAGCGCCCGGCCCGAGCTGAAATATCTGGCAACCGCGATTTTTCACGGGCTTTGGGACCTCGCCGCCCTGCTCTGCTTCAGGAATCCTCATTATGTCCCGATCATTTCCACGCCCGACCGTTTTGCCCTGATGAACACCCCGGAATGCTGGCCGGGTTTTCTGACGCTGGTTCCGCCCGGCGCAATTTTGCAAAATCAGGCCCCGGCCCGGATCATTTTGAATATCCCGTTTTACCGGCCAATCAAATCCACACCTCAAATCAAATGCCCGGTCCTGATCGTTTACGCGGAAAAGGATTCCCTGATCCCGTCCTCGGCGGTGGAAAAAACCGCGGGCAAGATCCAAAATGTAAAAACCGTCAAATTGCCCGTTGGTCATTTTGAAGTCTATACCGGGGAATTATTTGAAAGGGTCTCCGAGCTGGAATCGCTATTCCTGATCCAGCATCTGGCCGCCAAGCCGTAATCTTTTCCCGGATCGTTTCGCCAGGTGGCCGGATATGACAAGGCTTTGCCCAAATTGCCCAGGACCGGCATCAGCCCCAATTTTCCCAGAAGGGAAAACGCGGACCCGAACTTGCGGTAGAAAAAATTGAACAGCAAATATGCCGTCCATTGCGAGCTTGCCGCAGGCATCCGCTCGATGATGCCGGCCAGCGAATAAAACCCCTGATAGAGCCAGCGATACCCCTGCTCAAGCTCCTTTGCCGTCATTTGCCTGGGCTGAAAAACCGCGCGGGAAGTATTATAGTGATTGAGGTTAAAGTCAATGATCCGGTTCTCGTTTAAAAGCCGCTGATACAGCCGGGTGCCGGGATAGGGAGTCAGGATATGCGCGGTCATCGTTTCAATCTTTTGCTCCAGCAGCCAATTCAAGGTGTTCAAAAAAACCCGGGGCCGGTCCGAATCAAACCCGAGCGCCAGGCTGGCGTTGACCATCATCCCTCGCTCGTGGATTTTGCGGATGGTGGAATTATACTCCGCCACCCGGTTCTGCTTTTTATGACAGGATGCGAGGTTGACGGCGTTGATGGTTTCAAAGCCGATGAACAAACTCTGGCAGCCGGATTCGGCCATCAGATCCAAAAGATCGTCATAACGGCCGATGTCCGCGGAAACCGCGCAATGCCAGGTCAGACCCAGCGGCGACATCGCCCGCATCAACTCACGCGCCCGCTCCGGGCTGCCGATGAAATTATCGTCAATGAAAAAAACATGCTTGACCCCCAGCGATTCAATCTCCTCCATAACCCTTCCGGCCGGCTTGGCCCGATGCCCCCGGAAGAGGTTTGGGGACGAGCTGTAACAAAAATCGCAACTCCAGGGGCAGCCCCGTCCCGAGGTCAGGGTGTTGACGAACAGGTAGTTCTTTCCCTTTGCCAATTCCCAGCGCGGGACGGGCGAGCGGGACAGATCGCTCGGATGATCCTGTTGATAAACCTTCTTCAGAATCCCCTGCTCCGCGTCCCGAACCAGCCCCTCCCAAATCTCCTCAGCCTCCCCGATCACAATTGAATCCGCATAAGCCAGATTTTCCTCTGGAACCACCGTGGGATGAATCCCGCCCAAAACCACCGGGATCCCTCGCTTCCGGTAAGATTCCGCGATCCGCCAAGACCGATACGCGGTGTCAGCCTTGACCGTGATTCCGACCAAATCCGGACGGTCTACCAGATTCAACCGCTCTACATTCTCGTCCTCCATCGTCACCCGGTGCGCCAACGGAGTCAGCGCCCCCAGCGTCAGCAGCGCCAGGGACGGAGCCATTTGGGTCTTGAACGCCGTATCCATCGGACGCCTGCTCATCCTCGGCGAAATCAATTTAATCCACATTGCTTCCCTTCCTTTCCCGCTTTCGCGTGACCGGACCCGGCCCTTTTCCAGCTTCATAAAGAACTTTGTATCATAAAGTATGACCGCGGAAAAGGGAAAAAGTTCCGGCCGGACCGTCCGGACTACCGGGACTCTTTCAGGAGCCGCTCTAGTTGGGCGAGGTAATTGCGGAAGGCCTTTCGGCCTTTATCGGTGATGACGAAGGTGGTTCGGGGTTTTTTACCGACGAATTTTTTATTGATTTTGATAAAGCCGTTCTGTTCCAGGACCGAGGTATGGACGCTCAAATTCCCGTCGGTGACTTCCAGGATTTCCTTTAATTCGCTGAAGCTGAGTTTTCCCCGGGCGGCCAAGGCCGCAATCGCGGCCAGCCGGACCCGCTCGTGGATGACCGGGTTGAGCAGTTCCGGTTTCATTTCCCGGCGTCGCCCCTGACCAGGCCGGCGATTCCCCAGACCAGGTTGATCAATCCGAACCCCGCGGCCAGCAGCAGAAGCGTGACGGGAAACGGGACCAACAGGCCTGCGGTCCCCAGGGCGATGAAGATGATGCTTTGCAACAAATGTTCGGTCCCGGTGAAGAAGAAGAAGGAAAAGAGGATCAATCCCCAGAACAAGAGCCATAAAGCCGGAACCATTGCCACCAGTCCATAACCGGCCAGGGCCGAAGTCAGGATGGCAGCGACCAACAGGACCGGCAATTGGGAAAGAAAAATCCGGGCCGAAAGCGAGTTCCAGGCCGCTTGCTTCCGCTTCCTCGCTCGGCGCGCCATAAAAAAGGCGCTGGAACAGAGCGCGGCCAGCATAATTCCGATCCACACCCCGGCCAGGGCCAACAGGTCGGTCCGGGTGAGAAGATCAGGATGGCCGGCCTTGTCCGCGCCGATGATCAGGTAAGTCAGGGCCGGCCCGGCCAGGCCGAAAATCCCGGAGCATAGATATCCCAGGGGAGGAATATTGGTGTAGCGGACGCTGGCCTTGATCGTCCGCTTGATCAACTGAAGGTCCTGTTCAATTTGCGCCTGGTCCATTTTACCCTCCTTTACGCGGTTTTACTTTACCATACAAAGAGCTTTTTATCCAAAGGGATCCATCAAGGTTCGACTCCGGCAATGGATTTTGGTTCCCTCCCCTGGCCGGAGATGGATCAGGAAAGCGCGGGCGGCTGTCGGGCGCCTCGCCCGGGCGGGTGTCCGCAAACCTTTATTTCAGGGGACTGGTGGCGATAGCGAAGATTTTCCGGCCCTCGCCGGAAGGGCTGATGGTGATCCAGCGGCTGTTTTCCCCGTCGGCCCAGTTCCGGCTCTGGCCGGGATTTTTTAAGCGGGCGTAGATCAGTACCTGGTAAACCGGCCGCTCATTTCCCCCGGGGGTTTGTTCAGCGGCCGTCACATCAATCACCTTCACCCGGTCCAAACTGTCAAAATTGTTTTTCCAGATCTGCCTGGTCTGATCGTTCCCGGCCGTCTCCGGATTCATCATCGCGAGGGCGTCGTCATATTTTCCCTCGTTGATCGCCTGATAGAATTGATAAATAATTTCCAGGTCCCGCGCCTGGTTTTCATCTTTTCCCAAAGGCAGTTTCTGGATTTCTTCCGGGGTGATCGGCCGGGATCCGGCCAAATCCAGGAGCCGGGTCTCCAGCAATTTGCCGCTGATCCCGTCAACGGTATAAGCGACCATCTGGCTGGAAAAGACCAAATCCCAGACCGGCTTGCCATGGTAGGCGGGGTTGCTGTTGTCAATGATGTAGTAGAACATCGGCTTTTCCCATCCGGGGGCGCCGGCCTCGAGCGCGACCTTGACCGCGTCCTTGAGCGAAACCCCGGGCCGGTCTTTGGGAAAGCCCGGATCAACCGGAGATTCCCGCTTGACATATTTTTCTTCCTCCCCCGAAATCGCCCGGTCGCCCTGGATTTGGACATTGTATCTCCGGTCGTTATGGGGGTTGACGAAAACCGCGGCCCACTGCCAGGCCCGGTCATTCTCAGCGTAGCGGTAATCAAGGTATTTTGACGGGCAGGTCAGATACCAGAGCAGGGCGTCCGGGTTCCATTTCCGGGCCTCTTGATCCGCCAACTGCGCGGCCTGGATGGAAGTCAATTCCGGAAAATCCGGCTTAACCGCGGGAACCTGCTCCGCCGGCGCTTCCCTTTGCGCTTGAGCCGAGGTCTGGTCATTTGGTCCGGCCTCTTTCTTTTTGCAGCCGGTCCCGATCGTCACGGCGAAAGAACTCAGCGCCAGAACCGCGATCAAGAGCCTGAAAATTTTTCTCCGCATCCCCTGCCCTCCCGGAAAAGTTCTGCTCAACATTTTAATCCCCGGAATCTTTTTTGAAAAGCGGCAAACTATCCGGCCTTTCCGGCTTTGCCGTAGCGGTGTCGGAAGTATTCAATGGAGGCGGGAAGGACGGAGATGAAAATGATGCCCAGGATCACCAGGGTGAAATTTTTCTTCACAATCGGGATATTCCCGAAGAAGTATCCGCCGAAGACGCAGACCGCGACCCAGAGCAACCCGCCGACCACATTGTAGCCGATGAATTTCGTATAGGTCATAGTCCCGGCTCCGGCCACGAACGGGGCAAAGGTCCGGACAATCGGAACAAACCGGGCGATGATAATGGTCTTGCCCCCGTACCGCTCGAAAAATGCGTGGGTCCGTTCCAGGTATTGCTTCTTGAAAATGCGCGGATATTTCTCAAAGGCCTCCCGGCCCAGAAAATGGCCGATGGAATAATTGACCGTGTCTCCCAGGATCGCGGCAATTGCCAGGACCAGATAGAGCCATCCGACCTTGAGCGGGCCGCCGGGCGTGGCAAAGGTTCCGGCCGCGAACAAAAGGGAGTCTCCCGGCAGGATCGGGGTGACCACCAGGCCGGTCTCGCAGAACACGATCACGAAAAGCAGGAAATAGGTATAGGTCCCGTAGGTCTGGATCACCTGGTTCAGGTGGGTGTCCAGGTGCAGGAAATAGTCAATAAAGAATTTGATCAGATTTAATATCGAGTCCATGCTCGTGAATATTCTGGCGGTTTTTCCCCGGCTGTCAACGGAGGGGCGAGCGGGAGGATGAGGCGGATAAAAAGTTAAAAGAAAAAAGGGATTGATTCCCAAGCTCCGGCTCTTTTGTCAAGCGGGGTATCCGATGGTAGAATAAGATCAAACTTTTTATGCAGTTAGAGGTCAAAAATATCAGTGCCGGCTCCTAGAAAAATTGACAAGGTTTTTTTGCTCTTTCCGCCGGTCCGGCTTTACAAGGAAACGATGAAATTGGTTTTCCCTCCCTTGGGAATTTCCTATATCGCCTCCGTAATCCGGGATTCCGCGGAGGTGAAAATAATGGACGCGGTTGCCGAGGGATTTTATCACGAGACCGACCTGGACGATGATTTTATGGCCTACGGTTCCAGCGATGATGAGATCCTGCAGCGGATCCGGGAATTTCAGCCGGACCTGGTCGGGATCACCTGTCTGTTCTCGTCGGTGTTCCCGATCGTGCGCGAGATTTGCAAACGGGTCAAGCAGTTGAACCCGGAAATCATCACCATCACCGGCGGAACCTACCCGACCTTTCTGGCGGAAGAGCTTCTGGCCAAGGAAAAGGATTTGGACCTGATCGCGCTGGGAGAAGGCGAATACACGATGCGGGATTTGATCGCGGCGTTGAAACGGGACGGGGACCTGTCCGGGATTGACGGTTTGGCCTGGAAGGAAAACGGCGCGGTGAGATTGAATCCCAAGACCAGGTGGGTCGAGGATTTGGATCAGCTGCCCTTCCCGGCCCGGGATTTATTGCCGATGGATTTGTATTCGGAGATTATCGTGCCGCACAGTTTCAGCTCAAAGGAAAAGCTGAACACGCCGATGATCACTTCGCGCGGGTGCCCGGCCCGGTGCAGTTTCTGCAGTTCAAGCAAATACTGGGGATACCGGTACCGGTGGCGGTCTCCGAAAAATGTCCTGGACGAAATCGGGGAGCTGGTCGAAAAGTGGGGGATCCGGGAGATTCAGTTTGAGGACGACAATTTCACCGCGAACAAGAAGCGGGCCAAGGAAATTTTCCAGGGCATCATTGACCGGGGCTATCGGATTTCCTTTAATATGCCCAACGGGGTCGCGGTCTGGACTTTAGACTCGGAAATGATCGGGCTGATGAAGCGGTCCGGATGCTATGAATTGACCCTGGCCTTTGAGAGCGGCTGTCAGGAGGTCTTGGACCAAATCATCAAAAAGCCGCTGGATTTGGAAAAGGCCTCGGAGATTACCAGGCAGATTCACCGGGCCGGGATCCACACCAACGCCTTTTACATCTTCGGCTTTCCGGGCGAGACCAAAGAGCAGATCCGGGAAACCTTCCGCTTCGCCCGCAAGGTCAAGACCAATATGGCGTATTTTTTCATCGCCAACCCGCTCCCGGGCACCGAGCTTTTTGAGCGGGCCAAATCCGAGGGCTTGCTCCCGGATGATTTCAATTTTGAAAACCTGACCTTTACCCGTTACATTTATAAGCCGAAATATTTTCCGCCGCGAGAATTGGAGCGGATGGCCGGACGGGAATTCGTCAAATACAATCTCTTGAGCTTTTTCCGCAACCCCTGGTTCCTGTTCCGCAAGGCGATCGTGGACCTGCTCCTGCGCCGTCCCCGCTACACCCTGGGTCTTTTGCTCAGGGTTTACCGGAGAAATTTGAAATGAAAAAGGAGTCCGCGATCATCGGCCGGAAGGAATGGATCGGGGTTTTGTCAATCCTGGTCGGGATCAAGCTGATCCTGATCCTGGTTTTTTTCTTCTCCCACCATTTCCTTCCCCGCCAAAACTGGCCCGGAGAGGTCTGGATGGTCCGTCCCTCCACCACCCTGTTTGAAAACCTGGCCAATTTCGACGGCGCCTGGTTCATCCGGATTGCCGCCCTCGGTTATGAGAAAATCACCAAAGGCGATTACGACCTGGCCGAAGAGACGCAACGGCTCAAGGTGATGGACGAGTTGGGATATGAAGACGGAGTGACCAGGAAATACGCGTATCGGCACTGGCCCCTGTTCCCCTGGCTGATCCAGGCCGGAGCGCGGCTATCGGGAAACAACTACCTGGCCGCGGGGGTGATGATCTCGAATCTTTGCTATTTCCTCTACGGATTCTTTTTCTATAAATTGGCGCGGATATATTTTGACCAGCGCGTTTCCCTGCTCGGGCTGTGCCTGGCCCTGATCCATCCGGGAGCCTACGCCCTGAACGCGGTTTACAACGAGCCTCTTTTCCTTTGCTGGATCTGCGGCTCTTTTTATTTCCTGAAAAAGGACCGCTATTTTTTAGCCGGACTCTTCGCCGGACTCGCCAGCCTCACCAGGATCGAGGCGGCGCTGATTTATCTTCCGATCATTTACGAATATTTCCGCAAGGGCCTGGCCGAGGACGCGGGACTGTTCGCGGTGTTCAAGGGGGGCGCTCTCAAGTCCGGCTGTATCCGGCTGTTCCGCGAGCCGGCTGTGAACTGGCTGCTGCTGGCTCCGCTCGGCGGGCTCACGGCATTGTTGTATTTCAAATGGATCAGCGGGTCGGCGCTGGTTTTTGTCCAGGTCCACGAGTCCAACCTCTACGGCCATTTCGGTTTTCCCTGGCAGATGCTTTACGCCACCTATCTGAAAGGACCGGACACCTACCTCAAGGAGTTCCCGCTCCATCTCCTGCTCCTGCTCGCGATCGTTTTCAGCTTCCGCAAAATTGACTGGAGCCTCTGGGTCTGGCTCCTGAGTTTCTGGCTCTTTTACACCACCAACGGGAACCACTCTTACCTCCGATACCAGGTGATGGCCGCGCCGATGTTCCTGGCTCTGGCCATGCTGCTGGATCATCGGCCGGTTTTGAAATATCTTTATCTCATCGGAAGCTCCGGGGCAATGGCCTTTTTCGCGGCGATGTATATCAACGGATACTGGGTGGCATGATGACCGAAAAGATTGCAAAGGAAAACATGAAGGTGTTGATCATGGGCGGCGGGCCCGCGGGGCTGGCCGCGGGCAAGATCCTCACCGACGAGAAAGTCTCGTGCCTGGTGTTCGAGCAGGACGACGCGGTGGGCGGTTTGAGCCGGACCCATTCGCATCACGGGTTCCGGTTCGACCTCGGCGGGCACCGCTTCTTCACCAAGAAGAACGAGCTGGACGAATTCATCCAGCGGCTGTTGGTGGACGAGCTGATTGATGTGAAACGGTCGTCCAAGATCTATTTCATGAACCAGTATTTCAATTACCCGCCAACCTTCATGAACGCTTTCACCGGCCTGGGCCCGTGGGTGAGCGCGGATATCCTGGCGAGCTTTGCCAAGGAAAAACTGAACCCGCGCAAGACGCCGGTGGTGACGCTGGAAGACTGGATGGTGAGCCAGTTCGGCCGGAAGATGTACGAACTGTTTTTCAAGAATTACACCGAGAAGGTCTGGGGCATCCCGTGCACGGAGGTTTCCGCGGCCTGGGCCGGGCAGCGGATCAAGGGCATGAGCCTATTGTCCACCATCCGGGAAACCCTGCTGCCGAGCAAAAAGGACCGGCCGGTGAGCCTGATCCCCAGCTTCAAGTATCCGGCCCACGGGATCGGCCGGATCAGCGAGCGGCTCAAGCAGGAGATCGAACGAAGGAACCAAGTCCGACTCAACTCGAGAGTGGCCAAGGTGATGCACGACGGGAAGGTCATCACCGGCGTGGTGATCCGGACATGCGACGGCAAGGAGTATGTGGAGACCGCGACCGATTACCTCTCCAGCATCCCAGTCACCGAGTTGATCCAGATCTTCGATCCGCCCGCGCCCGCCGAGGTCATTGCCGCGGCCAAGCGCCTCCGCTACCGCGACCTCCTGATCTGCGTCTTGATGTTCGACTCCGCGCCGATCACGCAGGACACCTGGATCTACATCCCGGACCCGCAGATCGAATTCGGACGGCTGCACGAGCCGACCAACTGGAGCCAGGCCATGAGCCCGCCGGGCAAGACCAGTCTGGTCTTTGAATACTTTTCTTTCGAGACCGACCCGCTCTGGTCCATGAGCGACGAAAAGATCGTGGAGAACACGGTCAAGCAGTTCACGCGGATCAAGCTGGCGCCGGGCGCGGAGGAAAATATCATGGACCATTGCGTGGTGCGGGCGAAGAAGGCCTACCCCATGCACGAGATCGGGCACGAGAGCATGCTGGCGCTGATCAAGAATTTCGTCCGGCAGTTTCCCAACCTGACCCTGATGGGGAGGTATGGGATGTTCATCTACAACAACCTCGACCATTCCATGGAGTCCGGGATCCGGGCGGCTCAGAACCTTATCGGCGAGCGCTACGACCTGGAGGAAGTCCTGAAACGGGACGAATATTTGGAAATCAAATACCCGAAAAATGACTGAGATCAAGCCATGCGAGCTGTGCGGCTCGTCCGATCAAGCCACCTACCTCGCCCGGATTTACACGCATCAGGGCAAGGACTATGACTTGGTCCAATGCCGGAACTGTCGGCTGGTCTTTGTCAGCCCGATGCCGGACTTGGCCGAGATCCGGGAATTTTACCGGCAGGAATATTTTGAGTCTGATTTCTCCTGCGGAATGTTCGAGGGGAACTATCTGGAGACCGAGGCGAACCGGGTCAATGAATATCGGGAATTGCTGGGCCTGATCCAGAACCACAAAAGCCGGGGCCGATTGTTGGAAGTGGGATGCGCCGCGGGAAGTTTTCTTTATTACGCCAGGCGCGCCGGGTTTGAGGTGGAGGGTGTGGATATTTCGGAATGGGCCGCGGACCAGGCGCGTCTCCAATTCCAGCTCGCGGTGCATCCGGGAAGGTTGACCGAGACCAGGCTCCCTTCGGACCACTATGATGTGATCGCGCTGAGCGATCTTCTGGAGCACGAGCCGGAGCCGACGGTTTTTTGGGGGGAAATGCGGAGGTTGCTGAAGCCGGACGGGATCGCGGTGATCAAGGTGCCGATTTATGTGAATTCGTTTTACTACCGATTCCTGCGGCTGTTGCCCTGG
>CAIYYW010000385.1 GCA_903930515.1 uncultured delta proteobacterium | reverse complement strand
ATTCCTTCAAATCCAGGATCACCGCCACGGGCTTGCCCTCCCGATAAATAAAATCCAGCTTTCTTCCCGACATCTTCAGTCTCCTGAATTTAGATTATCTTCTCCCCTAAAAATGTCAACCTTCCATTTGGGTGGCGTTGGAATCTTCACGGTTAAACTCTATTTGAAGACCTGACCCCGCCCACACTCTCCCACGGAATCAACTTCCTCCGAACCGCCCCCCACCTCACCATCTTCCCCGGTCTCGCCGTGTTCCTGCTCGTCATCTCCTTCAACCTGCTCGGGGATTTTATCGCGGATTATTTGAGGGTGGAAGGAAAAAGATAAAACGGTTTTCTCAACATAGATTTCATACCCGGACTTTGAACTCTTGTTTGCGCCCATAATTTTTGTGGATTAAGCTTTGCCTGGAATGGGCGAGAAAGATCAAGCAAAAGATGGGGTCAAGGGACTGGGTCCCTTGCCGGAGTTGGAAGTATTGGTCGGCCAGATGATCGTGATGGATTTGCGCGGGACCGAGTTGACGGCCGAGGCCGGGGAGTGGCTGGAAAAGGGATGGCTTTCGGGGTTCCTGCTGTTCCCAGGGGCTGAGGCCACGCCGATGCAAGTCCGCAAGCTCACGGATGAAATCCGGAAAAGATCGGCCGCTCATCCCGCGCTCATTTCCATTGACCAGGAGGGCGGAAGGGTGACCAGGCTGAAGAATGGGTTCACGCAATTCCCGGCGATGAGAAACCTGGGGGCCAAGAAGGATGAGAGCCTTGCGCTTGAGGTCGGCAAAATCCTGGGCAGGGAAATGAGAGCGGTCGGGATCAATACGGATTTCGCGCCGGTGCTGGACCTGGACCTGAACCCGGAGAATGAAGTGATCGGGGACCGGTCGTTCGGGAAAGACCCGGAACTGGTGGCAAAGCTCGGGATCGCGTTGATGCGCGGACTTCAATCCGAAAAGATCATCGCCTGCGCCAAGCATTTTCCCGGACACGGCGCGAGCAGGGAAGACTCGCATCTGGAACTCCCGACCGTTGCCATTGACCGGCAGACCACGCGGTCGCGCGAGCTGGTCCCGTTCCAAAAGGCTTTTGCCGCGGGGGTGGACACGGTGATGATCGGCCACATCAAATATCCGGCCTTTGACAAATATCATCCGGCCACGCTTTCCGAGCGGATCATCGGCGAACTCTTGCGCGACGAGATGAAATATAACGGGGTGGTGATCGCGGACTCGCTGGAGATGAAGGCGCTGGAGGGGATCCCGCTGGAAGACCGCGCGTTTATGTCGGTCCGGGCCGGCGCGGATATCCTTTTGATCGCGGAGGGGATGGAGAGCGCGAAGCGGGTCCATACCGGCCTCTGCGCCGCGGTAAAAATGGGCGCGCTCGGAATGGACCGGATTTTTCCCGCCTGGGAGCGGGTCGGCAAGCTCAAGTCCAAACTGCTGAATTCAACCGATTTTCCGGCGCCGGGTTCGCTGGACCAGATGGTCGGCATTGATCGGCACCGGGCAATCGCGGATCAATTCGCTCGCTTAAGTTGAAGCTTTGGTCTTTGGGATTTTGGATTCCAGAATAAAATCGTATCATCGGGACTGCTTTCGCCGACGGCAAATAAATTTGAAACCTGAAAGGGAATAGATATACTTGAAATCTCAAACTGGAATAATGATGGGGGTTTTGTTTTTAAAATGGGAAGAGGTCTGCAAAAGGCTGGAACTGGATCCGGCCCGGATCTATTCCGCGATTCAAAAGGATCTGTCCCGGATCGGCTGTCCTGACCATAAATTTGACCTGATCGGCCTGCCGGGAGGGGCGTCCAACCGAGGATATGTCCGGATGATCCTGAATCCCGTTGACCCGGCCCGGACCAAATCAATGATCCTGATGATCCTGCGGGACACCGATCCCAGGCAGGGGATTGAGGAGATCGTGGAGGAGGGTTTTGAGGTCACCGAACTTCCCTTTTTGAATGTGATCCGGCATTTTCAGAAATGCGGGGTTGCGGTCCCGGAGTTGCGCTTTTACCATCCCGAGGCCGGCCTGATCTATATTGAAGACCTGGGAGACACCTTGCTCAGAGACGCGATCAATTGCTCGGACCAGCCGCGAAGGTTTGAACTGATGGAGCAGGCGGTTGACGAATTGGTCCGGATTCAGCTTGGAGCGGGCTCCTGCCCAGACCCCAACTTCATCGGGTTCCGGATGCGCTTCAACCCGAAATTGCTCCGCTGGGAATTGGATCATTTCCGGGAATGGGCCTTGGACAAAAGGCTTGGGAGCGTGCTCAAGGATTCCGACTCCAAACTGCTGGACGATTGTTTCAACAAGATCGTCACTGACCTTTTGGCTTCGCCTTATATCCTGAACCACCGCGACTACCATATAGATAACCTGATGTATAAGGACGGCAGGATCCGGGTGATTGATTTCCAGGACGCCCTGATGGCGCCTTTCCCCTATGACCTGGCCTCTTTGCTCTATGACCGCGACACCTCCCTGATCCTGGGAGACGACCTGATTGAGCATACCGTCAATTACTTCTACCGGCGACTCTCCGAGCAGGGATTCAAGCCCCTGGATTTAAAAGGATTCCGCCGGGTCTTTGAACTCTGCGTCCTCCACCGAGCCTTCAAAATCGTCGGACGTTTCTATTTCCTCGCCATCGTCAAAAACAAGCCCGAATACCTCAAATTCCAGCCCGCGGAATATACCGTGCTCGCAAAATGCCTTAACCGCTTCCCGGAATTCGCGCCCGTCAAGAAAATGCTCCAGCAGCATCTGCCGGAGTTGAAATAAAACCGCCGTTTCATCTAATTGACAACCTTCAGTCTGGAATTACTATAAGGACTGACCGGATAGGATTCCAGAAGCAAATGAACACAGAAATATTCATTGCCGCCGAAGATATAACTGCCGAAGAAATTTTGCGGCTGTCTCAGATGAGCGAAAGCTTTGAATTTTTCGCTGATCCGAAAGAAGATGTTTATGCGATGGAATCCGGAGAGTTGATATAAAAATTTTCCGCCAGGAAATTCTTCCCCAGGTTTGGCTCACCAGAAAAATCAGATTATAATTAGTCGCAATTTCAAGAAGGAGTGTGGAAATGTCAATCGCGGTTTTGAAACGGACCCCTTTGTATCCGCTGTATAAGGATACGGGAAGGCTGGTGGATTTCGCGGGTTGGGAACTGCCGGTGTATTTTGCCGGGATCAAAGAGGAGCATTTGGCGGTGCGGGAACGGGCGGGGATTTTTGACACCTCCCATATGGGCGAGATCAGAATCCTGGGCCGGGACGCGCTCAAATTCGGCCAGCGGGTGTTCACCAATGACCTCAAGAAAATCCCCAACGGCAAGGCCCAATACGGCGAGCTGCTGAATTATGAGGCCGGGATCATTGACGATGTGATCTTCTACAAGATCGGCGAGACCGAACTTTTTGTCT
The DNA here is from genome assembly GCA_903930515.1 of uncultured delta proteobacterium. GTDB lineage: Bacteria > RBG-13-61-14 > RBG-13-61-14 > RBG-13-61-14 > DRUE01 > CAIYYW01. The sequence continues at coordinate 2,095 of CAIYYW010000385.1, read as the reverse complement.
GCGTGAACGCGTCCAATGCCGAGAAAGATTTCCAGTGGATGCGTGAGCAGAAAGCGGGCGACCAGGTGGAAATCGTGAACCAGTCTCCGGAATATGCGCAGATCGCGGCGCAAGGCCCGAAAGCCCTTGCGGTTTTTTCCAAGCTGTTCCCGGAGGCGGAAAAAATCGGCCACTTCGCCTTTGTCCAGGCCGAGCTTCTCGGGCAGAAGGCGATCATCGCCCGGACCGGCTACACCGGCGAGGACGGGGTGGAGATATTTTATCCGGCTGAAAAATCGGGCTCGGTCTGGTCGGCTTTGTTGGACAAGGGAAAGCCGGAGGGGATTCAGCCCTGCGGACTGGGGGCGCGGGACACCCTGAGACTGGAAATGGGATACCCGCTGCACGGACACGAGATCACGGAAAAGACCACGCCGCTGGAAGCGGGTTTGGCCTGGACCATCGGCTGGAACAAGAACTTCATCGGCAAGGAGTTGCTGGACCGGCAGAAGATCAACGGGGTCACAAAAAAGCGGGTCGGGCTGAATGTGATTGACAAGGGCATTGCGCGCGACGGCTACCCGATCAAGGCCGGGGGCCGGGTGATCGGCAAGGTGACCAGCGGGACCAAGACCCCATGCGTGGACCTGCCGATTGCGATGGGATATGTGGAGACCGCGTTTGCGGAGCTGGGCCGGGAAGTAATGGTTGAGATCCGGGGCGAGGACAAGAAAGCGAAAGTGGTTGCGATGCCGTTTTACAAAAAGAAGGGGTAAAAGGTATAATTTCCTGAGCAAATTGAGGAGAGTTGATGCCGAGAAGGATATCCAGACGCGCCCTTGAAGAAACTTATCAAATGATCAAGGATTACCACGAAAGGCATCTCGCCGTTCATGGGGTAATACTTCCCAGACTGAAAAATGCAGATGGATATACCAAAGATGCCTTAACCCTGATCTATTTGGCGCAAGCATATCCAAACACCAGATCGGTCTCGAAAGAGGAGTTGACTCAATTTATCCGATCTTATTATCCTGATACTAATGATGTCCAGCAGGCCAGACATCTGGGCGCTCAAAAAGGCTGGTTCATCGCCGCGGGAAGCCGAGACAACCGGGATGTGCATTTGGAGAGAGGCGAATACCAGTTGGTCAGCCTGGAAAGACCCTACCCGGCATTTCATGGACATCGAGCGGCGGAAGCAGCCGGTTGGGAAGAATTAAAAGCCGCTTATGGCTATAGGTGCGCAACCTGCGGCTCGCGGGAAGGGGAATATCATCTTCATTGGCCGAATACGAGAACCAGTTTGCAAATGGCGCATATGAACCCGCTCCGGGGACTTGTGCCGGGCAACATAATTCCGCAATGCCAAAAGTGCAATCGCGCCGACCGAAATAATTGGGTATATGACGAGAGAGGCAGGGTTATAAAAGTGGCTAATGCCCAAGTGATCAAAAGATCGGACCGGGAAGTCCGGTGGCGCGCATACCAAATATTGTACCGGGAATTCAACGGGAGAAACCCAAATGAATAAACAGCTGTTAGATAAAATCATCCTGGGCGCAGCTGAACAAATTCTGCCGAAAATTGAAGCTAATTCAATTGACCTGGTCCTGACCGACCCTCCCTATTTCCTGGATAAAATGGACAATAATTGGAATCATAAGAAGGTTTCTACCGTGACTGATTATTGCCATACTGTAAAATCTCTTCCGCCGGGGATGAAATTTGACAAGCAGCAGGGCCGGAGATTCTATGACTGGTTCTTAAGTGTTTCCAGGGAACTCCATCGGATTCTAAAACCAGGCGGTTTTTTCTTTTCCTTTTCCAGCCCGCGGCTATACCATCGGATGGCTTCCGCGGTTGACGATTCGGGGTTCTTGATTCGGGATTGCTTCGTTTGGTTGTATACGCAAAATCAGCCTAAAGCCATGTCTCTTAACCATTTTATAGATAAATCAGGGCGGGATAAAAAATCTAAAAACCTGCTTAAAGAAAATTTAAGAGGCTGGAAGACCCCGCAAATAAAATCTTGTTTTGAGCCAATCCTGATGGCGCAGAAAGAATGCCGGGGAACTTTTCTCGAGAATATGCAAAAATATGAAGTCGGGCTTTT
>CAIYYW010000384.1 GCA_903930515.1 uncultured delta proteobacterium | reverse complement strand
AATCGGAATGTCGCCGATGATTTCAATCCCTTTTTGCCCGCAATAATCCTTGAGCGAAAACCATTGCTCAAAAAACAGGTATTGCAAAAACCGCTCCCGCTCAATTTCATCCCTCAACCGCCCCCGGAATTTTTCCAGCGCCTTCGGCTCCCGGTCCCGCAATTCCTCCGGCCACTGGTTCCAGCTTTCGGGAAAAAGCGCCTTGAGCGAAACGAACAGGGCGTGGTCGGAAAGCCAATCCGCGTTCTCCGCGCAAAATTTACCGTAACCGCTTCGGTCCGGCCGCTGCTTGAAATTCCGATACGCCCTCTCAAAAAGTTTTTCCTTCCAAACCGTCACTTGGAGATAGTCGGATTTTTCTTCGGGAAAAACCGGGGGATTTTTCAAATCATCCGGTTGGAGCAATCCGTCTTTGACCAGGAATTCCGGGCTGAGCAGGATGGTGTTTCCGGCGAACGCGGACGGGCTGTTGTAGGGGCAGTTGCCGTATTCCGGACGGGTCGGGTTGAGCGGAAGCACCTGCCAGTATTTGGCGCCGGCTTGCGACAGAAAGTCCGTCCATTGATACGCGGCCGGGCCCAGATCGCCGATCCCGCAAGGGGAGGGCAGGCTGCTGATATGAAGGATGATCCCGAATCCGCGCGTCATCATCTGGAGTATGATACCATAAGTTTCATCCGCGAAAAGCCCTTAAAAAAGGGGCTGCCTGAATTCCCCGAATTGGCGAAGCCCGCGGGCATCAGATATAATAAATATCTCAGGGAAGGCAAGGGGAATTATTTATGACCGACATATCCGGTTTCGGCTATCACGGAAAAATACTGGAGATAGATTTAAGCTCGGGCAGGGTTGCGAACAAGGAACTTGACCCGCGAATGGCCGCGGACTATTTGGGCGGGCGCGGTCTCGCGTCCAAATTATTTTTTGACTCCGTTGATCCCCAATGCGATCCGCTCGGGCCGGACAATGTGATGGTGATCGCGACTTCTCCTTTGCTCGGCACCAACGCTCCCACGGCCTGCCGCGGGCACCTGGTTTTCAAAAGCCCGCTCACCGGCATCATCGGCAGCTCCAATTCCGGCGGAAGTTGGGCGGCTGTTTTCAAGGCAACCGGCTATGACGCCCTGGTGATCAAGGGCAAAGCGAAAGAGCCGGTGGTGGTTGAGGTCCGGCCGGATAAAGTTGAAATCGTTCCGGCCCGGGAACTTTGGGGACTGAATGTTCCCGAGACCACCGACCGGCTCAGCGAAGGCAAACCCGGCAGGAAAATTCTTTGCATCGGCCCGGCCGGAGAGAACCGGGTCAGGTTTGCCGCGGTGATGAACGACAAGAATCGGGCCTATGGCCGCTCCGGCCCGGGCGCGGTCTGGGGGAGCAAGAACCTGAAAGCGGTCGTGGTCTCGGGCAAGGAAAAGATCGCGGTTCAGGACCAGGAGCGGTATCAATCAGGATTGGACCAGGCCCAATACCTTCTCCGGCAGGCGCCCATTACCAAGCGTCTGCTCAAGGAGCTGGGAACCGCGGGATTGATCAAGTTGATCGCCATTATTGATATGCTCCCGCGCAAGAATTTTCAGGATGTGACTCACTCAGAGGAAGACCTGGACCGGGTTTCCGGCGAGGCCCTGCGCGACAAAATTTTGGACAAGGCCGGGGCTTGTTTCCGCTGTCCGCTCGCCTGTCAACGGCACACGCAAGTCGGCGGAAAAAAAGGAGAAGGCCCGGAATACGAGACTATGATTATGATGGGGCCGCAATGCGGGATCTACGATTTGGAGGCGATCGCCAAGGCGAATTACCTTTGCAACGAGCTGGGGATGGACACGATGAGCCTGGGCGGGACGATTGCCTGCGCGATGGAGCTGTTTGAAAAAGGAGCGCTCAATAAAGATGACACCGGCGGGATGGAGCTCCGGTTCGGAAACGCCGCGGTCCTGGAAAAGCTGGCGGAGATGATCGCGTTCCGGAAGGGGATCGGCGACCAGTTGGCCGAAGGGTCGTTGCGGATGGCGAAATTTTATGAGCAGCCGGAATTGTCTATGAGCGTCAAAGGCCTGGAGATTCCCGCTTACGATCCGCGCTCATCCTTCACCCAGGCGCTCGGGTATATGACTTCGCCGACCGGGGCCTGCCACCTTCGCGGCGGATACGCGGTCTCGCTCGCGTTTTTCGGGGGCGCCAGGGAAATCCCGCGCTTCTCTCTCCAGCAGGCCGCGGTTGCGGTGCGGAATTTGCAGAACCTGGGTATTTTGCAGGACAGTTTGGGGATCTGCCGGTTTACCGGGTTCGCCTTCTCAACCGACCCCTGGGCCAGGATGGCGAGCGGCGCCACCGGATTGGATTTTTCCACCAAGAAACTGGACCAGATCGCGAACCGGATCGCCAGCCTGGAGCGGATCTTCAATCTGGCCGCGGGAGCGACCGCGGAAGATGACACCTTGCCGGAGCGGTTCAGCAAGGAGCCGATCATCGTCGGCGGTAAAGAGCGGGTGGTGAGCAAGGAAACGATGGAGCGGATGCGCTCTGATTATTACGAGGCGCGCGGATGGGACGGGCAGGGCAGGCCGAAGGGGGAGACCATTGCCGCCCTTTTCGGGACGAAAGTCCCTGGCACCGACAGGATGAAATAAAATGAGCGACAAGTGGAAGAAGAGCGAGGAACTGATCCGGCTGTATCAGGCGGTGGGGAAGGCCGCGCTGACTTATGACATTGAAGACAGCCACAGCGGAAATATCGCGACGCGGTTAAAGGACGAGAAGGGGCAAGACCGGATGGCGATCACCGCGACCGGGAGCCAGAAGGGGGATTTGGAGCCGGACCAGATTTGCCTGCCCGCGATTGACCGGGCCGATTTCGGATACTACAAGGCGTCCTCCGAAACCGACATCCACGCGAAAATACTTTCCCTCCCGGGCGTGAGCGCGTCCATGCACGGCCATAACAAGGAGCTGACCATCGCCACCCTGGACGATCTGGACAAGCCGGCGCAGCCGGAAAGTTTTGTGCCGATTGATCCGCTCGGGTGGCGCTATTTGAAGGGTGAAGTCCCGGTGGACTGGTTCGCGGTCCCGAGCGGGTCTCCGGAGATGACGGAAAAAATTCCGGCCCGGCTCAAGGACCATCCGGTGACTTCCATCCAGGGACACGGCGCGTTCGCCAAGGGCCGGAACATCCAGGAAGCCTTTTTCCTGCTCTGCATCGCCAATAACTCCGGTTACATCGTGAACCTATGCCGCAAGCTCAAGGTGGACATAGAAAAGTTGCGCAAGCTCATCCAAGAAAATCCGGCTGAATATTTTTCGCATCCGCTCCCGGACTATCAAGTGGAGGGAGACCAGGCGGCTGATTTCGCGGATGATGAGGAACTGGCCAAAGAGTTCCGCAAGGCCGGGGCGCGGATTTTTGAATCGCGGCTCTCCCCGTTCTACACCGGGTCAATCTCGCTGCGCGGAGTGCGGACAATGTTCTACGCGCCCAAGGCCGCGATGCCGAGAGAGCTGGGCGGGCCTTTGCTGGAGCTTTTGCTTTCCGATGACGGCAAGGACCGGGAACTCGCGATCCACCGCGCGATTTACGCGGAGAGCGATTTTCAGACCATAATGCACTGCTATATTCCGGAGGCCGAGGCGCTCAGTCATTTCATCGCCCCGGGCGAGCGCGGTCTTCCGGAGCGGATGGTCCCGGTTGACGCGGAGGGAAGTTTTCTTTATTTGGTGATCCCGATTCTGCCCCCGAAATTTGAGTTGGGGGAATTGATCCGGCTTCTCCACGATTACAAAGTGGTGATTGTGCGGGGAGGAGGAGTCTGGGCGGTGGGCGCGCAAAGCGTCTCCGAAGCGCTCCATCATCCGTCCTCGGTCCGGGAAATATGCCTGTACCGGATCGGAGCGTTTGAGCGCGGGCTGGACCTGAGCAAGATGGAGCCGAAGAAAGCAAAGAAATGGTGAGCGAGAATATTGTCCGGGAATTTGCCGCGAAGGCCGTCGCGCTCGGCGCCAGGGTTGAGCGGTTGGCGACTTTCAAGGATGCCGAAAAATATCTCGCGGATTTTATCCGGAAGAATGAAATCAAAAATGTCCTGATCGGCAAAAAGCTTGAGCCATATTTCGGAGGGTCCGGAAAATTCCCGATCCTGGAATTCCAAAACCTTGCCGATGCGGAAAAGGCGGAGGCGGGAATTATTTTCGCGGATTACGGGATTTCCGAGACCGGGACCGTGGCGCAGTTTTATCAGGACGATCTGGACAAGCTGCCGGGGGTATTGCCGGGAATTTGTTTGTGCCTGCTGGAATCCAAACGGATCGTGCCGGACGCGGAAGCGATTGCGGGCGATCTTTCAAGGCATCTCGGTCAAGGCCGTCAGGTTGCCCTGATCAGCGGGCCGAGCCGGACCGCGGATATAGAATGCGAGCTCCAGATCGGAGTGCACGGCCCGGCCGAGTTCCTGATCCTGCTGATTGACGAGGGGTTCCGTTGAAAAAGATTGATCCATACCTGAAGCAGGTGCTGGACCATTTCAGCGCGAATTATTTTCGCAGCCGCGAGAAGGCCTTTGCCGGACTGGACTTTGAAAAGCTCCGGTCCGAGCTTGCGGAAATACGGGACCGGGCGCTGGAGAAGAACCGGGAACTGGTCGCGCAATTTATAGAGCAGGCTGAGAAGCGCGGGAGTAAGGTGATTCTTGCGAAGGACAGCGCCGCGGCGAACCGGGCGGTTTTGGAAATCCTTCAGCGGCATCGGGTGAAGACCCTGGTCAAGTCCAAATCAATGGTGAGCGAGGAGACCAGGCTCAATGATTTTCTTTTGGAGAACGGCATCACCGTCCGCGAGACCGACCTGGGCGAATGGATCATCCAGTTGGATTGCGATCATCCGACCCATATGGTGATGCCGGCCATCCATCTGACCCGCAAGGATGTGGCTGAAATTTTTTCCAAGAAATTGGGAAGGGTGATTCCGGCTGACATCCAAACCCTGGTCCGGACCGCGCGGGAGGAATTGCGGAAGGAGATTTTCAAGGCGGGCGCGGGACTGACCGGGGCCAACGCCCTGATCGCGGACCTTGGCGCGATGATGATGGTGACCAATGAGGGGAACGGGAGACTGGTCTCAACCATTCCGCCCGTGCATATCGTATTCGCGAGTATGGAGAAAATATATCCCTCCTTGCGCGAGGCCCTGGCCTTGCTCCGGATGCTTCCGAAAAACGCCACCGGGCAGGCGATCACCAGTTATGTGTCTTTCATCGCCGGGCCGCACCGCTCCGGCCAATACATCATCCTGGTTGACAACCACCGCTCGGAAATGATGACTGACCCGGTTTTCAAAGAGGTTTCCCGCTGCATCAAATGCTCGGCCTGTTTGAATATCTGTCCGGTGTACCGGCTCCTGGGCGGGAAGCAATTTGCGCATATTTATATGGGCGGGATCGGCGCTTTGCTCACGGCCTGGATCAACGGACTGGAACCTTCCAGGGACCTGGCGTCTCTTTGCTTGAATTGCCGAAGGTGCGATGAGATCTGCGCGGTCAAAATTCCGATCTCGGATTTGATCGTGGCGCTTCGGGAGAAGCTGAACCGGGAATTGGGAAAACCGTTCTTGAAAGGAATGATCTTTGACGAAATCATCGCGAATCCGGGCGCTCAGCAAAAAGTTTTTGCGCTGGCCCGGACTGCCAGGCCGGTGATCAAGACCAGCGAAGGATTCGCCCGGGAATTGCCCTGGCCGCTGAACAAATATACGGGCTTCCGGGTCTTGCCTGCTCCGGCCGCGGTCCCGTTCACGGAAAAGTTTGAAAGCTTAAAGGATGACAAGCTTAAAGGGGGAAAAGGGAAAGTAAAAATATTCGCCGGCTGTTTAATTGAGCATTTTTATCCGGAGATCGGGATTGCCGCGGCAGGAGTTTTGGACAGGCTCGGCTACCGGGTGGATCTGATTCGGGCCGGATGCTGCGGATTCCCGGCAAGGAACGCGGGATTTAAAGAAGCCGGGGACAAGGCCTTAGCCGCGGTGACGGGAAAAATTTTGCCTGACGATTTGGTGATCACGCTCTGCCCGACTTGCGCCACAATGCTCCAATCAGCCGGAGATAAAAATGGGGGCCGGGTTATGGTGTCCAATTTCAGCAGGTTCATTTTTGAAAAAGAGTTGGAGCAGGTAAAGGAATTAGTGGCAAATAAAAAGTCAAACCTGCGGCTTGCATATCACGAGTCCTGTCATCAAAAACATCATCTCCAGGCCGGCGAGGCCTCCCGGGAAATCCTTAAACTTATTGCCGGAGAAAATTTTATTGAACTGCCCAACGCGGATTCCTGCTGCGGCTTTGCCGGAAGTTTCTCTATGGATCATCCCGAACTCTCCCAGGCCCTGCTTTCGGAAAAGCTAGCCGCCATCCGGGAATCCAGCCCCGGTCTGGTCGCCCTTGACTGCCCGGGCTGCCTGATGCAGATCAGGGGCGGATGCCAGGCTCAAGGCAATCCGGTCAGGGTCAGACATCTTGCGGAAATATTGAGCGAAATTATTTTGAATTCGTTGCCTTAAGTAGAATCGCGGGCAATCCCGCCCGGCGGATTGCCGGATGAGATCGGCGCGGATCTGAAGAATGACTTATTTCCGTTTGCCATGCGCCGTGGGCCGTTCCCCTTTTTCACCCCGATTTGACTTTCGGCAGATGGATCGCCATTCCCAATCCTGCTTCCGCGGATTCCATAATCGCTTCGGAGAGGGTGGGGTGGGCATAAATGGATTGGGCGAGGTGCTTGATGGTTGCGTTCATCTTGATTGCGATCACGGCCTGGTGGATCAGGTTTCCGGCATCGGGCCCGATGATATGACAGCCGAGCAGCCGCAGGCTGGACTTTTCATAAACAAGCTTCACCTCTCCTGAAATCTCGCCGATGGCTTGCGCCTTTCCCAGCGCCCGGAAGGGGAAGGATGCGGATGAATAGTTGAGGCCTTTTGATTGGGCGTCTCGCTCTTTCAATCCCACCCCGGCCACTTGCGGCGAGGTGAAGATCACCGCCGGGACGATCCGGTAATCCATTTCTTCCTTTTGCCCGAGCGCGTTCGCGACCGCGACCTTGGCCTCGGCGCTGGCCTTGTGCGCCAGCAACATTCCGCCGGCGACATCCCCGGAGGCGTATATTCCCGGCGCCGAGGTTTCCATCCTGGAGTTGACCTTGATGAATCCGCGGCCGCAAAGCTGCAATCCGATCTGCTCCAAACCGAGGTTGTTGCTGTTGGGAGCGCGTCCGATGCTGACCAGCATTTTTTCCGCGCGGAGTTCCCCGCCGGATTCGGTATGGGCGATCACGCCCTCGGAATCGGTTTCAACCCTGGCGATCTTCTCTCCGACCAGCGCTTTGATCTTGCGCTTCTTCATCTCGCGAGCGAGCAGGGTCCCGATCATTTCATCCTCGGTCGGCGCGACCTGGGCCATCATTTCAATGACCGTAACCTCGGACCCGAAGGCCTGGAGCATAAACGCCCACTCGCAGCCGATGGCTCCGGCGCCGATGATCAGGAGGCTTTTCGGCAGTTGCTTCATCGCGAGCAGATGATCGCTTAAGAGGATTTTGACGCCGTCAATCGGGAAGGTCGGGAGTTGCGCGGGGGAAGACCCGGTGGCGATCAGGAACGATTTCGCGGAGATTTCTTCCACCGTCTGCCCGGACCGGACCGAGATTTTTTCTTTGGCCAGGAATTTCGCGGCGCCTTTTTTCAGGGTGATTTTCCAGCTTTTGAACAGCGACTCAATGCCCTTGACCAAGGTCTTGACCACATCGTCCTTGCGCTCCATTGCTTTTGCCAGGTCAAGAGCGATCTCTCCGGTAATTTTTACGCCGAACCCTTCAGCCTCGCGCGCCTGAGCCAAAAGTTCCGCGGTTTTCAAGAGGGTCTTGGTCGGGATGCAGCCCCGGTTCAGGCACACCCCTCCCAATTCATCCTTTTCCACCACGCAAACCCTTGCGCCCAGTTGAGCGGCGCGGATCGCCCCAACATACCCAGCCGGACCGGAGCCGATTATGACCAGATCGTAGGTTTCCATTTTCATACCTCTCCCGGATGTTTATGCATTTTTTTCCATACCTGGCAATTTTTGTCAGGTTTCGGCTGAATTTTGTAAAACTATTTCAACCCCAGCCGCCTAACTATCTGAAAAAACGGCATAATTTGCCATAATAAATGTGGCACAGAATTTGCTACATTATTACATATAAGCCATCTAGCCGGTCCGTCAAATTTCCTCTCATTCCCCCCATCTCCCATGACCGGCGAGATGGCTTTTTTTTCAATCAGGCAAAGAATTGTTGGATCAGGGATATTGCCTGATCGCTGGTTTCCATTGTATT
>CAIYYW010000383.1 GCA_903930515.1 uncultured delta proteobacterium | reverse complement strand
GGTGCTGATCGCCGCGATCGCGGGAGACAAAGGATTGAGGGACGAGCTCGGGGTTGCGGTCAGGGCCGGAGAGGAATTTCAGGAGCGATCTAAAAAAATATTGAGGGGAATCGCGCGCCAGGATTGGAATAAGGCGGTGGTTCTGGCGGACTCGGAGTTGGAGGGAATTGCCGGCGCGGGCGCGCTCAGTTTCAAGGAGATCGCGCTGATGCCCGCGGATTATTATCATCTGCTGGATGTGCGGCACGGGCCGATTTTGCTGATTGACAAAAAAACACTGGTGATCGCGGTTTGTTCCCCCAACGGGATTTCCCGGCAGAAAGACCTGATCTCGGACTTGAAGAAAAAGTCGCCTTTGATCGTTGAGGTGAGCGGCGGCCCGCAAAAAATTTCGGACGCCGATTATTGGATCCCGGTTCCGGCTTTCAGGAATTTCGGCGTGACCGGGATCCCCTTCATCTTTATTCCGCAGGCGCTCTCTCTTTTTAAGGCGGTCGGAAGGGGGATCAATCCGGACCTTCCCCAGGGGCTTTGCCCCTGGATCGTTTTAAAGGAAAAGGAGTAGTAATGAAAAAGTCCATTGATCTGCTCGCGATCGGCGACTTGTGCGCCGACCTGGTCTTGAGCGGAAAGGATGTGACCCCGGAGTTCGGCCAGAAGGAGAAGCTGGTGGACGGTTATATTTTGGAGATGGGAGGGTCCACCCCGATCTTAGCCTGCCAGGCCGCCAAGCTGGGATTGAACACGGTCCTGATCGGCAAGGTGGGAAGGGACGCCTTCGGGGAATTAATCCGGGACACCTTGAAGGAGGCCGGGGTGAATGTAAGATATATTACAAAAACCTCGGGGGCGGAAACCGGCCTGACCGTGATGCTCAACACCGGGTCGGACCGGGCGATGATGACCTGCCTGGGACTGATTGACGGGGTCGCGCGAGCGGATGTGCCGGACCATCTGCTCCGGTCCACCCGCCATTTCCATATCGGGAGCTATTTTCTGATCAAGCGGGTGAGGCCGGATTGGAAGGAGATGGTCAGGGTCGCGAAGAAATCAGGCGCCACCATCAGCCTGGACCCCAACTGGGACCCGGAGGAAAAATGGGATTCGGGGATCCGGGAAATCCTTCCGGACATTGACATTTTTCTGCCCAATACCAACGAGGCTTTGGGCGTGTCCGGGGCCAAGGACCTGGAATCAGCGGCAAAGGAATTGCGCCAATATGTTCCGATCGTGGTGGTCAAGATGGCCGAGCAGGGCGCTCTCGCTTTCGCCCACGGCAGGAAATTTCAGGCTCCGTCGCTCAAGGTGGAAGTGGCGGACACGGTCGGGGCCGGAGACAGCTTTGACGCCGGATTCCTCTGGGGATTCCTGAACGGGAAACCGATTTCCGAATGCCTGAAAATAGGATGTATTTGCGGGAGCCGGAATGTGACCGCGCCGGGCGGCACCCGCGGCCAGATTTGGCGCAAGGACCTAAAAAAGTATCTCAAATAAAAAATTCCCGCCCGGACCTTGGGCCGACCGATCAAAAACTTATCCGGATTTATTTCCGCTTCCCCACCGGCACCAGCAAAAGGGTTTTGGCGTCTTTATCTATGCCCATCAATTCCGAGACCTTTTTATCCGTGAACCCTCCCACCGCGGTGGATCCCAGGCCCAGGGAAACCGACATCAGCATCAGGTTCTCCGCGGCCATCCCTCCTTCCAGGTCAACATAGAGCCAACCGGTTTCCTTGATCATCCCGGTCATAAAAGTTGCGGACCCGGTGAAGACAAAGACCACATCGGTCTGGCTGATCCATTTATTGAAAAAAGGCATACCCTTGACCAGCTCCGGATATAGATTGCCTTGCTTCACTACTTCCAGGCTGTGATTTTTTGGGAGATATAAATATACTCCTCCAGCCAGACCGCTCACGCCGTTCTCCTTCACCGCCAGATATAGCTTGAGCGGGTAGCTGGCCACCGCGCTGGGAGCGGACCGATGCCCGGTCTTGGGATCCGTGATCCCCTGAGCCGCCCAGAGCAGTTGCGATAGCTCCGGCAGCGTAAGCGGCAGTTCCTGAAATTCCCGGACGCTCCTTCGCGCCTGGATCACCTCATTGAGCAAAACCCCGCCCTTGAGCTGCGGCTCCGGCAGTTTGATGGGTTCCGCGGAATAGACTCTGAACCCGATTGCGAGGACCGACAAAATAGCCGCCAGGAAAATCTTTTTCATCTTTGCCTCCCTTGTATTTAAAACGCCTCCGGCCTCCGGACAAGTATCATTGTTATTATATAATTTTATCGGCAAAACATGAAACGGTTTTTGAATTTGGCAAAGCGGTTGCATTTTTTATTGTTTTTTGGGAAACTGAAAAGGGAGATGAGGGGGATTTGAAAAGAGGGCGGATGCTCGGGGGAGATTGTTGAATTGAGTCAATTCCGCGGGCTTCCCTGCCTGGCAATCAAAAGCCAAAGTTCGGTTCGGTCATTTTCGGAACCGAGGCGATCCAGGACTTCGGCTGAAGAGCCGGAAGGTTGAAGGAGAAGGGGCAATGAAAAAGGTGATTGGGATCGGGTTGTTGCTCGCGCTGATCGCGGTCATTGGGGGCTGCGGCCGGACGATCCGGAAAGAGGAATTGGCCGCGGGGACCAAGGGAGAAAAGAGGGAAACGAGTCAATTTGTTCCGGTCCGGTTTCAGGCCAGCCGGATTTCGGTGAAAGTGAATGCCGACCCGAAGCAGGTGGAGCAATATTTAATGGACACCCGATATTTGGCGCTCTGGTCGGTGTTGGAGAATCCGAAGGTGGTGGGCAAGGAGCGCTTCGAGCGGACCGGGGATTCGGTTTGGATCAAGGGAAATATGTTGGGGGTTCCGATCAAGTTCAAGATGACCCTGGTCCACTATCAGCCGGAGCAGGAGCTGTATTATTTTTATTACCTGGGCAAGACCAAGATGGGAACCATGCGCCTGAACCTGCAAGCAATGCAAGACGGGACCAAGATCGTCAAGAAAGCGGAAAATGAAGTGGCCAGCCCCTCCTGGGGGGAGATTATGGATTTGGTGAAATACAATCAGCGGGTGGTGAAATCCAGCGAACGCGGACTGGCCGAACTCCAGGTCCGGTTCGATCCCGGCCTGAGCGTCCAGGGACTCTTGTCTCAGGGGATCCGGGCGGAATTCAATGACGCTTTTTATCAGCGTTATTCTTTTCAGGTCTGGATCAAGGCTGCTCCGGAAAAAGTGATGGCCGACTTGACCGATCTGAATAACTGGCAAAAGCGGGAAGAAAAAGATCATTGGAACCTGGGCGCCTGCCTGGCCGGCAAAGAGTCCGGGCCGTATCCGGTGAGAATCCGCCTGGGCGATCAATCCTATCAGGCGGATTGCTTCCGGATGAACGATCAATCCGCTCAATTCATCTCCACTTACTGGGTGTTCCAAACCACCGATCAATTCGCCCGCCTTCAAATCCAATTGAAGCCCATCCGCTCCGGCACCCAGTTACAACTGGACTATTTGCAGGAAGTACCCAAACTAATTTCGCCGGAAACGATCAGCCTGATCCAAAACCTGGAATTGATCCCGCGGAATTTGGAAAAAATCCTGAATGATGTTAAAAATGAGTTGGAGGATGCCGGGCAGTAGCTGCTCAGGGTCGCGCCAGGAAGAGGAGAAGCTAAATGAGGAACGCGATAATCGCGGGGACGATCTTGTTTCTGCTCTGGTTCGCGGGATGTATGAAGAAGGTCAAGGAATTCCCGAAGGGGACGGTTCAGATCGAGCCCTACACGACTCAGGTCAAGGGCTACCGGACCACGGTCAAGGTCAAGACCGACGCCCAGACCCTGGACCAATACCTGAGGAACCCGGAAATCCTGGAAATGACCGCGGGCCTGACCAAGATTGAAAAAGTTTCGGGCGAGAAATTTCAGGACCTGGGGGACACCGCTCAATATGAAATCAAGGTGTTAAGATTTTCCTTCCGGGTCAAAGCCATCCTGATCTATCATAAGCCCGGGCAGGAGATCTGGTATGCCTCTCAGGGCGGCAAAGCCATCACGATTTTCCGGTTCAAGATGAAAGAGGAATCGGAGGGAACCCGGCTCACGATGAGTTGTGAAAGCCTGGAAGAGGGGGATACCACTTTCAAGGAATTGGCCAAGTTGATTGACTTTTTTGACCTGATCAGCAAAGGGTTTGAAACCGCCCTGGCCGAGGTCCAGGCGCATTTTGATCCGTCCTTGAACGCGAGCGAGCTTTTGGCCAAAGGCATCCGGGGGGAATTTTACGAGGCGATCTTCACCGGGCACCGCGCCCAAATATTTATCAACGCCGCTCCGGATCAGGCGCTGGAATCGCTCAAGCGTCCGGAGTTCTGGGAATTTTTTGAAGAAAAAACCGAGATCCGGATCAGCCCCTGTTTTTATCAACTTCAGCCCGGGCCCTGTCCGGTTCAAGTCGGGGCCCTGAGATATGATTTGATCCAGGGCCCTCATTATCAGGGGAAGATGATCTTCAACTATTACTACTCAGGAGACAGCCGCTTCCAGGCTTCCCTCCGGCCAGAAGGAGAGGGCACGGCGCTGAGCTTTTTTTATCTGAGCCCGCCGCCCGACTATACCTCTTCGGATATCCTCAGTCTTGCCCTCAATTACAAAAAAAACCAGGAACTGGTGGAAAAAATGCTGGTGCTGGTCAAAGACTGGGTTGAAGGCAACCGCAAGGGGTGAGGCGGATGATGGAAATGCAGATGAGAAAAGGCCGGCTGATTGCGGGACTGATCCTCATCCTCTGCCCGTCTCTGATTCAGGCCAAAGTGATGTTGGTGGTGTCGTCCAATCAACCCTGCTATCTGGAAATCGTCCAGGGCTTCAAGAAAAATTCCGCGCTGTCCTTTGAAGAATACAATTTGTCGGGTTTGGAAGACGAGGCGAGGAAGCTGGGGAAGAGGTTGGAGGGAAACAAACCGGACTTGTTGATTGCGGTGGGGAACCTGGCCGCAAAAGTTGCCAAGGAATACTGCGACGGATGCGCCGTGGTCTATGTGGCCGCCAACAATGTCCGCGGGATAAAACTCTCCGGCGATAAAGTCTCCGGAATCTCCGTGCATCCGCCCGCGGCCAAAATCATTGAGGGCATAAAAACTGCGCTCCCGGACCGGAAACGGATCGGGATCATCTATAACCCCTTATACACCAGCAAGGAAATCACCGAACTCCAGGCCGCGGCATCCAAGTCCGGATTGTCCTTCCAGGCCATTTCCGTCACCCAGATCAAAGACCTCCCGCCCTCCCTCAACCAGCTCGCGTCCCAGATGGATGTTTATCTGATGCTGGACGATCCCGGGGTCATTTCCCCCGATACCTTTCCTTATATCTTTATGACCTGCTTCCAGAAAAAAATACCCATCTTCGCCACCTCAATGGATTTCATTGAAAAGGGAGCCATCGCCGGGTTTGCCCCCCAGCCGGATCAAATCGTGGCAGAACTAACTGCGATGTCCGCCCAGGTCTTGAACCAGAAATATTCTTCGGGCAAGGAAAAAAACGCCCCGGCCAAATTATTCATCAACAACAAGATCGCCCAGATGTGGAACTTCAACTTCCCGCCCCAGGCCAAATCCCAGGCAACTTTGATTCAATAATTTATGGCGCGGGCAGACCCAAGTGTCTGCACTTCAGCGATGAACCGCGATCCAGCCTTCCAGATCGGGATCGGAAAATTCTGACTGGGTGGCCCGCCATGAGCTTGCCGAATGGACCGGCTGGTTTAAATGCCCCTTCCAAGGTCGCATGGCCGGGATATCGTCAAATGGCGGCGGGAACGCACCGGCAATCGAACCAACGGACATGTGTCCGGGTCGGCCGGAGGGGTGAATTGGTCACGCCGTGATCTGCCTTAGAGCAACTTCTTGAATTCTTCCGGGCTCAAGCCCGCATCCCGGGCAATCGCGCCCATGGTATAAGCGTTGATCGGGTTATGTCGTGGAATGGTAAGACGGACAACCCCGTCAGACATAATGATGTGTTTGCCTTGCCGGATCACCCGAAATCCGATCTTCTCCAGC
>CAIYYW010000382.1 GCA_903930515.1 uncultured delta proteobacterium | reverse complement strand
CTGACAAGAGTTTACGACCCGAAGGCCTTCATCCTCTACGCGGGGTGACTGGGTCAGGCTTGCGCCCATTGCCCAATATCCCTGACTGCTGCCTCCCGTAGGAGTCTGGCCCGTGTCTCAGTGCCAGTGTGGCTGGCCGTCCTCTCAGACCAGCTACCCGTCTTAGCCTTGGTAGGCCGTTACCCTACCAACAAGCTGATGGGACGCGGATCCATCTTTCGGCGCTGGCTTGCAAGCATAGGCCAGCTTTCCCTGATCCGAACTTCCCAGATCAGGCGGATGCGGTATTAGCCCCGGTTTCCCAGGGTTGTCCCCCTCCGAAAGGTAGGTTACCCACGTGTTACTCACCCGTCCGCCGCGCTAATCATCTTTCGACTTTCGCGCCCGACTTGCATGTCTTAGGTCCCCCGCTAGCGTTCGCGCTGAGCCAGGATCAAACTCTCCAGTTTAATTCCTTCCGAGATCAGCTCTCGGACAGCTTGGTAGTTTTCCGACTACCATTCGGGGCTTTCAACGCTCGCACATTGCTATCTAGTTTTCAAAGAGCCAGATCCATTTAGATCCCTATGTTAAGGAACAAATACGCAGAACAAAGAACTTAACAGATTTTTCTAATTTGTCAAGCGGCTTCTGGGAAAAAAAATTCTCAGACCATTTTTGACCGGAATTAAAAGAACCTCTTTACTGAACCACTCTTCTATATAACCCATCTTTACCCATTTGTCAAGGGCAAAGTTTTTTTCCAAAAACCGCGATGGCTTTCGGACCGGATTGGGGAGATAAAAAAATTAGCCTCCGAGTTCACGCCTCGGGAGGGAAGTCTTCTAGGAATCGCGACGAAAGCCGCTCGCGCAAAAATTGGGAACTAGATGGGGACGGGGATTTGGTCTAGTAGTTCCCGGATCAGGAGTTCGGCCTGCTCAGATTTTTTTTCAGGATCGTATAGGTCTTGCTTTAAGACCAGTCGGTGTCTGAGGGTGGGGATGGCCATTTTTTTTATGTCATCTGGGACCAGGTAATCTCTTCCGATGGAGAAGGCATAGGCTTTGGAGGCCTGTTTAAGGCCGAGGCTGGCTCTGGGGCTGGCTCCGAGTCGGAGCCTGGGATGGTTTCTGGTTGCCTGTATCAGCTTGAGCAGGTATTCCAGGAGGCTGTCATCTGCTTTCACGCTTTCCACCTGTTGCTGGAGTCCGAGTATTTCCGGGCCGGTGATCACGGGCTCCAGCTGATTGAAGTTCTGTCCGTAGTTTCTGGTTTTGAGGATGGCGAGTTCCGCTGAGGTCTCGGGATAGTTGAGGTTCAGGCTGATCAGGAACCGGTCCAGTTGACTGTCCGGGAGGGGATAGGTTCCGTGATGCTCAATCGGGTTCTGGGTGGCGATCACGAAGAAGGGATGGGGCAGATCATAAGTTTTTCCTTCCAAGGTGACCTGTCCTTCCTGCATCGCTTCCAGGAGCGCGCTCTGGGTCCTGGGGTTGGCGCGGTTGATTTCATCGGCGAGCACGATGGAGTTGAAGATCGGGCCGGGCTTGAACTCGAACTCTTCCTTGCTCTGCTTGTAGATGGCGACTCCGAGGATGTCGGAGGGGAGCAGGTCGGAGGTGAACTGGACGCGCTGGAAGGAGAGGTCGAGGAGCCGGGCGAGTCCGTGGGCGAGTGTGGTTTTGCCGATGCCGGGAATATCTTCAATCAAGAGGTGTCCCCGGCTGAGCAGGCTGACCAGGCAGAGCCTGACCGCATCGGGCTTCCCGATCAGGACCTGGTTGAGCTTTTGCTCAAGGAGTTTAAGTTTTTCGATCATCCTTGCCCTCGCCGATTTCCAGGTCCATCTGCTTGAGCACTTCCTTGCTGGTCAGATATGCGCCTTGCTTGATCCATTTTTTCCGTTTCTTTTGCTTTTGCTCCCGCTCTTCCCCCAAAGTCCTGCTCCAGCGGTTATGCGCCCAGAGCCATTGCTCGGGATACTCCCGGATGGTATTTTCAATTTCTTTGACGATCCGCCGGGTGATTTCCTGGATGTCCTTTTCTTGGTCGCCGCTGTAAACAAACTCAATCGG
>CAIYYW010000381.1 GCA_903930515.1 uncultured delta proteobacterium | reverse complement strand
TTCAAAAGCTTTTCGCTGTCGCCGTTCTGAATCCATTTTTTGATCTTCCCCAACTCCCCCTCATATTCGGAGAGCGCGCCTAAAATTTCTTTCCGGTTCTCCAGAAAAATGTCGGTCCACATTTCCGGAGAGCTTTCCGCGATCCGGGTGAAATCTCGGAACCCTCCGGCGCTGAGGCGCAGGAGCGGGGTTTTCCGATCCATTGCCAGAAGCGATCCCACCAATCCGTAAGCGACGAGATGCGGAAGATGACTGACCGAGGCCAGGATCCGGTCGTGGGTTCGCGGGTCCATCAACTCCACTTTCGCGCCCAGGGCCAGCCACAATTTTTTAATCCGGCCGATCCCTTTTTTCGACGAGCTTTTCGCCGGAGTGATGACGGTCCATTTCCCTTGAAAAATTTCCGGGTCGGAATATTTCGCGCCGCTTTTTTCCCGGCCCGCGATCGGATGCGCGGGTATGAAATCCACCCCCGGGTCCAGCAGAGGCTCAATGGTTTTGATCAGGCCGGCTTTGACGCTGCCCACATCGGTCAGGATCGCCCCGGGCTGGAAATATCCGGCCGCGGATTCAATCAAACCCGGCATCGCCCGGACCGGCACGGCCAAAATCACCAGGTCGGCCCCGGCAATTCCCTTGGAGACCTGTTGAGTGTATTCGGTGATGGCGCCGATCTTGAGGGCGTCTTTGAGGTTGCCGACCCGCCTTCCCACCCCGACGATTTCTTCAGCCAGCCCGAGCCGGCGCATCTTGATCGCGATTGATCCGCCGATCAGGCCCACTCCGATCACGCATACCCGCTGAAATTTATCCGCCAAACTCTGTCGCCACCTCCTCCAGGGTTTTGATGAACCTCTGGTTCTCGGCCGGAAGGCCGATGGTTACCCGGAGCCATTCCGGAAGGCCATAGCCACCCATCGGCCGGAGGATTACGCCGCGTAACAACATCTTCTGATAGAACTTGCCCGCGTCAAAGGGAGAGCGGAACAAAATGAAATTGGCCACCGAAGGAATGTATTCCAGCTTGAGCCGTTTGAATTGCTTCTCCAGATATTTCATCCCGACGCGGTTATTTTTTATCGTCCGGCTGATGTGCTTCCGGTCGTCCAGGCCGGCCATCGCTCCGACCTGGGCCAAGCTGTTGGAGTTGAAGGGCTGTCGCACCCGGTTCACAAACCCGACCATTTCCGGGTCCGCAATCCCATACCCGATCCTTAAGCCGGCCAAGCCGTAAATTTTGGAAAAGGTCCGGACCGCGACCAGATTTTTTCTCCCCTGCTTGATCAGCGCCAGGGTATCCGGGTAATCCTTCTTTTCCACAAATTCAAAATAGGCCTCGTCCATCGCCACAATCACCCGGTCCGGGACAGCATCCAGGAATTTAAGCAGCTCGCTCCGCGTGACATAAGTCCCGGTCGGGTTGTTCGGGTTGGCGATGAAGATCAGGCGGGTCCGGTCAGTGACGGCTTTGGCCATCGCTTCCAGGTCGTGCCCGAAATTTTTGGACGGAGTCGCCACGCTTTTCTTATACCCGCGGCTGTCCACCGCCAGGCTGTAAACCACAAAGGCATGCTCGCTCATCACCGCCTGGTCTCCCGGCATCATAAAAGTCGCGGCTAAAAGCTCCAGCACTTCATTGGATCCGTTTCCCAGGATCAGCGTTTCCGGGGTCACCCCCAGCTTCTTCGCCAGCTTCTCCTTGAGATAGGTTCCGTTCCCGTCCGGATAGCGATGCAAATCGGCAAGGGCTTTCCGGATCGCCTGTAAAGCTTTGGGCGAAGGCCCGAGCGGGTTTTCGTTGGACGCAATCTTGATTGAATTTTTCACTCCCAGTTCCCGCTCCAGCTCCTCAATCGGCTTGCCCGGCACATAAGGCACCAGGCTCCGGATATAATCCGGAACCCAGGCCGCGGGGTTGGGTTTTTTCTTATCGCTCATCAGATCACTACCTCCTGAACCGCCCGTTTACTTCTTGGGAACGAGCCGAGCACCCTCACGAACACGCTCTTTTCTTCCAAGTCCACAAGCGCTTGTTTCACTTTTGGCTCCTGGATATGTCCTTCCATCTCCACGAAAAAGACATACTCCCAGGCCTTGCCCTTGAGCGGACGGGATTCAATCTTGGTCAGGTTCAGCTTCTGTTTCGCGAACGACTCCAAGGCCCGGAACAAAACCCCCGGCTCGTCCTTCAACGAGAACATCGCCATGGTCAGGTCTTTTCCGGTCCGCTCCACCGACTGTTTCCCGATCACCAGGAACCGGGTGAAGTTGTTTTGCAAATCCTCAATCCGGTCCGCCAAAATTTTCAGCTTATAATATTCCCCGGCATACGCGCTCGCAATCGCCGCGGAGTCCCGGTCCAATGACGCCAGCCGCGCGGCCTCGGAAGTGCTCGCGGCCTCCTGGATCGGCGCCCGGGGCAGGTTCCTCCGCAGCCAGATCCGGCACTGGGCCAGGGCCTGGGTATGAGAATAAATTCGCTTGATCCGGTCAAGGGATTTAGACCGGCCGAGCAGGCAGTGATGTATTTCCAGGATGATCTCGGCGCATATTTTCAAATTGGAGCTTAAGAACATATCCAAAGTGTGGCTGACCACGCCCTCGGTGGAATTCTCCACCGGAACCACCCCGTAATCCGCCTCTCCCCGTTCCACCCGCTCAAACACATCCTTGATCCCAAGCTCGGGGATAAACTCGGTTTTGTGGCCGAATTGGCGCAAGCTCGCCAAATGAGTGTAAGTGGCCTCCGGACCGAAATAGCAGACCTTGAGCGGACGCTCCAATGAGCGGCAGGCGCTGATGATCTCGCGGAAAACCGGTTTGATGGATTCAACCGGGAACGGACCCAGACTCAAGTTTTCCAGCCGTTCGAAAATCTGCTCCTCCCGGCCCGGAAAATACACTTGCTCCGTGAACTCCTGCTTGATCTTTCCGATCCGCTTCGCCAGCCCGGCCCGGGAATTGAGCAGATCAAGAACCCGCTCGTCAACCCGGTTGATCTTCTCCCGCAATTGCTTCAGTTCTTTCTTCTTCATCATCTTCACCATTCTCTACCCTGCCATTGTCCTTGCCAAGACCTTCGGGGCGCAGCCCTTGCCTTTTCGCACCCCTATACTTTTATCACAAAATTCTTTAGTTTCAAAGAGCTAGACCCAGCCCTCGGTCCGGATGACCTAAAATAAGGTAACTCTTCAGGGCTGGTTGCCAAATCCTTTGTTGTGACCAGGGTATTCGCAGCTGGCGTGACACTCTTGTAGGGGGCGGGACACTCTTGTAGGGGGCGCAGACACTCCTGTCTGCGATTCTGCTTTGAATAC
>CAIYYW010000380.1 GCA_903930515.1 uncultured delta proteobacterium | reverse complement strand
TCGCCGGTGTAAATATTGCCGCTCAGCGAGGAAAGATAAATAGTGGATTTGGCCGTATAGTTCGGATCATCCTCCGGAAGGCCGGTGAGAAGATTGACCGTGTCCAGATCGGTCTTGGCCTGGATCGCCTTCCCGACCGCCTCCAGCTCCAGCCAGCTTGTCGGCTTGCCCCCGGCTTTGAGCGAGAAAGTCAGGTTCTGATAACCGTCCCGCTCGTGATTGCCCAACTCCTCGGAAGCCGTGCTGATCCCGGCCGTGCTGAAATTGCCCACTGAAAAATCCGCGAAATATCCGGACCTTCCCAGATAAAATTCCCCCAGCTCCTGAAAGGTGTCAAAACTGCCGCCCTCCAGATAAAAATTCGCGCCCGGACCCCCGAGCGGTCTCTCCGAAACAATGTTGATCACGCCCGCCTCCGCGTCCGAGCCGTAAAGCGTGCTCGCCGGACCTTGAAGAATTTCCACCCGGTCCACTCCCGGCATCGCGAAAAGCTCGGCCTGGGCCGATCTCCCCACCGCCATCGGATCATTCGCCTCAATCCCGTCCACCATCACCAGGACCTGCTCGGTCAGCCCGCCCCGGATATAAATGCCGGTCTCGCCTCCATAGCCTCCGGTCCGGGTGGTGATGATTCCCGCGGTATTGGCAAGCGCCTCCGACAGGGTCTTTACCCCCTTGCTTTCCAACTCCGGCTTTCTCATCACTTCCACGCTTTTCGCGACCTCTTCCGAAGGTTTTTCAAACCGGCTCGCCGTAACCACAACATCCATCTTCTGCTCTTCAGCCTTGACTTTTTTCTCTTCCTCAGGTTTTTTCTGATTTTGTTCCGAGGTCCCGCTCTTTTCTTCCGGTTTATCTTTTCCAGATTCCGGCTGGTTCTCTTGAGCAAAAGCCGCGCTCGCAAAAATCCAGATCCCAATTATGACCAAAAATTTCAGCGTTTTCATTTGCTCCTCCTTTGGTTGCGGAGCCCAAAAAAAATCCCCGAATCCAAATTGGATTCGGGGATTTCCCGTTTTTATCCCGGAACCTATATTGGGCCGCCTGATCCCACGCAGGCCACCAATAATTCGCAGGCAGGTTTTCTGACTCTCGGATCCTCCGATTCCCCGCGCCTTCCCAGGGTTCATTTCCCAAGTGGCATCTTGCGGGTTTCGTCCCCGATTACAGCGGCGGGCCCGTAACGGCTTGTTACCGTTTTCCCTATTAAGCCTCTCAAGGCTCCCGCGAAATTATTTTGATATTATCATAGGCTGGCGGAAAACTTTGTCAAGCGAGAAACGAAACCTTCAAAATCAACGCGGGATCCGGCCTTTGGCCTTTTCCAGCAAACTCTTCAATTCCCAGTTTAAAACCACCTTCAGGAGTTCTCCCCGGTTATTCTGGAACAGGAAGTGGCGCTTTTCCAGGCCGAAGTAAAAGAGGTCTCGGGTGAGTTCCACATCCATTCGGCAATATTCTTCAATCAGGTCAAACCGTCCTTGCTTGACCCAGATCAAGCTCTCCAAGCCGTCGGCGATTTTTTTCCTGTTCAAGGTGGCCTGGGCCAGGTCGCCGAGACTGATCAGCCGACCGATCCGACTTTTCAAGTCCAGCAGCAGGTCAAAGGTGGGCAGGGAGGAAAAATCAAAAGCGGTATAAGCGCTGAGCACGGTATAGTCAAACTTGATCAGGTTGTATCCCACCACCAAATCAGCGGCCTTAAATTTCTGGAGCAGTTGCTCAACCTCGGATTCCTGGTAGGTGTAAAACTTCTGATCCCGGCTGTCCCAGACCACCGCCAAAGCCATTCCCATCAGATATGTGTTTCCCCATCCGTCCACTTCATCGGCCGAGCGTTTGGTTTCCAGGT
>CAIYYW010000379.1 GCA_903930515.1 uncultured delta proteobacterium | reverse complement strand
CGCCCCCTACAAGAGTGTCCCGCCCCCTACAAGAGTATCTGCGCCCCAGGGGTGTATTCAAAGGGATCGCAGACCCTGCTTCGCTCTGACTCGCTACGCAGGGCAGGCAAGAGTGTCTGCGCCACGAATCTATCGCGACCAAAGTCGCCCGCACAGAAAGGTATCGCGCCGGAGAGGGTATTGATTTTACAAATTTTATCGTTTGTGGTAAAAGTTGTAATAATCCCCGACCCGACCCGGGGAGCAAAGGAGAGAGGAAGATGACTGAACCGGAAAGAGGCAATCTACCGCTCGGCTACCGGATCAAGGAATTGGTGATGAAGATTTCGCTGCTCGCCTTCGGGGTGACCTTTGAGTTGGTTTCCAAATGGTGCCCGGAGCTGAAGAAGGAGTTGGAGGACTGGGAGGAAGGCCGGGTGTTTTCTTTGGCGGTGATGAATGGCGGCCCGGCCCTTTCTCTGCAAAAACAGGGCGACCATATCAAGTATTTGGGCCTGAGCCTGAAGGACCCCAAATTCATAATTTATTTCAAGAATGTGGACGCGGCGCTTTTGATCTTCACCGGCCAGATCGGTTCGCATATGGGGTTCATAGAGCACCGCGCCATTTTACACGGGGACCTCAGCGAGGCCATGCAGGCCGCGCGCGCCATGACCATCGTCCAGAAATTCCTGATGCCCGGATTCATTCTCAACAAGACCTTCAAGACCCCGCCCAAGTTCAGCTTCTCCGACTATCTGCTCAAGGGCAAAGTGATGGCCTTGCTGACGCCGTATCTGATTTTAAATTTGGGAAAATAAGGAGGAGGAAGCCAATGATGCCGAATTATTACGAATTTTATTGCCCGGTGAAGATCGTGAGCGGGAACAAGGCGCTGTCCAATCTGCCTTACGAGATGGACCAGCTGGGCGCGCACAAGGCCCTGATCATCACCGACCAGGGCGTGGTCGCGGCCGGTTTGCTCAAGACCGTTCAATCGGTTTTTGCGGGATCCAACTGCGCCATCGGCGCGGTGTTCGATCAAACCCCGGTGGATTCAAGCAACCTGGTCTGCAACCAGGTGGCGAAAATTTTCAACGAAAAAGGATGTGACTGCCTGGTCGCGCTCGGGGGCGGCAGCGCGATAGACACGGCCAAGGGCGTGAACATCGTGGTGTCGGAAAAGACCGACGACCTGCTCAAATATCAGGGCGCGGAGCGGATCAAGGAACCGATGAAACCGCTGATCGTGATCCCGACCACCTCAGGCACCGGCAGCGAGGCGACCTTGGTGGCGGTGATAGCGAATGTGGAGGCCAAGGTCAAGATGTCCTTCACCTCCAACAAGCTTTATCCCAATGTCGCGATCCTTGATCCGAAAATGCTCGTGACCATGCCCAAGAAAATCACCGCGGCCACCGGGATGGACGCGCTTACCCACGCGGTGGAGGCTTATGTCTGCCTGCAGAAAAACCCGGTGTCGGACGCCTTCGCCATCACCGCGATCAAATTGGTCCGCGAGAACCTGGTCAAGGCGGTGGAAAATGGCGGCGATGAACCGGCGCGGCTGGCCATGGCCAACGCGGCGCTCTGCGGCGGGATCGCTTTTTCCAACTCGCTGGTCGGGATCGTGCATTCAATGGCGCACGCCTGCGGCGGGGTCGCCCATATCCCGCACGGGGTGGCCAACGCCATCCTGCTGCCGTGGGGAATGGAATACAACTTGGACAAAAGCGCCGAGGTAATCGCGGAGTTGGCGCCCTGGCTCGGGGCTTCGGTTTCCGGGTCAAAAATGGATCAGGCCAAGGCCGCGATCCAGGCGGTGCGCGAGCTCTCCAAAAAACTTAGCGAGCTGTCCGGCCTGCCGCTCAAGTTGAAGGACGCCGGGTTGAAAGAAGATCAGTTCCCGCAAATCGCCAAGACCGCAATCAACGACGGGACCATGAACTACAATCCCAAGGACGCGACCATTGAGGAAGTGATCGCGATCCTGAAAAAGGCTTACTGAAGCGCAAATTCAAATGACCTGGGGCAGGACCGGCCTTACCCGCCTCCGTTATTCCAAACCCCGGCGGGCAAGACAGCAGTGTCTGGCGCCTGAAAAAAAGGCCGGCGACCGAATAGCTCGGGCGCCGGCCTGGTTTGGTCGTCAGGAATCACTTTACTTTTAACACATAAGCTCCCTTGTAACCCTTTTCAAACCTCTGGAGTTTGCCGAGGGTGGCTTCGGCGCCGCTTCTGCTGGAATAACTTCCCACATACACTTTGAAGCCGGCATTAACGCTTCCGCCTCCATAATAAGCGCCATATCCCTTGCCCTTGAGTTCGCCGACAAGGGCCTGGGCGTCTTCTTTGGTGGCCGCGGTTTTAGCCAGAATGCTGTAAACCGATTCCGGGGGCTTGGGCGCGACCGGGGCTGGGGCGACGGTAGCTCCGGGGGCCACGGTGGCTCCTGCGATCGGGGCCGGGGCCAAGGCGTCCTGGGCGGCCTTGATTTTATCCTGCACTCCGGATTCCTGGGACAGGGAATAATAATGAACCGCGGAGTAATAATCCTGCTTGGCAAAGGCGTCCTCTCCCAGGTTGAAATTGCACTGGCTGATCTTTGACGGAGCCTCCTGGTTTTGAGTCTGGGAATAAAAATTGATCGCGTCCTGCCAGTTCTTCTGGTTCAACGCGGCCTCTCCCAGGCTGTAATAGGCGGTGCTGATCTTATCCTTGACTTCCTGTACGCGTTTCTGGTCCGGGGAGCCGTTGAGGTAACCTTGGTAAAGACTGATCGCCTTCTCGTAATTTCCGGCCGTGTATTCCTTATCTGCGTCATTCAGGGTTGAGTTGCACCAAGGCAGATCGGACTTGAGACCGCAACTGATCTTCTGGCATGAGATGTTGAACGCGGCCAGACTGGCCAGGAAGATCACCAGAACCACCCATAAATACTTTTTCATTTTAGTCCTCCTTTTTTCAGATTGATAAAATTATAT
>CAIYYW010000378.1 GCA_903930515.1 uncultured delta proteobacterium | reverse complement strand
CCGGGAAGCCTTCGACGCCCTCGACATCCCATACACCCGGGCCTATGGATTTTTCGCCGGAGGGCCGGCCCCCGAGGGTCGCAGCCCGTTTTGCGCGGCTTATTATAATGAACACACGCGCGACTATGCCTACTACGCCACGGCCAACGGCACCGGAGCCGCGGTACTGTTTCAGCGGGGCAAGCCGCTTTCGGCCGCGGCGATGGAGTGGTTTCCCAAACAGCTCCTGGAGGATGAGGGCCTGGCGTTTCCCCGCTGGCACTTGATCGAGAACATGGTAGGCACCCCCACCGGGTCCTTTTTTAACCCGCGGCTGTTTGCCGGCAATCTCATCCTGGCCGGGACCCTCTCCGGCATGCAGGACCCCACAATGGTACTGGGAGTGCATGGGGCCCTCGTCTCCGGCAGGATCGCGGCCATAGCCGTGCATGACCGCGAACGGGCAACCGGAGAATTCCGCCGCATGAACCGGTGGTGGAAGCTCGGCTATCTGACGCGGCGGCTGCTGTGGGCCACCCATCCCTGGGGACCCCGCATTGCGATCCCGGCGGTCTTAAGGCTTCAGCCCCATGTGGACCAGCGGTTCCTGTGGCTGCTCAACCCGGCGGTGCCCGGATGGATGCGCTTGCCGAAAGGAGACAGCAGGGCGCAGGCTTGAGGTCCGAAAAACAGGTTTCCTGCCTCAAACATCTGTCGCAGCAGGTTCTAAAGCCATAGGACATGTTAACAAGCTCTTTCATCAGATTCTATCTTTCGTCCATCGTGGGGGCAGGAAATTCCCCCTCCTCGCGCCAGACAATCACCTGATTCCAAAGCATTTCCTGTGATAGCAATTTTCGATTGCGGAATCCTTTGGGTATTTTCGCTGGTGATTTCCGGGGAAACCCCATCAGTGGGCGGTGGAATTCGCCCAGGGAGATATCAGGCGGGTAAGCAACCAGCTTCAGGCCGACCTGGTGGAGTTCGCCCCCCTGGATGAAGAATATCAGGGACCAGCAGGGGCTATAGGGGTTCAAGGAGAAGGGCCTGTGCCTTCTTCTTAGCTGGACGGATTTATTTTTCCTTCTTCAGGCACCGATATAACTCGAACGCCCCCTCCATTCTGCGCCTGTCCTTAACGGGGTTACACTGGACGAAAGTCGGGCGAACTGCTATTATAGCGGCAATGGTTAGTTAAGGAATCAACTGACATGTCAACCTGTTCTAAAGGAGAAAACGGTGATAAAGTAAATGGGCGCTACAGCTTCAGGCACAGTTTCCAGTTCCAGCTGAAGGTGGCGGAAATTTTTCCATTTTGGATCAGGAGGTATCGGGAATGAGCGGTTTGGCGGGAGTTTTTTCAGTCAAAGAGAAATGCATCAATGACCTTTACAACCTGCTTGGCGACCATGACCATCTTGGCCAAGCAATCGGAGGAATATTTACCCATCACGATAAAGCTCTGTACAAGGAGATCCATCGCATCCACGACATTCCCTTTTTACCAAGGTTCGGCGACCTCCTAGGCAACTTGCCCGGCAATATCGGTATCGGGATTACCAGCTCATCCGATATCCAGCCTCTCAAGTTTGATACCTGTATCGGGAGCTTCAGCATTGTTGTTCAGGGCAATTTCAACAACCTTCAAAAAATCGGCGACGATTTAAAGAAACAAGGCAGTAATTTCAGGGAAAAAACCTTGGATGAAAAAATGGAAACCTGGAATTACAACAAGGCCGAAGTCGTCGGTGAAATAATCAGCAAAGGAACTGATTTTGCCGACGGCATAAAAAAAGTCTGGGCCATGATTGCCGGGTTCGGGTCCATCAACATCTTGCTTATGAACTCAGAGGGCATTTACGCGGCCAGAGACCCTCGTGGGACATTCAGCCTGAGCCTTGGCGTAAAAGAAGGCGCTTTCGCGGTTGTCACCGAGACAACCGGCCTTGATAACCTTGATTATGAAATACTCAGGGAGCTGAAAGCCGGTGAAATCGTTTATCTCGACGCCAATGGTCCGAAGACTCTTTTGCCGGGAAATGACTCCGGCAAGATTTGCGGTTTTCTCTATGTCTACACGGCTTATCCTGAAGCCATTATTCAGGGCATTTGCGTGGAAGATACGCGCGACCGAACCGGTGCTGCCTTGTGGCAAAATTTTAAACAGTTGGATCTGTTCAACCAAATTGACTTCATTGCGGGAATTCCCGATTCAGGACTGGGGCACGCGCATGGAGCAGCACACGCTTCGGGAGTTCCCTTGCTCAGGCCTCTTCGCAAAAAACGCGGTATTCGCAGCTACATGTACAGCGACCAAAACATGAGGGATTTCGCGGCGTTCCACAAGATCAATACCATACGCTCCGTGATTTCGGGAAAGCGTTTCTTGTTGCTTGACGATTCCCTGGTGAGAAATACCCAGCTCCGCTGGCTGATTAAGAAAATCAGCCGTTGCCGTCCCGAAGAGGTCACTTTAGGCCTTGCCTGCGCTCCCCTGATTGAAATCTGCCCCTTTGAAGAATCTACCAAAAAACGTGATGAACTGGCG
This sequence comes from uncultured delta proteobacterium, assembly GCA_903930515.1. GTDB lineage: Bacteria > RBG-13-61-14 > RBG-13-61-14 > RBG-13-61-14 > DRUE01 > CAIYYW01. Next base: position 8,605 of record CAIYYW010000378.1, on the reverse strand, counting down.
GCCAGGAGAGCCATGGCGGCGATCGAAGGAAAAGACACGGACGATATAGATATCGCTCCTTATCTCAATCCCGGAAGTGACCAATACCAAGAAATGGTCGAATGGATCAGGAGAGATGTCAACAAAGAGACTGAAGTTGAAGTCGTTAAGCGTATAATTTACCTCACGACTCAGCAAACCATTTCAGCGATCGGTTTGCCGGCTGAGCGCGTTTGCACTTTCTGCTGGACCGGCCGCATGTAAATACACTATTCAGAACCGGATGTCAGAGAGGCCAAAAGCCCTGTCCGGATTTGTCCTGATGATATCTCCTTGCGAGTCCTCAGAGCGTTCCACGCTGACTTTAGGTTCAATTCCCTCTCCTCGCACCGGAGATTAACCACAAACTAAGGCTTTAGAGGCTGTTTTTTTGGCACCTACCCTTTGTCTGTTCAAACCTTGGTTGCCGTTGATTAAAATAATGGTAAATTGGGATTGCAGGGAGGTCCGTTCGTCGTAGCAGATCTAATGCGAAGGATGAATCGGTGGAATGAAGAGGGAGGAGAGGAAAAAAGGGAGTAATGGCTGCGCCGAAGCCTAATAGGAGTTGAAATGGAAAGTAACAGGAAGAGTCAAAAATATAATCGCCGGAAATTTATCAAAGCGATCGGCTTTGGCGCGGTCGCGGCTGGGGTCAGTCCGGGCTGCACCAGTCCGAAAAAAGCTATCAAGCTCTTGCTTGATCCCGGGCCGGAGCCGTTGCCGCCCACCCGGGTATATCCGGCGATGCCCAGGGCCCTGGTAAGCATCAGCGGTGTTGGGGATTCCCTTGAGAAGACTTTGCGGGAGGCGGTTTTAGCCGCAGGCGGACTGGCCGAGATTGAGAAGGGCCAGCGGGTGATGATCAAGCCCAATGTCACCGGGCCGTCCTTGAACCCGACTCAAAGGATTACCACCAACCCGGAAGTGATCCGGGCCGTGATCCGGCTGGTCAAGGAACGGGGGGCGCATCCGATGGTAGGAGACCGACCGGCTTTAATGGATGATAAGTCATTCGCTGAAAGCGGCATACCGCGAGTATGTCAAGAAGAGGGAGTGGAGTTTTACCCCTGGCTTAAAAGCGAGTATGTCCGGTTTGAGCCTAAACAACGATACTGGAGCAACGGTTTCCGGATTCCGAAGATATTGACCGAGGTTGATCATTTCATAAATGTGCCGATGCTCAAGAACCATCAGTCCACCCGGGCCGAGTTCACTTGTTGCTTGAAAGCGTTCGTGGGGGTTTGCCATCCGGAGGACCGCTGGCAGGAAGGAGTAAACGGCCTGCATCAGAATAATATCGGGGAGAAGATAGCGGAGTTGAACCTGAGCGTGAATCCCCTGATCAACATTGTGGACGCGACCAGCATTATGGTTAAAGGCGGACCGGACGGGATTTCCGCTAGAGGCATCTGGGTTCCGTCCGGCTTGATCATCGCGGGTAAAGACCGGGTGGCTTGCGATTCCATGGCCTTGGCCGTGCTCAAGAGATATGGCTCGGAAAATAAGGTTAAACTGCCGTATGTGAATAAAAGCGTGTGGGATCAGGTCCAGGTCTATCGGGCCGCAGAGCTTGGGATCGGCCAAGCAGATCCGCGAATGATCACCATTGAGGACATCAAGGTTCCGGAATTCGACGCGATCAAGGCCAACTGGGTGTGATAATATTCAGTCAGGGCGCACCGAATGAAAAGCAAATCATGGATGGTTGCGCGTCGGCCGCTTATTTTTTATCCGCCAGATATTGTTCCAGGATTTTGCGTTTCTGGATTTTGCCGGTGGCGGTCTTGGGCAATTCCTCGCGGAAGAATACCCGCCGCGGGCACTTGTAATTGGCGATCCGTGCCTTGCAGTATTCAATCAGTTCCGGCTCGGTCAGAGTCTGTCCCGGCTTCGGGACAATGAACGCCCCGACCTCCTCTCCCCAGACCTTATCGGGCAGACCGACCACTGCGGCGTCCAAAACTCCGGGATGCTTATACAACACTTCTTCAATCTCCTTGGGATAAATGTTCTCGCCGCCCCGGATGATCATTTCCTTTTTCCGGCCCACAATGAAGAAGTATCCGTCCGGGTCCTGATACCCGAGGTCCCCGGTATGGAGCCAGCCCCCTTTCAAGGTATCCTCGGTTGCCTGCTGGTTCCGGTAATAGCCCTTCATCACATTCTCTCCCCGGACCACGATCTCCCCCACTGATCCTCTCGCAGCCTCCTGGTCTTTGTCGTCCACGATCCTCATCTCCTGTCCTTTGAGGGGGGTGCCGATGGAGCCGATCTTGCGAGTGCCGTCAAGAGGATTGAGGGAGCTGGCGCAAGTGCCTTCGGACAAGCCGTATCCTTCCAGGATGAAGGCTTTGTATTTGCGCTCAAAGGTTTCAAAGACCTCCACCGGCATAGGCGCGGCGCCGCAGATGCAGAATCGGAGGCTGGAGAGGTCGTATTTTTCGGCATCGGGCTGGTTATTCAGGATGGCATAAACAGTGGGCACGCCGGAGAAGGCGGTTGCCTGGTAGCGGGCGAGCCGGGCGAGGAAGTCCTTGGGAGAAAAGCCTTTGGTCAGGATCATCTTCGCGCCGGCATAGAGCGGCGCCAGCACGGTGACCAGCTGGCCGTTGACATGGAACAGGGGCAGGATGCACATAAATCGGTCCGCCTCGGTCATCTTTGCGGCTTGCGCAATCTGGCTGGCGTTGACCAGATAGTTCTTCTGGGTAAGCAGGACTCCCTTGGGATAGCCGGTGGTGCCTGAGGTATAAATGATGCTGGCGATGTCCTGCTCCGAAATCTCGCGGTCCACCGACTGAGCCGGATTATACAACTCCGAGAAGGGCGTGGTCCCCGAGGGCGCCTGGTCAACCACCACGATCTCCTTCAGCTTGGGGCAGTTGGGCTTTATCTTTGCCGCCATCTCATAGAACTCGGGCTGGGTGATGAGCAGTTTTGCCTCGGAATTATCAATAATATATTGCGCCTCCTCGGCCTTGAACTGGGTGTTGATGGGAACCAGCACGGTCCCGGAAAAGGCGCACCCGAACATCAGGTAAGTGAACTCCGGCCGGTTCTGAAGCCAGATACAGACCTTGTCGTCCCGGTTGAGTCCCTTGCCGGCAAGGCTGGAGCCGATCCGCCGAGCCGTGTCCAGCAATTTAGAGTAGCTGACCTCATCGTTTTCCCAGAAGATAAAGGTCTTATTCTTGAGCCTGGCTTCCCGCTCTATCAACAGATCCTTGATCGTCTGTTTCATAATCCTTCCTCCTCAAATGAAATAAAAAATCGTAAATTTTTCAGCGGCTTTTTTCCATAAATCAGCTTGCCATAGACCGGCAACACCCGCAAGCGCAAAAAAATAACGCCAGGATTTTTAAGTTACCGCGGTCGTTGCGGCTGAAAATTTAAGGATTTATTTTCACGCGCGATTCGGCAAAGGCGTGGATAAAGAGGCGTCTGCCGGGTCCTCCCTGGAGGATTCCGGAGACGGCGTCCAGACCGAGGAATTCCCAGGCGCCGGCTTTGTTATGATAGTATCCGACCCAGTAGGGAAAGAAGGCGAGTTCTCCGGGTTCGGCGTGGAGGAACAGATATTTTTCCCGCCTCTGCATTGATTTGCTGACCAAAAACCATCTGACTTCTTTTCCCAGGGATTCCTGGGCTTCTTCCAGGGAAATTTTAGGCTGGAACTCTATCTCGTTGATGGTATCGGGTTGCATCACTTCCTTTTCCACCAGCGAGAACCCGCCCAGGGTGGCGTCAATCGCGGCGAAGAATCCCCGCTCAACTCCTTTTTTATTTTTGACCCGGATCTCAAAGAAGTAATAGGGGAGATATATCAACTCCATCCGGTAGGGGACGGTTTTTTTAGATCTGAAAATTCTGCCGTGTAAAGTTAGATGGTCCAGGGCCTCTTTCTCGGAGACCCGGGGCTTAAAGCTTTTCATTCTTAGGTGGTTTTTCTTTCCGGGTCCTTCTCCAGCCCACATAGAACCAGGCGCCCCCCCAGGCCAGGAAAGCCAGCCCGCAGATGAAGTTGACCAGTTTGTCTATGCGGTCGGTGGGGATGGTGGCGGCATAGGTAATGACGGCCCCGAAGAACATCAGGAATATTCCGAGCGGGACCAGGGCTTCAAACTGAGGTTTTTTTTCTTGCTCTTCCATTTCCTTCCCTAAAAATAAAGATAGACGACCAGCTCGGAAAGCGCGGCCGCCAAGGCCCAAAACCGGATGTCTTTCCATCGTTTCCGATCGCCGGCTCCGAGATAAATATATTCCTTGGGCAGGAAAAACGGGGTTATGGCAAGGCCGATGAAAAAGACGCTGATGAACAGCTTGAGTCCCCAATAAGGGATGGCCACAAAAATTCCTTCCACAAAATTGCCGATCTGAAGGAATGGCCAAACCACTTGCTGTCCCTCTGCCTGGAGCAACGGGAGCGCGAGCGCTCCGGAGAGGATTTTTAAAATCAATCCGCTCATTTCCCCGCCCGCTCCTTCAGGGCGTCCTGCAGGAATTTATCCTTGTCCGCGTATTTCCAGACCAGGCCGAGCAATTTTTCCCGGGGCTCCGGTTTTGTGAGCAGGCTGACAATGATGATGACCAGGGCGGAGCCGAAGAAGCTCCACCAGGCGATGAACAGGAACGGCTCTTCGCGGGTGAAAATATGGCTCTTGAAGATGAACATAGAAATGCTGATGGCGAGTCCGGCGATCAACCCGGCGAGTCCGCCCCAGCCGGTGGCTCTGGTCCAGAGGATCCCGAGCAGGATCAGGGCCAGGTTCGGCCCCTGGATGAAGGTCAGGAAGGACTGGATCGCGATATAGAGACCGCTGTATTTGGTGACAATCGGCGCGAAAAAAATTCCGAACACCACGAAGATTACGGTCAGGATCCGTCCGACATTCAGGTAATGTTTGTCCGAGGCGGTGCGGTGAAGGAATGCCTGATAGATGTCCTTCATCCAGATGGTGGCCGCGGAGTTGAGGTTGGAGGCCGCAGTGCTCATCAGGGCCGCGAGCAGCACGGCAAAGATCAGGCCGGTGAGACCGGGCGGGAGCAATTTATGGATCAGCCTGGGAAAAGCCACATCGCCGGATTTTTCTCCCGGATATAGCGCGAGCGCGATCAATCCCGGAAAAGTCACCATAATCGGGATCAGGGCGTGAAGGAATGATCCCCAGATCATCCCGGCCTTGGTGTCCCATTCGGACTTGGCGCCGAGGTTTCGCTGGACAATGGCCTGGTTGCCGAGCCAGTAAGCGGGCGCGAGCACAAAGGCCAGGCCGAACAAAATCCCGTGCCAGGGATAGGGCGAAGGCGAATCCGCGGGCAGGAACAACCGGAAATGGTTCTGGAACTGGGGGCCGAGCGCGTAAATTTTGTCCATCATTGAATGCAGGCCGCCCACCCGGATCATCCCCAGAACGATGATGGCCACGCCCCCGATATACATAATCACCAGTTGAGCCACATCGGTCACCACCACCGCGGAGAGTCCGCCGGCATAGCAATAAATCCCGACCGTGACCGCGATCAGGATCACCCAGGCCATAATCTGCCAGTTGTTTCCGTCCGCGCATCCGTAAAAGGAAAGCATAAAGTTCAGCGCGGTCTTGACGGTCCCCCCCAGCAGGTCGTCGGGCAAGGGCAAAAACTCCACCATCATCAAGCCGGTGGCCCAGTAGAGCGCGCCCAGGATGCAGGCGAGGAACGCTCCCCAGAGCACGCCTTGAATTCCGCGCACGCCCGGGTTGAAGCGCAGTCCCAAATATTCGGGGATGGTGTAAACCCCGGCCCTCCAGTAAAAGGGCACGATGAAGAAGGCTCCCAGGATCATCGGAGGCAGGCATCCGATCCAGTCAAAGTTGGCGACCACGATCCCCCATTTGTAACCCTGGCCGGAAGCCGCGATGAAATCCAGGGCGCTGATGTCGGTCGCGACCAGGCTCATCCCGATCGCCCACCAGGGAAGAGTCCTGCCGGCGATATAAAAATCATCGGATTTGGAGACATACTTGGAAAAGTATGTGCCCAGGATCATAATCCCGATCATATAGACTACGATGATGAAAATATCTATTCTGGCTAAGGCCATTTTAAATCCACCGAATCCTAGGATTGATCCCGATCCCGGTCAAGTCCCGGCGCGTCTCTCCCCAACTGACGGTCCCCGCCCACTCCCTTCCCTTTAACCCGATCATGATTTTGATCAGGCCTGCCAATCCGGCCGATAGGCGGAACCGGCCCCGGCTCAGGGACTCAACCCGCGACTGGTCTTATTTTTTCTCGTGAAACTTGAACGAGACCTTGACCCGGGCGCGATAAGCGGTGACCTTGCCGTTCTCCAGTTTGAGATCCAGTTGAGTGATCTCGGCCACTCTCAGGTCCTTCAGGTTTTTGGCCGCGGCGTTGACTGCGGTCTTGGCGGCATCCTCAAAGGATTTCTCGCTGGTGCCCACCAGTTCAATGATTTTGTAAGTACTGTCTGCCATCTTAGAATTCCTCCTCTTAAAATTTTTTAGACTGAAATTTTCAACCTGCCCGTTGAGCCGTTGATTTCAGCCTGCTTATTACAAAAGATTATTAGCATAGTTTTAATTCCTTTTCAACTATCCGCCGCCCGGGCGCAAAACCAGGCCGGGATTTGACCCATCCCCGGGGAGAAACCAAGGCCGCGGCGACGGAGGATTGATAAAAAGGGGGTTTGGATTTATCATCTCTCCCGAGTAATCCTTAGCGTCGCAATTTCAATAATGGAGGATTTTGAATAATGAAAGCTTGGAAAATGCTTCTGCTTTTTATCGTTCCCGCCCTGATCCATAGCCAGGCCAAGACTCAAACGCCGGCCCCGGCGCAGACCCCGGCCCCGGCGCCGATCCATTTCCAGTTGAGCCAGTTCAAAGTCAAGGGGCAGATTGAAGATGTGATCCCCGCGGACCTGGACGGAGACGGAACCAAGGAGTTGATCGTCACCCATCACAACAATCCCCCGGGCGGAACCAACCGCAGGTATATCAGCGTTTACTGGGCCAGCCCGGGCTGTAAATATCAGGCTGAGCAACGGCTGGAAGTGGAAATACCGCAGCGCTATACCCTTTATGATTTCGGAGCCATTCCGGGCGAGCCGGGCCAGGTGATCGTGGCGCTGAGCCGGAACAGCGCGGATTATTACCGGTTTGTCAACAAGACCCTGGAAGGCCCGCTCCCCCTGATCAAGTTCTCCAACCAGCTGATCCAGATTTCAGACCCCGACCGGCTGCTCTATTACGACTTCCTTTATGACTGGAACCGCGACGGCCTGAACGAAATTATGATCTACCAGTTGTTTGATTCCGACCTGTTTTACTTCCAGGGAGACAAGTGGGTGCAGTCAACCCTGGACTTCCCCATCAACACCAAGTATTTCTCAATCACCCCGCTCCGGAAAATCTTTCCCCACGGCGAGGTCAGCGTGCATTACCAGACCCCGAGCATTTACATCGCCGACCAGGAGGGGGATGGCAAGCCCGAGCTGTTCGTGCTTAATGAGGAGAACCTCTGGATTTATAAATTGAACGACGACGGTATCTATAGCGAGAAACCCGCTTATAAGATCTATCTGCCGTTCAGCGATCCCACGGAAAAAATCCGCAACCGCGGACAACTGACCATCCAGGTCGCGGACCTGGACGATGACGGCAAGGCCGACCTGATCAGCAATTATCAGCACGGCGGATTCTTCAACCAGAAGGCGGAATTGAAAATATTTTTCGGCAAAGATAATTGGGTGGATTCGGGCAAAAACCTCAAACCCGGCCGGCTCTGGAATCTAACCTCCTGGGTGATCGGGCCTTTTATCCGGGATGTCAACGCGGACAAAAGCCCGGACCTGATTATGCCCTCAATCCAGATCGGAGTGGTCTCCGCGGCCCAGGTCCTGATCACCAACAACTTCCCCTTTAATTTCCAATACTACCTTTCCAGCAATCATTCCATCCCCGACCAGCCAACAACCATTGACCAGGCCTCTATCCATATTAACTTCGGAGAAGGAAAATTGATCGGAGGGTTCCCAACCCCCTTTGGAGATTTCAACGGAGACGGCATTGACGATATGTTGCTGGGAAAGGGAGAGCAGGAACTGCAAGTGGTGATCAAGGACAAAATGGCCAAACGAACCAACCGCCAGGAAATCATCCAGGTGCCCACCTCGCTCATTCCCCTGGTGGAAGACTTAAACAACGACAATATGGCCGACATCATCCTGGTATATCAGCAGGACCCCGACCGCCGGGGAGAATTCCGGGTCCTGGTCAATCAGGGAAATTGGTGAGGCCCGGCCACACCGGGCGCAGAAATCCCGCCTAAAAGCGGGACCTGAGAACAAATCAAGCTTTCACCGCGTACGGGCGAGACGAAGGCTAGCCCAATGACTGCAATTTTAAAGCGTGTTGCTCGCTGCGGCTGAATAACCTTGCTCGCAACACGCTAAAGTGATTCCCAATTCTTTTAAAACGCTGTGGGTTGACAGGAATTTCCGCTTTGATACACTGAAGGCATAAGCACTGCTCAATATAGCTGTGCTGTGGGTTGACAGGAATTTCCGCTTTGATACACT
>CAIYYW010000377.1 GCA_903930515.1 uncultured delta proteobacterium | reverse complement strand
GAGCAACCGAGCCTGCGCCCAGCGGGGAGAGCACCAGCGCTTTTCCGCGGCGTTGCTCGCCACGATCGGATCGGCAAAGGGCAGGATGAAGGAAACCACACCGATCTGCTCGGCCGGCGGCGCTTTTACTCCCTGCCTCCCGGCGGCCATCGCCATGGCCTCGGCCGGGGTGAGATGGAAGGGGCCGATGAGCTTTTGATATTTGAGGAATAACGGGTCTGGGCCGGCGGCGAAACCCACCAGAGCGTCCTGATAAATTTTCTCGCCCGAAAACTTGGCCTCCATCGAGTTGCCGGCGTCATTCTTCACAAAGGCGGCGATGAAATCCGAGATCCATTGCCCATCTATCCCAGCCCCGTTTTCTCGGCCCAGTGGCGGCAGCGGTTTTGCGGAGAACTTGCCGGATAGCTCGCCGAAGCTTGACTCATATCCCCGGCGGTCGAGCGCGGCGCAGCCGCCGGCGAGCCCGGCCAATGCTCCCAGCCCGGCCGCGGACATAAAGGTCCGGCGGTCCCATTTGGCTTTGCCTCTTTTCGCTTTAGTAGTCACCCGGTATTTTCCATCCATCCGATCAGATTAAGTTAAAACCATTGAAAGCGTTTCCGCGACGGCCGCAGGTTTGAGCTGGCCCTCTATTTCCACGGTGTTCTCAAAGGTCATCAAAATTCTTCCCGGTCCTTTCTCGGTCAGGTCCTTGAGCACGCAATGGTTCCGGATCCTCGACCCGACCGGGACCGGGTTCATAAAGCGCGCGCGGTTGAGGCCATAGTTCAAAGCCATTTTGATGCCCGCTGGGAACACCTTGTTCTGGTAGTTGAAAAAAGAGAGCAGCGCCAGGGCCAGATAAGCATGAGCAATGGTCTTGCCGTAAGGGCCGCTCTTGGCCATTTCCGGGTTGGTGTGGATCCACTGCCGGTCGGAAGTGCAATCCGCGAAGGCGTTGATGCGCTCCTGGGTGATTTCGAGCCAGTCCGACAAGCCGATTTCCTTGCCGACGAAAGTTTTCAACTCTTCCAGGCTTATTGGCTGGCCCATTAGACACCTCCTCGGTTTTCGCGCTCAATGCGATCGTGCATCTCGCGCGCGTTGAGCGGCGGGCCCGCGCGCTCGATCCTCCGGAGTCCCAGGGATTTCTGCACGGTGTTTCTTCAACTTCCTTTCAACCGTTATCGCGCCGAACAGTCAGAGTTTTTCGCACTTGTCGCAGGACAGGTAATCGCCGGCAATAAATCCGAGGGCAGCACCGCCTTGGGATTATCCCACCTGGTTCGGCCGCCCCATCAACTTTTTCACCCCTGGATATTGCCGATTACATTGTGTCAAAATTCCATAACAAAGTCAAGGGAAAATGCAATCCCCGGAAAATGCAATCCCCATTTGAGGGATGGTTGTGGACGGGTCACCCACGATCAGGCTAAAAAGAGGGCCTGGGTGCGCCCTCTTGAATGGCGGGGTATATGGACTTTGGGGCAGGCCTGTTTGGGATCAGGACTTTCTCCTTCCCAAAGCCACACCCAAGATTAATGCCGCGATTTGCGCCACGGTCGAGAAGATGTCCCAGAAGTCCGGTTTGTCCTTTTCGCTCAATTAACATCGCCTCCTTGTTTGGCGTTCTTGAGTAACAGCCCCAGGCTGAAAACAGTCGGGACGAGAATGAGAAGGGCCGGGGCGCCAGATCGGGTGATCATAAAGAGCTTTGGTCATAAAAATTCCCCATGCTCCAACGCTATGACGCCATTGACGAGGAGGATATAAAAAAGCCGTGGTCGGATAAAAAGTGGGATCATGGTATTATTTGAATATTCGGATGATTCCGGTAACTGGTTGATTTTATGGTACCCCCGGCCGGATTCGAACCGGCGACCTAAGGATTAGGAATCCTTCGCTCTATCCAACTGAGCTACGGGAGTATGCGGTTGTTAAAGCGCCGCAAAATCGGCAGTTATTCTAGCATAGCGGCCGCGTCTGTTCAAGGCCGGAACCAGGATGGGATGCGGATTGACTTTTTGCGCGGACGGATGGATTTTAGGAAAGGGTATGAACTGACCGGCGGAATTCAGGCGGAAGGGAGAGGGGTTGCCGGTAAAAACAAGGAAGGTTTTGAAAGAGGACAGGCCGGATGTTTTAAGGAAAGGGAATCGCGATCGCGGATTCGCGTTTGAAGAAATGCTGCCGCGGCCCGGGGAATTGCTGAAATTTTCGGGACGGGCGAGCCGGAATTTATTTCAGTTGGGCGGCTTTTTTGATCAGCCACTTTTTCCACCAGGCTTGAAGGATGGGATCAACCCGGCCGCATATTTCCGGCCAGGGCCGGGGATCTTTCAAGCCGGCCAGGTACCATTTTAAAAAACGGATTTTGTCGGCGCCGGAAAAAAGCCGGGCTGACCTGGGGTCCGCGATCAAATGAAAAAGCATCTTCTCTTCCGGGGGCCTCCGGTCCTCGGCTTCCACCAGGTCTATCACCCAGAGCCGGAATTTTCCGTCCGAGAACCGTTCCACCATCAGGTTGCTGATCCGGAGGTCGGGCAGGAAAAAATTCAGCTTGATCAATCTGACCACCAGCCGGGCCAGCTCCCGGATCAACTCCAGTTTTTCCTTGCGATAGGCTTTGGCCGGCAATTCGCTTTTTCTCTGCTTGAGATATTCGCTCAAATCCTCCGCGCTGATTTTTGGAATTTTTTCGGTGATGATAAAGCCCCGGGCGGAGAAAAGCCCTTTCCGAAAAAGACAGGCCACCGGCTCCGCGGTCGGGATTTTTTCCTCCATCAGCCGCCGGGCCTTGGCAAATCCGATTTCCACCGGCGCCGGACTGAAGAGATAGCCGAGCATCGCCCTCGGGTATCGCCAGGGCTTTTTGAGTCCGGGGAGGGAAAACATTTTTTTCAGCGCGACCCGGTACCGATCAATCTTGCGATACACCTTGATGAAATATTCCCGCGTCCCCTCGCCCAAGTCGTCGGTAAAGCTGTAAGTATAGGTGCCGTGGCTGGACACCCGCCGGATCAGTTTCCAATCCTTCGCGCATTCCGGCCAATTCAATAAACCCTTCAGCTTTTCCAGCGAAACCTCGGCCCGACATTCGCCCACGGATCCGGCGATGTGGAATTTTTTATACTCTTCCAAATAAACCTTCCTCAAGAAAATTTTCGGAAATAACCGCGCCCAAGCCGGATCGGGATTTTACGGAGACGCGGGATATATCTGTTCGCCCGGTAGCGGCGGTCCCGCGGCAAAACTTTTTTCCAGCTCAATCAGATGATAGACGATTCCGCTCCGGCCGGTTTTCCCGCCAAACCTGCCCTTGACCTGATAGGCGTTGGGCTCGCTGGAAAGCACCGAGACCGCGACCGGACTTCCAACCTGCAATCCGCGGAACACCGGTTCCAACCCGAAAACTCCCAGCCGGGATTTTGAGAGCGGGAAGGCGCCCGGAGCCGGGGCCAGGCGTGGATTTCCCTCGCGGTCCAGCCAGGAGAAAAATTTAGCGGCCAGCCTTCTCCTGAATTTTTCCTGAACCACCGGGTTCATCACTTCCGGATCGGGATCGTCTCGGCCGGAGGCAACCCCGAACATCCCGGCCTGAAAGCCGCGCCAGTAAGCGGCCGGGTACCAGGCCTTTTCCGCGACCACCCTGATCACCCCGACCTGGCCGGCGCCCATATAAGCGTTGTAGCGATAGAGGGCCTGGTTATTAAAAAAGTCCAGTTTCTCCCCGGTTTTCTCAAACCCGGCGAACTCCCCCAATACTTCCACCGCCCGGCTCAGCCCGAGTCCGGAAACCGCGACCAATTTCCGCTGCTCCAAATTCCGCCTGGTCTTCCAGATCATAAACCGGACAAAGCAGAGGGTTTGCTTGTCCCAGGCGATCACGCTCAGCACCGGCACAACATTGGGAAAGCCGTCTTCGCCGAGGGTGGCCATAAATTTCACCGGGGCCTGCTTTTTCAAAAACTTGAAAGCCTTCTCGCTCAGCTCCGCCATTATTTTTCTCCCAGAGCCAGGGCCTCGCGGGCGATGATCTCGTCCTGCATCTCCTTGCCCAGGCTGGTGAAATAGGCGTTGTACCCGGTGACCCGGACCAGCAGGTTTTGGTATGGCTCGGGGTTCTTCTGCGCGCAACGGAGGGTTTCGGGATCAATCATATTGACCTGGAGCGCGCTGCCGCCTTCTCGGGTGAAGGCTCTCAAGAACCCGGCCAGGATCCGCTTTCCCAAATCGCCCTTGACCAGGCTCGGGTTGAAGCTGAGGGTCAAACTCCCGCCGTTGGGCACGGTCTCGAACCCCAACTTGGAAACCGAGCGCGCCACGCTGGTCGGGCCTTGATGATGAGCGCCGGTGACCGGGCAGACGCCGTTGGAAAGGTAAGTGCCGCGTTTTCTTCCGTCCGGGGTGGCCGAAGTGGCGGCGGCATAAAGGATCCAGTAATTCCAGGACAGATACCCGGCGCGGAACCTCCGGCCGGTTGCGGGCGACACCCGTTGGAAGACTTGCTCGCTGAAGAACTTATTCAACTCAAACGCGATCTGGTCCGCGATTTCATCATCGTTTCCGAACTTGGGCGCCCGGTTGATCAGCATCTGACGGATCGGCTCGTAGCCCTCATAATTTTTTCTCAGAGCCGCCCGGAGTTCTTTCATCGTGATCCGTTTTTGGTCAAAGACCAGGGACTTGACCGCGGCGAGCGAATCCACCGCGGTGGCCAGGCTGATCCCTTCCACCGTGATGAAATTAAATTCCGGGCCGCCGGCGCTGACATCTTTCCCTTTTTCCGCGCAGCCGTCCACCAGCGCGGAAAGGTATGGGGTGTTTTCAAACCTGGATCGCACCGCGTCGGCCTGGCATTCGGAATCAAGGATCCGGTCAATCAAAGCGAGGAGCTGCCGCTTGTAGGCGCTGAAGAATTGGTTGAAGTTTTGGAACCGCTCCGGGTTCCCGGTGCGGGCGCCGATCCGCAATTTCAATCTTTGGTCCCTGCCGTTGAACATCACCAGCTCCACGGCCTTGGCCAGGTTCAGGTTGGCGTCAACGGTTCCGGCCCGCTCGCATCCCTGGAGGGTGTTTTCCAGGCATCCCACCGGGGCGTAATCCCAGAGCCGCTCAAAGGGATACCCTGCCCAGCGCAGGGCCTTTTCCGAGATCGGGTCGAAATTCATCAGGAAGGGAGAGCCTTGAGATTTGGTCAGCATCTCCGCCACTTTCAGCAGGACCGGCTCGGGGGTGTCGGGATGGAGCCGGATGTTCGGCTTGGGCTCCAGCAGGTTCATCTCGTCAATCACCTCCAGCAATAGCCAGGTCAGATCGTTGCTCAAATCCTCTCCATTAGGGCCGTGGCCGCCGATGGTGATCAGTTGACCGAACCCGGAATTGATCCCCTGGTTCGGGCCGATCCGTCCCATAAAATCGTAGGCGTAATTGTGCTTGATGAACCAGCACTGCAAAATCTCCCGCGCGAATTCCCGGGTCAATTTTCCCGCGGCGAGATCGCGCTGATAGTAGGGATGGAGGTATTGATCCACCCGCCCCGGACTCAGGCCCGGGCCCGGATAACTCTCCGAACACATCACCAGCATATGGGTGAACCAGAGCGCCTGCACGGCCTCCCAGAAAGTCTCGGGCGGATTCCAGGGAACCTTCCTGGTCATCCGCGCCATCTCGTTCAACTCGGTTTTTCGTCCCGGATCGGTTTCCTTTTCCGCCAGCCGCTCCGCTTCTTGCGCGTATTTATCCGCCAGCCCCTTCACCGCCCGGCAGGCAATGATCAAGGCGTCCAGGAAATCCCGGTGTTCCTTGCTTTCGGCTTTGTCCCAAAGCGATTGAAAATATGCCGCCAGGCCGGAAAAGCCGAGCTTGAGCGCCTTCGGATAGTTCGGGATCAGGTGCCCGGGGGATCGCCCCGCAGTTTCCGATCCCGAAGGCGTTCAGGAACAGGTTGCTCCGGACCCATTTCTTTTCCAGCTTCTCCCATTCCGACTGCTCCTCCGGGTTCAGGCACCGGCTCAGGATGGCGTTGAACTGAAATCCCGCAATCAAATCCCCGTCCAGGATCCGGACCGGAAGATGATGCTCAACCACCCGGTTGAAAAAAATCGCCTGCCTCTTCACCAGCGGCTCTTTCCAAAAAGCTTCCGGCAAGTCAACCTTTTTCGCGATCGCCCGGCAGGAGTCCTGGATGGACCTTTGGAGAATAAATACCTCCGGCGCAACCCCCCAGTTGTGCGGAGAAAACATCAAGTCCTTTTCCGCGCCGGTGGTGAACGGGATCGCCTCGTTCCGGAACCCGCGCTCCTGGAAGTTAAAATAATCCTCCCGTAATTTTTTCACCCGGCCGGACAGGCCCGAGCCGGCCGACCAGATTTCCACCTTGAGATCAGTCGCGCATTCCGTCATTGAATTCTCCTTTGCCCTGATACCTATATTGCTGACAAACAAAATCAAAATCAAGTTTAACCGCGGGAAAGGGGAAAAGGTTGATCGGTTGACTAGGTTGATCAGGGGCCGCGGATGGAGTCTTTTCTTCCCGATCAACTTATCCGCCGGTCATCCTTTCAACCGAAGGTCTGTTCCGATTCATCCCCGGCCCCTCCTGGGATATAATGCAAGGGCAATGGGGGAGGATAAAATAATTTTCAAGGACCCGTGGTTCTGGCCGGGAATGCTGGTCGGGGGATTTTTTCTTTCCCTGACCCTCTGGTTCAACCTGGGGATGGATCAAAGCATAATGAGTTACACGGCCTGGGTCTGGAAGGCGGATCATCTGCCGCCTTATATCGGCGCGTTTGATCACGCCTTTCCCGGCATTTTCCTCATCCACCGTCTGGTCCTGGAATTGTTCGGGGACACCATCCTGGATTTCCGGATTTTTGATTTCCTGGTCCAGCTCAGCGGGCTGGTGATGATTTATTATTTGGCCCGGAGGATGAGCGGGCTTTCTTTGGCGGGCTTTCTGGCCGCGGGGTTTTACGGGATATATTATTATAATTTGAAGAGCGCGGACACCGGACAGCGGGAGGGATTTATTTTCTGGTTCTTATTGCTGGGGATCCTGGCCGCGGTGGTTTCGGAAAAAAGATTTTGCCTGAGAGCCGTCCTGGTCGGGCTGATCTGCGGTTTGGTTTTCCTGCTCAAGCCCACTTACGGGCTGGTTTGGCCGGTGTTCGGGGTATATCTCCTGCTCCAGGGAATCCGGGATCGTCCGATCCCGGTCTGGATCGAGCTTGCGCTCTTCAGCTTCTGCTGCCTGGCCCCTTCCCTGGCGGTGATTTTTTATTATTGGCGCCTGGGTTATTTGCCCGAGCTTTACCAGGCCCTGATCTGGTTCAACGCTGAAATCTACAGCCGGATGAGCGACCCGCAAATTGCGGCAATGGTCTGGAGAAGGGGCGCGCTCCCAAGGTTGCTGTTCCGGGACTGGCCCCTGATCCTGTTTCCGGGAATAGTTTTCATCGGCATCCAGCTCCGGAGCGGCCTGCTCGCCAAGGACAAAAATATCTTCTGGCTGATTCTTTCCCTGGCCATGGTCGGCCTGATCAACTACCGGCTCCAGGCCAAATTTTTCCCCTATCATCTGATCGTGTTCTGGGGGATGCTGATGATCTTCGGCGGGGGAGCTTTTGCCTGGGCCATCAGTTGGATCAGCCGTCTCCTGGGACGGACCAGGGGAAAAATATTTTCCGGCGCGGCCCTGGCGGGATTGATCCTGCTGATGGTCCTTCATTTGGATCCCTGGATGAAAAAATTCGCGCTCAATTATTGCTTCCGCGATCTCAACCGCGCCTACCTGGCCGGGTTCAACACCGATAACGACCGCCAGTTCGCCTCGGATTATTACCGGGCGGCGCAATACCTTCAGCCCATGGTCAGGCCCGGAGACCGGATCGTGGTTTTCGGCGGATACCCGCTGATCCCGTTTTTGCTGCATAAAAAAATGCCCACCCTTTTCCCCTGCACCCACCAACTCCTGTTACTCCGAGCCGACGGCGAAGTCCCGCCCCGGCAGCGGGAATGGAGGGAAAGATATGCCCGAGAGATCATCTCGGCGCGCCCGGAATTCTTCATCATCACCGACCGCTGGCCGGGCCAGGATCATCAGTTGTTCCATTTCGCCTCCCGCGAACTCTGGGGATCGTTCCGCGCCCAGTTCCCGTCTCTGTATTCCTTTTTCATCAACAACTACCGGCTCCGGACCAAGATCGGGAGGGTCTCGATATATCAGGCCTTGTCCGCGGACCGAGGCGGGACCCTGCCATAGCTGTAATTTATCAAGATTTATGTCGCACACCCAATTTGCCAAATTGATTAAACTCGGTTAACATTTTATTTATGGTATTGAAGGACAACGGAAGGAGAAAATTGGCCCGGATCAAGATCCGGCTCAAAGTCCGGTTCAAGGACACCGAGTCCTTTATCAGCGAATACACGCACAACATCAGCAAGGGCGGCCTGTTCATCCGGACCCAGAAACCCTGCGGCCTGCGCGATAAGGTGGAGCTGGTCCTGATTATGCCGGAGAGCGAGGAATCGGTGGTGGCGCTGGGGGAAGTGATCCATATCGTTACCCCGGACCAGGCCAACGAGCAAACCCCGGCCGGGATGGGGATCCAGATTCTGGAGCTGGAGACGGGGGGCCGGGAGCGGATCGAGAAGTTTATCCAGGGCATCCTGAAAAACCAACAGGACATTTTAGGCCGACGCAAGCATCAACGGGTGGAGGCCAAAATCCGGGTCAAGTTTGAAAGCAAGGAGGCGCTGGTGGAGGAATTCATACATAATTTCAGCCACGGCGGCATTTTCATTCAAACTGAAAGGCCCAGGGAGGTTGGCGAACAATTTGCCATCACCCTGGTTCATCCGGACAATAGCCGGGAAATGCTTCTGCACGGGGAAGTGGTCCGGGTGGTGGCCAAGGCGGAAGCGGAAAAACCGGGGCACCTTCCGGGAATGGGGATCAAATTCCTGGAGATGGATCCTTACACCCGGAATGAGCTTGAAAAATTTATCAAGGCCGAGACGACTAAAAGCGCGGGGAAAAACCTGATCCTGGAAGAAGGATAGGGGGGATTCCGGAACCGGGCAGCCTCAACGCCGTGATTTTTTACGATCCGGAGTCCTCCACGACAAAGGTGATGTCCAACTCGGTCACATATTCCTTGATCTCATTGTTCTCCACCCTGACCTTATCCGCCACCACCTTCATTTCCATAATCCCGCGCAGGGTCCGGCTCGCCCTTTTAAAGGCTTCCTCCAGGGCGTCCTGAAAACTCACCGGGCTGCTCCCGATCACTCTGGTCACTCGCGCTACTGCCATAACACACCTCCTGGGTTGTGGTTAACCGGCTTGCTGAACCTGGATGCCGGGCTCGAAATCAAAATAAATAACAAAAGCCGTGCCCTTGGAAGGCTCGCTTTCAACCTCAATCCTTCCGCCGTAGCGGCTGAGCAGGGTCTTGGTGATGGAAAGGCCCAGGCCGGTCCCGATCGGCGAGAACTGTTTGGCGTTGGACGCCCGGTAAAATTCGCTGAAGATCTGGCTGAGCGCCTCCTTGGGGATGCCGATCCCGGTGTCCGCCACCCGGCATTTCACCTGACGGTCCTCCCGGCTTATCTCCACCCGGATAACCCCTCCGGCCGGAGTGTAGCGGAAGGCGTTGGAGATCAGGTTGGAAAAAATCTGCTGAACCGCGGCCCGGGAGTAGCGGATCCTGGGAAGTACCGGGGGATGGTTGAAATAAACCGCCACCCCCTTGGCGTCCCCGCTGGTCTTTTCCACGCTTAAAATCAGCTCCAACTCCGAGATCAAATCCACTTCCTCCAACTCCTCCAGCTTGGGAGGCTCCGCGGCCTCCAGCCGGGACAAATCCAGCAGGTCCCGGATCAAATCAATCAACCCCTGCCCGCGGAGGAGCGCCCGTTCCAGAAATTCCTGGGACTTCTCGCTCAGCCGGTCCTTCTCGCTCAAACGCACCGCGTGGATAAAATTCATAATCGCGCTCATCGGGCTCCTAAGCTCGTGCGCGACCGTCCTGGCGAACTCGCTCTTGATCTTCTCCCGCTTCACCACCTCCTGATAAGCGTTCGCCAGTTGATCCTCCTTCTCCCGCAGCCGCTCCATAATGGAGCTGCTTAAAAAGGCCGCCACGAACAAGGTGACCGCGAACGAGGCGATCATAACCAGGATCTGGTCGCGGCCCAACAGGAAAGCCGGATCAAAATTCGGATAGAGCGGGAAATAACGGATGCTTTCCGACTTACTGAGAAAGACCAGACCGATGAACAAGATCACGGCGAACCCGGCCTGAAAATAGCTGTCCCTTCGGGTGAGCAGGATGCTGGAGATGATGATGTGGAAAATGTAGAAAAAGATAAAGGGGTTGATGGCCCCGCCCGCGAAATAGAGCAGGAGCGTGAGCAGGGCCAGGTCCAGGCTGATCTGGAGGTGCGCGAAGAGAGTCGCCGCCGTCAGCGCCTCCGTTTCCTTCTCCCCCGACTCAAATCGCTCCCGCAGAATCGCCCAGTAGATCAGGTTGAGCAGGATCAGACTCAAGGTCACTCCCAGGATCCCTTTCCAAAAAAGAGGCAGGCCGAAAAAACGGATCCCGATCACCAGCGCGCCGGCCACCCCGGCGATCGCCAGCCAGCGCAGCTTGATCAGCCAGCGCACCCCGTCAATCAGGCTGGTCTCGGACGGCAGCCAGAACGGATGGGTTCGAACCCGTCTATTAATGATCGCCATTTGATTCCTTCCCCGGCCGCACGATTTATTATTATTACCACATCTGGCCGGATTTGTTCAAGCCGGATGAAATAATCCTACAAAAACATACCCGCGTTCCAGGTTCTCTCCCTGCCAAGAACCCGACAAAGATTTTAGGCCGGGACCGCGGCCGGCGCCGGATGCCGGGACCCGATCAGGACCGCCTGGGTTTTGGGCATCGGCGCGAACAGCCGGTTGTCAAATTTTTCACGGAACTTCGCGCGCTTTTTCGCCCTTTGGTTCCCGGGACGGGTTGGCGGCTCCGCCGTTTTTAATCCGGGGCCGGCTGAGCCGGTTTTGGTTCCGGATCCGCGGAAGAAGCGGTCGCGGGAAATTCTTCCAGCAGTATTTCTTTCAGTGATTTCTGGGATAAAAATTGGTCAACTTCGGTGTGGAGTTTCTGGAACAACTGATGCAAATATTGGTTTTCCAACCGGAGCTTGGGATCGGCGCCGGGAGGGAATTTGATCTGGTCAAAATTCCAGTTCGGATCAATCGCCTTGACCAGTTGGTTGAAATAAATCTGGTCCAATTCCCGCGCCGGCTGATACCGGTCCTCCCCGCCCTTCTTGTCCGAGCAGGAGCAGGAG
>CAIYYW010000376.1 GCA_903930515.1 uncultured delta proteobacterium | reverse complement strand
CGTTCTGGCTGCTGGCGTTTTTTTACCTCGCTTTTAACTACGGGTTCCTTTCTTATAACTACAATTTTGACGGCGTGGTTTTCAGTATGGCCCTGGAGGCGGTCAAGGCCGGGGCCGGCAAGGGCCTGCTGTTTCATTCTCATCACATAATTTACGAGCCGCTCGGGTATGGGTTCTGGAATCTCCTGCTTTTGCTCGGCTTGAAAGTTCGCGCAATTTTGGCGCTGGAGATCTTCGACCTGCTCCTTTCCGGCATCAACTTGGCGGTCTTCGCGCTGGTGCTCCTTGAACTCCGACCGGACAAAAAATGGCTGGCGCCCATTTGCGCGCTCGGCCTCGGGTTCAGCCATGTTTACTGGTATTATTCGGTCGAGCCCGAAGTGCACACCCTGGCCTTGCTATTATTGGACTGCGGATTCTACTTGATGGTACGGATCGGGCGCAAAGAAAATTATAAGATCCAGCCGGACCAAACCCTCCCAACCATTCTTCTGCTCGGCGCTATCGCTGGCCTCGCCATCCTCGGGCATCTTATGCATGGACTGTTCCTGATCCCCATCTTGTATTTCTCTTATCGGATATTCCCCTCGCGCAAAGGCTTGGCGCGATTATCGCCTCCGCTCGGGATTATTTTAAGCGCGGGTTTTATTTGCGGGACTTTATATCTGATCGGGTTTTTCTTGGCCCCTCATCCGGCTCCTCCGGCGCGGTTTTTGTCCAAAACCTTTTTAAATTGGGTCCTAAGCTGCGCCATCCCGCAAACCCCCTATGGGTATAAAGAAGGATACTGGGAACTGAGCGCCGCGGCCCCCGGACAATGGCTTTCCGGAATGCGCTGGGCTCTTTTCGGCAATTCCAGAAACCTTGGCGACGGTTCGGTCTGGTCCGGCCTAAAAATCTTCTGCTTGTCGGCAATTCTGATTTCTGTCGGAGCTTTTGTTTATCAGCACTTCAAATCGTGGCGCCGTCGGGAAATCACCGGCGACCTGATTCTGCTCTGGATCCTGCCGGGGATTATTTTCACCGCTTTATGGGCGCCCGGATTCCTGGAACAAAAAATCTATCTCCTGCCTCCACTCTGGATGATGGTTTATCTAGGCCTGCCCTGGCCTCCATCCCTCACCCATAAAATCATCGCATCGTTTTTTCTGGGGCTGGCCGTAGCCGGTTTATTCGCGGCTAATTTCGCCACCGAAATCTTGCCCGACTCCTATCGTGAAAATAACCGGAACCTGAAAATAGCGGAACAGATTAAAGCCTTAACCGAGCCTTCCAGCCCGATAATTATTTCCGGGGTATCCAATGTCAAAGAATCATTTAACATCGGAAAGATCTATATTCCCTATTTTTGCGAACGCAGGACCATCACCCTGGATTGGGTCTTGTCCCAGCCGGTCAACGGCGAATATTTTCCGCGAAATCTGGATCTCATCATTCGGGGCGAAATCGCCGCCGGCAAGAAAGTATATCTTCTCAGCGAGGTATCGGCGGAGACGGTGATCGAAGTCCTTGCTCAACATCATCGCATTGCCGGCCCGGAGTTGCGCGGTTTCTGGAGGAGATACCGGCTTAAGCGGGTCGCCGGGCTCAGCGATAACCTCGCTCTGTTTCAGGTGGAGTTGACCGCGGAACCAGGAGTTCCTGCCACCCATCCTCAGAATCAGAGCCGGCCATAAGCGGGCCGGGGGGTGAAATGGTTTCTATTCCGGGGAAATTTATGAGATTAATTGGGGAGATGGGGTGATGATTATGGTTACTATAAAGAAAGCGGGTGATGCTAAAATCAGACCGGCGGCGGTTGGAAAAACCGAAAGGGAGCCATCGGACCTGCCCAACGGGCTCCGCGAGCTTTTTCATCCCGTCTCCATCAATCGGATGGAACTCAAAAACCGCGCGGTGATGCCGGCGATGGGCACCGGTTACAGCAAGCACGACAGCACGGTCACGGACCGGCTGGTCGCATACCTTGCTCGTCGCGCCCAAGGCGGAGCCGGCCTGATCATCACCGAAGTGTGCGCGATTGATCCGCGCGGAAAAGGGTTCCCTTCCGAACTCGGCATTTGGAAGGATGATTTTATTCCGGGCCTGAGCAGGATCCCGCGGGCCTTGCATGAATCCGGCGCCAAGGCCGCGGTCCAACTCCATCACGCCGGCCGCGAAACCTTCAAGATCGTTGCCGGCGATCTACCCGAAGCGCCCTCGGCGGTCCCGAGCGCGATCCTGAATCAGCCTTGCGCGGAAATGAGCATTGAGCGGATTCAGGAAATCATCGGGGCGTTTGCCTCTGCCGCGGTCCGGGCGAAACAATCCGGGTTTGACGCGGTGGAAATCCATGGCGCGCACGGATACCTGGTCAACCAATTCCTTTCTCCGTTCTCCAATGTCCGGACCGATGCCTACGGCGGCTCTGATGAAAACCGCGCCCGCTTCGCGATTGAAATCATAAAAAAAATCCGCGAAAAAACCGGGCCGGATTTTCCCATCCTGATCCGGGTGAGCGCGGACGAACTGATCAAGGGCGGATATGATTTGAGCTTCATCCAATGGCTCGCTCCGAAATTGGCCGAGGCCGGGGTTGACGCGATCCATTGTTCGATCGGGGTCTATTCCACGCCCGGCAACCTGAGCATAGCCGGATTTGACACCGAGCCCGGGTTCAACCTCTTCCGGGCGCGCGCCTTGAAACAAGTCGTGAAAATACCGGTGATCGCGGTGGGCCGCATCGCCGATCCCCGGCTCGCCGACCAGGCCATTGCCAGAGGAGACGCGGACCTGGTGAGTTTCGGAAGGCAGCACCTGACTGATCCCGACTTCCTCGCCAAGGCTTCTCGGGGCGACTTTGACGGCATCCGCTTTTGCCTCGCCTGCAACCAGGGATGCATCGAGCGGCTGAGCTATGAAATGAAGTCCGCGACCTGCGCCATCAATCCGGAATGCGGCAAGGAATTCAAAGGTTCCTTGGGCAAGGACCCGCAGGGCAAGAAAATATGGATCGTCGGAGCCGGCCCCGCGGGACTTTCCGCAGGACTGGCCGCGGTTGAACGCGGACACCAGGTCACCATCTTCGAGCGCGAGCGCGAGCCGGGCGGTCAACTCAGGAGCGCGAGCAAACCGCCCCACAAGGAGGCTTTCCTGCAATGGGTCGGCTGGATCACCCGCAGACTTAATCGGCTCGGGGTCTCGATCCGGCTTGGACAGGAGCTGACCGGGGAGTTGATCGCATCCGGAAAACCGGACCTGGTGGCGTTGGCCTCGGGCGCGATTCCGGTCCGGCCTGCGATCCCCGGGATCAACTCCGAAAATGTCTGTGACGCGCGAGAGATTTTGCTGGGCAAGGTCCCGCTCAAAAGCCCGGCCGTGGTCCTGGGAGCCGGATATGTGGGAATGGAGACCGCGGACTTCCTTCTCAGCCGCGGCATCAAGCTCACCCTCCTGGAAATGAAAGATTCCCTGCCCGTGAACAACCTCACCGCCCACGGCTACTGGCTCAATTACCGTCTGAAAAAATCAGGCGCCGCGGTCTTGCTGGGCGCGAAGGTTATTCGGATCGAACCGGACGCGGTGGTTTACCAGCAAGCGGGCACGGAGCAACGGTTAACGCCGGCGGCTTTGGTGGTGACCGCGCCGGGCGCATGTCCGGAGAATCAATTGGAGCAGTTTTTAAAGAAGCTCGGAATTCCCTTCCGGATTATTGGAGACGCTAAAAAGCCGCGTCGTTTGTTGGAAGCGGTGCATGAGGGTTTTGGATTCCTGGATCCGGAACCCAGCTAGCGGCTTGGGCAAACTCTGTTAAAATTCTAACAGCATTCAAGGAGATCAGGCAATGATTATCGTCATGCAAAAAGGGATCGGGGACCGCGAGATCAACCCGCTGGTCGAGAAGATCAAACAGGCCGGGCTGGATGTGCATCTGTCGCGGGGCAAGAAAATCACCATCATCGGAGTGATCGGGGACAAGACCAAGTTGGACCCGGATGAGCTTCAGGCGATGCCGGGCGCCAGCGCGCTCCGGGGAGGGGCGTTCAAGCCCCGGACCAATCCTTACAGCTTCCAGGGCCTGGCCAAGGCGGGACTGGAAATTTTGGCCGAGGCCCGGGCCGCGGTCGCGGTGGGAGCGGACGGCCTGATCATTGAAGTGCACCCGCATCCGGAAAAGGCGATGGTGGACGGGCCGCAGTCGTTGAATTTCGCCCAGTTTGAAGGACTGATGAAGGAGTGCCGTCCGATCTCCGGGGTGCTGGGAAGGAAAATGTAAGAATGGATCCGGCCGGAAGGACAAATGTAATCCAGATTACAGGAGAAAAAATCACCCTCCGGCTGGACCGGAACTGCGGTTCCCTTTCCATCTCCCGCAATGACGGCAAAATCAGGTTCGGGCCAATCCTGTTTTGGGCCGGGTTCCGGCCGAAGCCGAAAGAAAAAAAATTCCTCTTCTCCACCGTGGTCCTGCCCGATGAGCCGGAACCATTCCCGGCCCAGGACACCCCGGTCGGGAAAGCGGACCTGGTCCGATGGCCGATCCGGTTCGGACAATTCCATCTGACCTGGGAGATCGCCACTTTTGCCCGGGAGGATTTCGCCCTGTTCCGGGTCCGGCTCGGCAATCAAAGCGACCGGGGGATTTTGGTGGACGAGCTTTCTCCCTTTTCCTACCGGGGCGCCGGGGACGGCCTGGAAATGGGGGCCGGGCACACGGTCTGGAAAATTTTCCGGCTCGGGTATCAGTCCTGGAGTCCCTCCGGGTCAGTCGGACTTTTAGAGCCGCAACCCAGGCCGAGCAATTGGCTCGCCCGAAGGATCGGACTCGCGCCCTATCTCTGGAATCGGCAGGCGGATTCCGTATTTAGCTCGGAATATCTGGCCGAGATCGTGGAGCCGGAATTGGATCTGGGATTCCTGCTTGGGTTCGTCACTTCCAAGGACCAGGCCGGAATAGTGGAAGCGGAAGTGAAATATGAGCGGTTCCGGAGGTTTGAAGCGATCGCGGATTGCGAGGGGGTGGAGCTGGCCGCGGGCAAGGAGCTCTGCTCGGAATGGGTTATGGCCAGCCCGACGGACGCTCCGCGTTCGGGCCAGAAAAGATACTTTGAGTTGTGGGGCGGCGCGATGCAGGCGCGAACTCAGAAGCCCCTGACCGGATGGTGCAGTTGGTATTATTACTTCACCAAGATCAGCCTGGACAGCTTTGAGCAGAACCTGAAGCAGGCTCAAAAGCTGAATCCAAAAATTGAGATGTTCCAAATTGACGACGGATACCAGGCCGCGGTGGGCGACTGGCTGGAATGGAACGATAAGTTCCCGATCACGGCCAAGGAGTTGGCGAAAGAAATCCACGCCCAGGGATTCAAGGCCGGAATCTGGCTCGCGCCCTTCCTGGCGTCAATCTCCTCCGAGCTTTACAAAATGAATCCCGATTGGACCCTGAAAAATAATTCCGGCTGGTCCAAAATCGGGATGATCAATCCGGGGTGGGAAGGCAAAATCGCGTTCGCGCTTGACACCACTCACCCGGGGGTCCAGCAATGGCTCAGGCAAACCACCGAATACCTGGTCAAGGAATGCGGATTCGATTTTCTCAAACTGGACTTCATCTACACCGCCGCGCTTCCGGGCAAAAGATTTGATCCCTCCTTCACCGGCGCCCAGGCCTTGCGCAAGGGCTTGGAAATCATCCGCGAGGCCGCGGGAGAAAACTGCCTGATCCTCGGGTGCGGCGCCCCGCT
>CAIYYW010000375.1 GCA_903930515.1 uncultured delta proteobacterium | reverse complement strand
GAACTTGAGATTGATGCCGAGACCTTTGGAGTTGAGCGCGGGATACAGGCCAAGCTCCAGGCGCGACGCCAGGAGTCGCGAGCCGACCAGGACCGCGGCCGGCTGAAGTGGATCGGAAGATTTGTCCTGCTCAATCTCCCGGAGCAAAATTTGCTCCAGCCTTTGCCAGGAATCTGAAATCGTCAGTCGGGAATTCCGGTCAGCCATCGCGGATATTATACATCAGGTTGATGTCAGGGGCGGTCATTAAATTCAGCCGGAGCCGGGCCCGGAGAGAACCTGGACGATCCTTTTGATCTTCTCATCGGCGTCCCGCAGTCGCTTGCTGATGGTCTGGACGAAGAACTTGTAGATTTTGGCGGCCATAGTGTCGCTGGCCCTGAGCAGGAGATCGAAATCCTTTTTGGACATCGTGAGCGCGGACAGCTCGCCCCCGACCCGGGCGCTGGCCGAGCGCGGGGCCTGGTCCACCAGGCTCATCTCTCCGAAATAATCCCCGGACTTGAGGGTGGCTAAA
The DNA here is from genome assembly GCA_903930515.1 of uncultured delta proteobacterium. Lineage (GTDB taxonomy): Bacteria > RBG-13-61-14 > RBG-13-61-14 > RBG-13-61-14 > DRUE01 > CAIYYW01. Next base: position 3,626 of record CAIYYW010000375.1, on the reverse strand, counting down.
ATTTCCTCCCGGCCCTCGCTGATCGGCTTGAAGATTTCCACCTCGCCCTTGAGGATGATATACAATTTATCCCCGGCCTCGCCTTCCTTGAAAATCGTCCGGCCGGGCTCGTATTTTTCTTTGATCAGGAGTTCGGCGATTTCTCCCAGTTCCAAACCATCCAATTCCTGGAAGAGCGGGATATGGCTGAGGATTTCCAGGTCCTCCCGCTTCTTCTTGGTGGTGGTCATAGCCTGGCGCTCTTCTCCGTAAAGGGCCTGGAGCAAGTCCCTCTTGATCTTATCCTTTTCCTCCGTGGGCATCGGCTTGCTCGCCCGCTTCATCCATCCCAGGAACCGGAGGTATTCAGAGGTCCGATCTTCTGTTTCTTTTTCCTTGAAAAACCTTAAGAGCCGGTCGCGGTCCCCGAGATTGATCTGGTCAAAGACGATCCCCATCCCGGCGTCCAGGCTGCCGGCCTTGGCCGAGGGCCGGTTGATCCGGACCGCCTCTCCGGTCAGTTCAATCTTGCGCTCCAGCTTGGGGTCGTCAAAGATAAATTTCAGCTTGCTCCCGGACGGATAGGTCTGATCGGTCTTGATGTAAACCCGCTCCTTGTCCAACTCCAGGATGTAGCGCTGGTAGTTCCGGATCTCGGTCTCCCCTTCCTTGATCACCTTCAGCGGGATCCCGGCCTCTTCTCCCCGAATCTCTTTATTTTCTTTTTCTTCGGCCTCGCCCAAAGCTTTCTCCCTTTGGTTTAATATTTCAATGGTATCACATTTTCCCGGTCATTGTCCAATTTCATTATAACAGGAAACCTTAATTTTGCTAAATCGCCGGGAACCGATTAAAATATATTTGAAATAATGAAAGGATCTGCAAAGAAAGAAGACGCTTGCGGAGCGAACTCGGCTGGGCTGGTTGAGCCGCGATCCTACAGTTTTGCCCAGCCGCCGAACGAGTTGGTCTTGGAGAGCGGGGAGAAGCTGGGGCCGGTCACGCTGGCTTACGAGACTTACGGGAAGCTGAACGAGAAGAAGACCAACGCGATTTTGATTGAACACGCCCTTTCCGGAGACGCCCATGTGGCCGGGTATCATACCCCGGAGGACAAGAAACCGGGGTGGTGGGATTTTATGGTCGGGCCGGGCCGTCCGTTTGACACCAGCAAATATTTCGTGATCTGCAGCAATGTGCTTGGGGGATGCAAGGGTTCCACCGGACCGAGTTCGCTCAGCCCCAAGACCGGCAAGCCTTACGGACTGGATTTTCCGGTGGTAACGGTGGGCGACTGGGTGGAGGCCCAGGCGCGCCTGCTGGATCATCTGGGGATTCGGAAACTGCTGACAGTGGTGGGCGGGTCCTCGGGCGGGATGCAGGCGCTGGAATGGGCGATCCGTTTTCCGGACCGGGTCAAGACCGCGATCCCGATCGCGACCGCGGCCAAACTCAGCGCCCAGGGGATCGCCTTTAACGAGGTGAGCCGGAGGGCGATTATGTCCGACCTGAAATGGCACGGCGGTAATTATTATGAAGGCGGGGAGCCTCCGGACGCGGGACTGGCTCTGGCTCGGATGATCGCTCATATCACCTATTTGAGCGAGGAGGGTCTGCACCGGAAATTTGGGAGGAAGCTGAAGGACCGGGAGAAATACGGTTACAATTTCAGCACGGAGTTTCAGGTTGAAAGCTATCTCCACTACCAGGGGGATGTTTTTATCCGGAGGTTTGACGCGAATTCCTATCTTTACATCACCAAGGCGATAGATTATTTTGACCTGACCCGGGCCGGCCAGATCAGCCTGGACCAGGTCTTCAAGGCGGCGCGTTCCAAATTTCTGGTATTATCTTTCAGCTCGGACTGGCTCTATCCCAGCCGGGACTCCAAGGAGATCGTGCGCTCGCTCAAGAAGAACAATTTGGAAGTCACCTACTGCGAGATCAATACCGATTACGGCCACGATTCCTTCCTGATCCGCAACCCGGTGATGGAAGAGATGATGGTCAATTTCCTGGCCAAGAACCTGGAAGAATGATTTGGCGTCAGTAAAGTTTTGCCGCCAACAAGGCAAAAAGGAGGCATCGGATGACTAAATTAAGATTAACGGCGACTCTGGGATGCTTGATCGTTTCCTTGTTTTTGCTCGGATGCGAAACCGGCGATGACGATAGCGGCGGGAACGGAAGCTCGCTTTGCCGGGACGCGGATGGGGATGGGTTTTATACCGGCAAATGCGATGCCAATTATCTCAAGGTCAACGACTGCAATGATGATGATCCCGCGGTGAATCCCGGGGAGCAGGAGATTTGCGGGAATCAGAAGGATGAGGATTGCGACGGGGAGGATGTTTCTGGGGATGGAGAGCCTTGCGATGATTGCGGGCAGGTCTGCTATCTGATTTTCGGGCCGGTGTGCGTGGATGACGGAGAAGGCGGGTATTGTTACGAGGGGAATGATTGTTTTGCCAACGCCAAATGCGAGCCGATCCTTTGTCATCTGGATTTAAAACCGTCCACCGGGAACATTGACCCTAATTCCGAGTGCGCGCAAGTTCATCCGGGTTGCGTTGACGCATGCCCGGAGCAAGACCCGGGAGATGATGGCGGCGGGGATTCGGAACCGGGTTTCCCGGGCGAGGGTCCCTAACCAGGTTCCGCTTCCTTACAGCCGGGCGACAGCCGAAAAAGATTGAGCCTTTAACGCCGGATCCGCCTCCCCACCCGCCAAAAGCGCGGGACCAAGTCGCCCAAAAATGTCTGGCTCCCCAAGGGGGTGTCTTCGGGCTTAGCCCCTGCCTTTTTTAGGGAAAAATCATCGGTTTGCGTCATTATTATGCGGATTCAAGCATCTAACCTGATAAGGGCGGGCATAACCTGTTTAGGAGCAAATTATGGCAACGAGTTTGAATCCGGAGAGTGTTGTTTCAGATGTGAACGAAGAAGCCGGCAACGGGGCAATCCCGTCAATGGAATATAATGCCCTCCTTAAGCCGCGGGACCTCAAGTCTTCGCTCAAACAGCTTAAGGCGCATGACCATGTTTGCCTGGTTTACGAAACCGAGGAAGAATGGAAATGCTCGGTGATCCCATTCATCTCTATCGGCCTGGAGCGCGGAGAGAAATGCGTATATGTGGCGGACGCCCATACCCCGGATCAGGTTTGGGCCTCTATGTCAGAGCAAGGGATTGATGTAGAGACAGCCCGGTCCTCCGGACGAATGGTGATTCTGGATCAGAGCGAAGCCTACGCGCCGGACGGGTCCTTTGACCCGGGCCGGATGATCTCGCAGTTGATCAAAGAGACGGAAAAGGCTTTGGCCGAGGGATATTCCGGCCTGAGAGTGACCGTGGAAATGAGTTGGTCGCTCCGGGGGCATCCGGGTTCGGAAAAATTGATGGAATATGAGAAACGGCTGAACCGGGAATTATTTTCCCAATATCCGGTCCTGGCCCTCTGTCAATATGATCAGAGGAAGTTTGATCCCCAGATCATCAAAGGGGTGATCCTGACTCATCCGACCCTGATTCACCGGAAGGAACTGTATCATAATTCTTATTACATCCCGACCGAAGAGTATATTAACTGGGAATACAAGAGGCCGGAGGTAAAACATCTGTTGGATAACCTGGCCCGGGAAAAGGAG
>CAIYYW010000374.1 GCA_903930515.1 uncultured delta proteobacterium | reverse complement strand
TTTGCTCTGCCGATTCCAGAGTAATGTTTTCCAGTAATTCTTGGAAGCTGGGCGAGATTTCTCCGCAATCCGGGCAAAAGTTGGAGCTTGGCTTTATTCTGGTTCCGTTGCATTTCTGACATTTAAACATTTTATTTCCCTCCTTTATTATTTTTTTCCTGGGTAATTGACGGCTATATCTTTCGGTTCCCTCAGTTCAATTTTCGGCAATAAACCTGGACAATCAGCCGATAGTAATCCCTTTCCTCCCGGAGCAGATACCAGCAATCTGGGTGCTGTTGCACGGCATCTTTAACCAGGAGGCCGAAAAAGAAGCCGGCTTCCTTTTCATCGTTTCCGCAGGCCTGGCAAACCGGATCAAAGACCGTGCCCTGTAGATGTTGCTCGCTGATATCCCTTGCCGCGAAAACATCTCTTTCACTCATCCGGCGATGGATTTCTTTGATCATCATCTGATAATCCGGGACGGAGAGATTGGCCCGGCGAAGATCATAGAATTCCTGATGCGGCGTTCCTTTAATCATATTTTGCTTCCGATCGTAAAGCATTTCTATCCTCCTTTTTTTTGATTTTAATTTGAAAAACCCACGATTCTATTTCTATCTTTGAACTCCAGGAATTGGGATTCCTTTAGAGCGGAAGCAAGGAGCAGGGATTGGGTGATGATGGCATCGGGATGGTCTTTGCGCAGATAGGCCAGGTTTCGCAGGGCCGCAAAGACCGCGTTCTTGATGTGGCCTCCGGCCAGGGGCATCTCGGCCAATTCTTGGAGATTGAGATTCCGGTCGCAGGGGGCTTTTTTGAGGAATTTTTTCCAGAGCCTTTCTCGCTCTTGAATTTCCGGGAGCGTGAATTCCAGTTTCAGGTTCAGCCTTCGCTCCAGGGCCGGGTCCAGGCACTCGGCCATATTGGTGGTCAGGATCACCACTCCATTGAACCGTTCAATCTCCTGGAGGAACAGGTTCCGGAGGGTATGTTCGGTATTATCTGTTGCCTGATTTTTTTCCTTGGTTCGGGCGCTGATCAGGGCGTCGGCTTCGTCAAAGAGCAGGACCATATTTTTAGCCGAGGCGGTCCTAAAACAGCGGACCACATTCTTCTCGCTATTGCCATACCACATATTGCGCAGGGCCGCGAATTGCACTCGCGCCAGGGGCTTTTTCAATTCCCCGGCAATGGCGGAGGCGGTATAGGTCTTGCCGGTGCCCGGCGGTCCGTAAAAGAGGGCGAGGATGGCTTGTCCGTTCCGGACATTGCCCAGTTTCGGCAGGAGGTTTTGCGACTCCGGCTCTTTATAAAAATAAATCGCCTGCTGGATTTGGTCGCGCAGGTTTTGGGACAGGACCACCTTTTCCAGACTGAAGGATGGTTGCTCTATCTCCAATAATTCCGCGGAATCGTTTTTGGCCGCGGCCGGGTTTGAGAACATTGGCGGTTCCTGTTTGCAGAACCCGAGCAGCCATTTGACGGCTTCGGGATCAAGGGCAAATTCGCCGCAAAATTTATCGCGGCAGCATTGCTTGATTTCAATCAGGCCGGATTTGACCAGACGGCTCTCAGCGCTGAATAGCCCGGTCCGGGCAAAAGCCAGGCCGGGATTTGGGAAGATCAGGCTGATTAGTTGGGACTCCTGGGAAGGGTTCTTGGAACCGGCCAGGGAATCCCGGAGCATGTAATCCTTCAAAGCCTGGCCCAGCAGGCAGACCATCATTTTTTGCTCAATCCGGTTCAGGCTGAATTGCCCGCATAATTTCACAAAAGGGTGGTCCGGATAAAAGCCATCGCCGGCAAAGTTATGGAAGAAAACTTTTTCCCTAAGGCGGATTTCATAATTTATGGACTTAACGGAAATGGATTTTGACCCTCTTGGGTTGGGTCGCGCATAAACATTAGCCTCAGAAAAAGGCAAAGCCCTGGCAAAACCATCAGCCATCAGGGTCGTCCTCCGCCGGTAAAGGTAGAAAAGCTCAAACACTTTCTGGTTGAATTCTTTAATCCCGTTCATTCTTATACCTCCCCAAAAAATAAAATAGCCGGACCAATCCCAGCTTGCTCAGATTATAACCGATACCAATGTCAGGGGCGGTCATAAGGGAGCAGCCCTTGATCATTTCTAACTAACTGAAATTAAAGGGGAAAGTGTTTTTATGAAGATTTTATTTGCTTTGTACCAACAGATCCACCAGGGTTTGTCGCGGGAACGCGCAACATTGAGCTTTGCTTCAAGCACCGACCAGAAATGCGGGGAACGGTCAACGATGAACGGTAAACCGTATCGCGCCTTCCACCTTCGCCTACTGATTGTCCGAGCCTGAAGAGGCTTCCGCCTTCGCCAAGGCTACGGCGGACAGGAAAGCCGCTTGCACATTCAATTGTAGTGTGGTTGTGGTTTTAAAATAATTTTCTATGCGTTCTCCCTTAAAAATCAGGTAGTTGGATAAATCCGAAGATAAAATTCAATAAAAAGCTTGACAAATCGTTATAATATGTTATTATTTGGGCATAAACGATAAAGAAGGTTACTAAAACTATAAAGGGGATGAAGATGGGTATTGAAACGGACGAAAAGGGGAAGGTAAAAGGGTCGTTGAAAAATGTTAAATGGGTTGCCCACTATTTCGGGGTTTCGCGCAATACCATCCACCAATGGGTTAAGGAAGACCATATCCCATACATAAACTTGGGGGTGTCCGGCGGGAAGCGGATTATCCGGTTTGCCCCTGATGTCATAGAGGCCTGGCTTTACGAGCGCAGCCGAATGCCGGAACCGCAGCACCCGTCGGAAGAGAAAGCCAAGCTTGACCAGGAAATAGAATAGTCGGGAATCAGGGGCAGGTAACGATGTACCAGGTAATTTTTAGAAAAGGAGCATAAGATGGAAAACGAGAAAAACCCGGAGACCAAAAACGATCGCAGCAGGAGTCGGTCGGAGCGGAAGGCATATAGAAGGGCGCGCGCAGGCGCCTGGATGAAACTTACATTTTTTTATCACCTGGCGGTCTATGCGGTGGTTATGGTCTTGCTCTATGCCGTCAACGCCCAATTGTCGGACGGGTATCTGTGGGTAAAATGGCCGGCGATGTTCTGGGGGATCGGCGTGAGCATGCACGGCTTGAGCGTGCTGTTCTTCAGCCGGGTATCGGGGATAAAAACGCGGATAATTAAAGCGGAACTGGCAAAGAAACCTAACCGGAGCCGCGGCGCAGAGCAGTTGCCGTAATCCGGCCTGGAACGCGCTCGCATTGGGAATGGTCAATTCCGGCTTGACCGGAACCCGGTCGGTTATGCCTCAAGCACCACTTCATAGCCCATCGCGTCGGCCAGGGCGAAAACGGGCTCTTTCAGATCTCCGTAAACCGTTACCCGATGCCATCCCCATTTGTCCCACATCGAGAAAAGCTTCTCACAATCCCCCATCGGCTCGGCCACCAGCTTGGTCCGGCAGGCCCGGTCATCCGGATCGTTTCCGACGGTCTTGGCCTGGTGGAACAGTATTTGTTTCCGCTCCGGAGAAAATTCCAGGGTGGTGGTGATATATCCTGAGGGCAGGAGGGACCGAACCGACGCGCCTTTGCGATCCTCCGAGTGGGTCAGGATCTGGAACGGGTTCGCCGGGCCTTGCGGCCCGAACGGACGGTTGGACGCAACGCAGTGGGTGTAAATGATCCGGCGTTTGGAGGTGTCCAACTCCGGGTCGGAGATGTATCCGGGCCGGCCTCGGGTCAAGGCGCTGACCATAATCATAGTCGCGGCAGACCGGACATCGCACTCGCACGCACCCACCAGGCCGTCATTGCAAAGCTGATGGAACCCCAGACAGGGATAGGCCGGGATCATCCCGCCATAGAATCCGACCAGGCAATTGATGGTAATGGCGTCGGCCTGATATTTTTTCAGCAAATCCTTCATCCCCAGATACATAGCGGCTGAACGCTCAAGGGTCTCCGAGGAAACGCCTTCCACGCTCTGGGCGGCTTCCTGCCATTGGGTTGCAACCGCGCGGGCTTCATCCTTGTCCGCGGCTTGATAACTCTTGTTTAGTTCGCCGAACAAGAGTTTCCGGCTGGGAATGACCCCCATTAAGGACACCCCGGGATAACCCACCGCGAGAATCTTTGACTGCTTTACTTGTCGCAAACATTCCTCGGCGGAATTCGCCGTCACCGGATCCGGGATACAGGATAGATCCCCCGGACCGGGCGTCCGCTCTTTCCGGACCCGCGCGACCGCGGCCCCGAAATCCGAGGCGGAACCGCCTGCTTTCACATCCCTAAAACATTTAACCGCGGCCAGGAGATCATCCAGATTGGACGAGGCGACAAATCCCACATTGCGGGAATGACTGTGCAGGAATATGGCATTGTGAACCAAAAACCCGCCGGTGCCGCCGTATTGGAATCGCGTAAAGAGTATGGGCTTGCCGGTGGCCGCGATGCTTTCCGGCACCAGGTTCCAGGCGGCGCTGTTCATCTGATAAATAATATAGCCGTCAATATGGGATAGGCTGTCCCGGAACAGGGGGTTGTTCGCTCCCAGCGGTCCGATAGAGGTAACGGGAAGGAACTCCATCTCCGGAAAGGCATTGGCGAGTGTGTTGTTGATCTTTTCCATCACCGGCGCGAAATCAAAACCCAGATTCGGCCAGTCCGGCGTTGCCTGCTTCACCGCGGACAAAGCATATACCACCCGGATCCGCATTTTGCCGCGGCTCTCCGCAGGCCGCATCATTTTGGGAACCGCGGCGCCGGCGCAGGCCGCGCATCCCGCCAGGATAAATCGCCTCCGGTTTACGGCATTAAAATTGCCCTGCAAAAGCTTTTCCTTTTTCTTCATCGCTCCCCTTCCTGACAATTCTTTGACCCGGTCTATCAAGCATTCTATGTTATTTTCATCTTGTAGTAAACCTCATCTTGTCCGTTCTGGATGCGCGTCAAAAAAGTCAGCCGCCTATTCCTTAAATACCGCGAGAATCGCCCGGTTCGGCGCAAACGGCTCAATCCGGATCGTGTTCTCCCCGGGCTTCAGATATTTCGTCACTTCCAGGCGCAGGGGCTTCTCAATGAACCCGCCGGCATCAAGTCCGTTCACCGTCACCCGGGCCGCCTCTTCCGGCGCAATCTCGTCGCATACCAGATATATCCGCGCCTTGTCCAAATCAACCTCCCCCGGTAATTCGGCTGTTCCGTTGAACGGGTCGGCCTTGACCGGACTCAGGGTGATTTTCCACTTTGCCTTCAACCAAGCCCGCCAATTGATCTTGGGCAAAGGCGATTCGTTGCCGCTCAGGTCCCGCTCAACCATAATCTCTCTTGCGGGCCGGGCCCCGGAATCAAGCCTCATCGGCAGCATTCGCTTCTCCGGATTGAACACCAAGAGCACGCTCTCATCAGGCTCCAGGGTCAGGCTGATCTCCACCTGATCCTTGCCCAGCCGCCTATATTCCACCGCGGTAATCTCGTTCCTCATCGCGTCCCAGCATTCAGGCTCGCCCATAGCCGTGACCCGGAACTTGAAAGGGCGCGGCCCTTTGGCCAGGTTCTGGTTGGCAATGAAAAAAATGTCCCGGCCTTCTTTCACCCGGTGCAGGATATGCAGCCAATGGCCTGTTTTTCCTTCAACCACCTCCAGGGTCGGGTGGATTCCGGCGTCTCCGGTCAAAACCCGCTGGATCTCCTCCGGGGTCGGCTTCTCGGCCAGAAAATAGGATCGCCCACCCAGGACATTGGTCTTCTTCGCGGTCAATCCCGGCTTAGCTTCCGCTCCCCAGATCGCATTGGTCAACTCCGCGATCTCCTTGCCGGTCTTGCCCAGGGTCGCCGACTTGCCTGGCAAAAAGCCATACCCGACCACCACGCCGCCCAGATCCAAAAATTCCATGGCCTTCTCCAATGTCCGATATGGAATCACCTCCACCGGAGGAACCACCAAAACTTTATAACTCTCTCCGAACAGTTTGATCTCCTTGCCCGCGAGCCGGGTGTCTCGCTCAAAAACATCATAAGGCATCCAATCCAGGTCAAAGAGCGCGTCCTGCAGCGCGGTCGTCATCTCCTCGGGCGGAACCGCCTTCCCGACATGCGCGCTGTTGCCGATAAACAGCAGAGCCACCGGCGCGATATGACGGCCTCCGGTCAAGATCAAACTCAGCCGGCTCAAATAGTCCGCGAACACCCGGTAGAGCGGAAAGCGCGGCTCAAATCCGCCGTTGTAAAAATACGGGGGGCAATCGCGGTCATAGGGAGCGCGCGGGTTGAACGAATGCGGGATAAAAAAGTTCACCCCCCTGACCTGAGTATGGTCGGTCAGCCACTTCATTTCCGGGTAGGGAAGGGCCTGGCCGCGCGCCCCGAAAATCTCCACCATCGCGAGGTCGTCCTGCTTTCCGTAAATATGAGAAATGGAACTGCCCAGCTTGGCGATCTGGTAAATTCCCATGGGCCGCTCCCCGGGCATAAGCTGCTTAAAGACCAGGTCAATCCCGCCCATATCCGTGTATTTCATTAGTTGGAACATATTCCCGGCGCACAAGTCCTGCCTGAGATACTCGCGGTTGTGCTCCAGGAAATGCCCGATTGAAACCACCTTATGCGCCCGGCACCACTGCGAGATGCCTCCGTAAAGGGTTTTGCCCCACGCCTCTGCCTTGGCGTCCTGGTATTGATACTGAGCGGCAATCTGATCCTCGCCCGCCAGCTTGAACTTCCATCCCACCAGCGCCTTCTTCCAGTCCACCCCCCGGGATTTCAAGAGCGGGATCAACTCGCCTCCCCAGTCGCCCAAGGTCTTCGGTTCATCATAAAAAAATCCCCGGATGGTTTCTCCAAAGTCGTCCTTGAACCGGTCGTAATGCGGCTGGTAAACCGTCTGCAAATACCACTCCACCGCGTCCCGGCTCGCCCCGTCCACCAAGATATTCCCGCGCCCCTTTTCCCTGTATTCCCAACTGAAATTCATCACGCTCCAATTCCCCTCCGGAGCGTCCCATCCCATCTTGCCATTGCTCACCTTGCCGGTCAGGTCCAAAAGGCTCTCCCCGTCCACCCCGCCGTCCTTCTCCAGTCCCGCGATCACCGCGACCAATCGGCCTCCCAAACCCGTCAGTTCCACTTGCTTCGGCCCGCTAACGGAGATAGCTTTGCCCACCAGAACCTTGCTCCCATATTCCTGGGGCACCTTTCCCCCAACCTCGCCGCTCGGCCACCATTTCTCGTCAAAGATCCACATCGTCATCTTGTGCTTCTTCGCAAACTCCAGGCAGATCGCCAGGTCGCGATACCAACCCTCGCCCAGCCAATCTATGTGCGGACGCGACTCAGCCGTGAAAGTGCCGTTGCCGCCTTCCAGAACCTTCTGCAATTCACCTTCCAACTGCGCCCGGCTTTCATCTCCGTGAAGCCAAAACAAAGGCCCGGTATGGGATCTCGCCTCCATCGGCAGGGTCTTGAATTCCTGCTCCAAATCTTCAATACTCCCCTGCCCTGACCCCGGCCAAACCAGCCCCGGCATCATCGCCGCCACTATCGCCACGCCAGCCATCCATACCTTTTTCACGCCCGCCTCCCGGTTTAAGTTTTCTTGGTTTTCAGCGATATCCCGGCCTTGAATGGAATTGCATAACCCATCAACTCTCCCAAGTATATCAAATGCGTGATTCCGAGGAAACCATTTGACAATAATCTGTTGGATCAGACGGTTCCTTCAAAGCAGGATCGGAAACCCGCGCAAAAATGGACGCACGCGGTTTTTCTGAGATTGCAGATTCAATCTGGTGGCCAGGGACGGAATCGAACCGACCACACGCGGATTTTCAGTCCGCTGCTCTACCTACTGAGCTACCT
>CAIYYW010000373.1 GCA_903930515.1 uncultured delta proteobacterium | reverse complement strand
GACGAGGTGATCACCGGCTTCGGCCGGACCGGGAAGATGTTCGGCCATGAGCATTGGGGCGGGATCCGGCCGGATATGTTGAGCCTGGCCAAGGGAATCAGTTCCGGTCATATCCCGCTGGGGGCCGCGGTTATGGACGGGAAAATTTATGACACGATCGGAGAGTTTCAGGACGAGCGGCTGCCGCTTATGCACGGGTTCACTTATATGAACCACCCGGTGGCGTGCGCCGCGGGACTGGCCAATATCCAGGTGATTGAGCAGGAGGGCTTGGTAAAAAAATCCGCGGAGAACGGGGCATACCTGATGAAAGGATTGAACAGTCTGCGCCGGCACAAGTCGGTCGGGGATGTGCGCGGGATGGGGATGCTGGCGGCGATTGAGCTGGTGGGAGACCGGGAGAAGCGCACGCCGATTTTGCCGGAGAACAGCGCGCCGGACCTTCTGGTGGACGAATGCTGGAAGCGCGGTCTTTATATCCGGTCTTCCACCATGGAAACGGTTTGCGTGGCCCCGGCGTTGATTATGGATAAGGAGATGATTGATCGGATGGTGGACATTATTGATCAGTCCATTCCGGTGATGGAGAAGGAATTGGGGGTGGCGGGGTAAAATGATTATTGGGATACCAAAGGAGATCAAGACCGCGGAATACCGGGTGGCGGTTCTGCCGGGCGGGGTTCGGAGTCTGGTCAATGAAGGACATCAGGTCCTGATCCAGGCCGGGGCCGGGATTTACGCCGGATACCCGGATCATATTTTCCGCGCCGCGGGGGCGGAAATCATCAAAGGCGCGGATCAGGTTTGGAAAAAAGCGGAAATAATCGTCAAGGTCAAGGAGCCGCAAAAGATTGAATACCTGAGGATGAGGCGCGGTCAGATCCTCTTCTGCTACCTGCATCTGGCGCCGGTGCCGGGGTTGACCCGGGCGCTGATTTCAGCCGGAGTGAACGCGGTCGCGCTGGAGACGATCCAGACTATGGACGGCTTGTTGCCCTGCCTGATCCCGATGAGCGAGATCGCGGGAAGGATGTCGGTCCAGGTCGGGGCTTCGTATTTGATGCGGGACCGGGGCGGGCCGGGGGTTTTGCTAGGAGGAGTTCCGGGGGTCGCTCCCTGCAAGGTGGTGGTAATCGGAGCCGGAACCGCCGGGATGAACGCGGCGAGATTGGCCCAGGGGATGGGCGCGCAGGTGATTGTAATGGACATCAACCTGAGCCGGCTGGAGCATCTGGACGACCTGTTCAACGGCCGGGTGATCACGGTGATGAGCGATCCGGCCAACCTGGAAAAATATGTTCCCGAGGCCGACCTCCTGATCGGCGCGGTCCTGATCACGGGAGCCAGGGCGCCGGTGATTGTTCCGGAAAGTCTGGTTAAAAAGATGAAACCGGGATCGGTGATTGTTGACATCGCAGTTGACCAAGGCGGATGCATCGCGACCACCCGTCCGACCACCCACGACCATCCCACTTTCAAAAAACACGGGGTGACCCATTATTGCGTGGCCAATATGCCCGGCGCAGTCGCCAAGACCAGCGCCCAGGCCCTGGCCAATGCCACCTTCCCGTATCTGGCCCGGATCGCGAGGTCTGGTTTGGAACAGGCCAGCCTCCAGGACCCGGCCATCAGCGCCGGGATCAATATTTATACGCCGGCCGGAGCGGCCAAAGGCCTGGTGACCAACGCGGGCGTGGCAAGGTCCATCGGAACCGGATACATCCCGATTGAAAAATTGATCGCCGGCCCGGGCGGGAAAGCTGAGAAACCGTCCGGCATCTGCAAAACCGTCCGGAGCAAAGGGATCTGAAAATGAAAACCCTGGTTACCGGCGCGGGAGGCCTGATCGGATCGGCCGTGGCGCGCGCGCTCTTGAATGACGGCCGGGAGGTCAAGGCAATGTTCCTGCCCGGGGAGGATTTGAGAAACCTGAAGGGCCTGGACCTTGAACTGGTGGAAGGAAACCTGCTGGACCCGCCGTCGCTCTTGGGCGCGCTCAAAGGCTGCGACAAGCTCTATCAACTGGCCGCGATCTACCGGCACTGGCATCCCCAAGGATCTGATTTCATCCGCAAGACCAATATTGAGGGCACGCGCAACATCCTGGACGCGGCTTGCAAATTCAACCTGGACCGGATTGTTTACACCAGCTCCATCTCCTCGGTCGGGTTCCACAAAAACCGCCCCAGCACGGAAGCCGACTACCCGGACCTGAAGGATTGCGCCCGCCAGCCCTATCGCGAAAGCAAATTCCTGAGCGAGAAGCTTGCCTGCGAATATCTCAAGAAATTGCCGATTGTGATCGTGAACCCGGCATCCCCCATCGGAGAGCGCGACTTTGTCCCCACCCCGACCGGAAGAATGATCCTGGATTTCCTCAATGGAAAAATGGTCGCCTATGTGGAGGTCGGGATCAATTTGATTGATGTGGACGATCTCGCAAAGGGATTTGTGCTCGCGGACCAAAAGGGCCGGATCGGAGAGAGATACATCCTGGGAAATTTCAATTGCTATCTCAAGGATTTCTTCCAGATCCTAGCCGAACTGACCGGACTCAAGCCGCCCAGATTCAGGATGCCCAAAATCATTGTCCGGATCATCGCCGAGATCAACGAGCCTATCTCCAACATAACCAAGCGAGAGCCCCTCGCAGCCATTGAACAGGCCCTCCATACCGGATACAACGAATTCGCGGATTGCTCCAAAGCCATCAAAGAACTGGGCCTGCCCCAAAACGACATCCGAATCGCCATCCGAAAGGCCGTCAAATACTACCTGGAAACCAAAGCCGTCCTTCCCGAGCGCGCGAATTTGATCCAACTGCAACGGCAAACTTTGATCAACTAGCCGGCAGCCGGCAGCCGGAAAAATCGGGCAGGGGCCGCGCCTTTACCACTAAGTCGCAAAAAATACCT
>CAIYYW010000372.1 GCA_903930515.1 uncultured delta proteobacterium | reverse complement strand
GTCTATGAACAGGAGATAGTCTTTCGGGAAATAATCCAGGAGCGTGAAAGGCGGCTCCCCCGGTTTCCTTCCGGCCAGGGGTCTGGAATAATTTTCTATCCCGGCGCAATGCCCGGTCTCTCTCAGCATCTCAATGTCATACATCGTCCTCTGAACCAGCCGCTCCGTCTCCAGCAGCTTGCCCGCGGCCCTCAGTTCCGAGGACCTCTGGTCCAGCTCCTCCTGGATCAGACGGATCGCCTGTTCCCGGTTTTCCTGAAAAGCAACATAATGGCTGGCCGGGAAAATAGCCGCCTTTTCCAAATCCCCGATCCGTTTCCCCCGGAGCGGATCAATCTGATAAATCTTTTCCACCGAATCCCCGAAAAATTCCACCCGGATCGCCTGCTCTTCCTCGTAAGCCGGGAAAATCTCCAGCACCTCCCCCCGCACCCGGAACGACCCGCGATGGAAATCCAAATCGTTCCGCTCATATTGGATCTCCACCAGCTTCTTGAGCACTTGATCGCGCGGGTATTCCTTGCCCGCCTCCAACCGCAGCAAAAGACCGTAATACGCCTCCGGCGATCCCAATCCGTAAATGCAGGACACGCTGGCGATGATGATCACATCGTTGCGCGAAAGGAGCGAGCAGGTTGCGAAATGCCGCATCTGGTCAATCTGCTCGTTGATGGATGAGTCTTTCTCAATATAGGTGTCGGTGGACGGGAGATAGGCCTCGGGCTGGTAGTAGTCATAATAGCTCACGAAGAATCCAACCGCGTTCTTGGGAAAAAGCTGCTTGAATTCGCTGAACAATTGCGCGGCCAGGGTCTTGTTGGGCGCGACGATCAGGGCGGGCCGGTTGAGACGGGCGATCACATTGGCCATGGTGAAGGTCTTGCCCGAGCCGGTCACCCCCAGCAACACCTGGTGCGAAACCCCCTTCTCCAGGTGGCTGCTCAGTTGCTCGATCGCCTGGGGCTGGTCTCCCTTCGGGGAATATTCGCTGATCAATTCAAACTTGTCCATTTAATATTTCAATGGTTCAGGAAATCGTAATCTTCAAAATCCGGCAGTTCCTGTTTGAGAAAATCCTTGAGCTTCCGGAGCAGGCGCACTTCCAACTGCCGGATCCGTTCTCTGCTGATTTTGAATTTTTCCCCCACTTCCTGAAGGGTGAGCGGGTCTTCGGTCAGGAGGCGGTGGTCGAAAATATACATCTCCTTTTCCGAGTTCGCTTCCGACAATCTCTTCCGGAATTCTTTGAGCTTGCCCTCAATCAAGCCCTTGAATTCGCTTTCCGCAAGTTTCTGCGCAAGGTTCTCCCCATCGTCCGAAAGGGTCGCGCCTAAAGTCTGCTTGCCGTCATCCGTAACCGGCATTTCCATTGATTCCTCCGGGTGGGACAACCGGCTCTCCATCTCCTGAACCTCCTTGACGCTGGTGGACAAATTCTTGGCCAGAAGGCTCGGGGTGGGCTGGAAACCTCCGGCCTCCAGCCGCTCTTTTTCTTTCTTGAGGTTGAAGAAGAGCTTGCGCTGGGCCTGGGTGGTTCCGATCTTGACCAGCCGGTAATTGTCCATTAAAAATTTCAGGACATAGGCCCGGATCCAGTACGAGGCATAAGTGCTGAACTTGATCCCGCGGTACGGGTCAAATTTTTTCACCGCCTGCAACAATCCCAGATTGCCTTCCTGGACCAGGTCTAAAAGATCAATCCAGTTCCGTTTATATTCCAGGGCGATTTTCACCACCAGCCGGAGATTGGCCAGGGCCAGCATCTGACCCGCCTTCTGGTCCCCCTTCTCCTTATACTTTTTCGCCAGCTCGTTTTCTTCGGTTTGGGCCAGCACCGGATACTGTTGGGCCTCCATCAGGTAATACTGGAGAGGCTGGAGCCGGTTCAGCTTGCCCGGACGGTTATACACCGCCAGCTTATTCCCGGCCTCGGCTGCCATTGCTTTCCCAAGCCCGGGATCAGCCGGCTCCGCCTCTACCGGAACCGGAGCAGCCGCCTTCCGCGGCTCCATCCGCAGATCCGGGATCGGCTTTTGCTTCCGGCTCGCCTTCTTCTTGATCTTGCCCATTCTCAGCCCTGCTATTATAGCCAAATTTTCTCCCAAAGGGTATCCCCTTTTGCCGGTTGAATTTGCCCGACAACCTCTCCCGTAAATCCGAGATCCCCTGTTCCAACCTTCGGAAAACCTGGGTCCGGGAGACCCCCGACTCCCCTGCCAGCTCCTTGATCCCCTTGCCCTCCCAGAAATATCCCTCAATCATTGACCGCTGCGGTTCTTCCAGGCTGGAAACCGTCTCTTTTAGATTCAGCAAATCCGCAATCCATTCCATCGGGTCCTTTGGAAAAATCTCCACCGGATCCTCCAGTAATTTCTGCGCCAACTCCGGCTCGATCAAATCCTCCCGCAAATACCCGATCACCTTTTCCAGCTCCTGATCCAGCTTCGCGCACGACCCTTGGCAGACCGATCGCTTCAAACATTCCTGACAAATCATTGCTTCGCCTCCTTTGCTTCCGCAATTCCCGTCTCCCCGGCCGACCAGAGCCAGACCGCGGTGGATAGATCAATTTGAATCCCCGGAACCCGAAAGCCCCCGGCCAGAGCCAGCAACCTTCCGGACTCCTCCAAAAGCATCGTCTGGTCCGGCCCTTCCTGATCCTGATTCGGCTTCATCCCCTTCCCCCTCCTAAGCAAACAGTTAGCTCGTGCGGGGTTCAAAAAAATATCCCGGGTCAACCCCGTAAAGCTCGGAGAGGGCCATTAAGCCCGGAAGGCTGGGAAGCATCCTCCCCGTCTCCCACATACTGAAGCCGCCGCGGCTGAGCCTGAAGCCTGCCCGGGACTTGAGCAAACGAACCGCCACGCTCAGGGAATAATTATGCTTTTCCCGCAATTCCCTGATCCGGTCATACCTGAATTCCATCCGACACCTCCCCTTGGTTAGATTGTTTTCTTGACAAATCCCCGAAAATCTGCTACTATTAAAGCAAACAGTTTGTTATTTGTCAAGTAAAAAATGGTTTTAAGTAAACTATTTGTTTAGTTTGGCTGAACAGCCGGTCTTAACCGGTTGAAAATTAAAAGGAAAGCAGGAGGCGCTGATGAAGAAGCTTTCGGAATTGCTGGATTTGAAGCGGGAGCAGTTGGGGATGAACTACAAAATGCTGGCGGAGTCGGTTGGGGTAAGCGCGGTTTACATTTCGCAGGTATTGCGGGGCCGGCGGGTTCCGGGGGACGAGATCCTGGTGAAGCTTGGGGAGGTTTTGCGGATTGAGCCGGGATTTTTGCTGAGGACGGCGCATTATCAAAAGGCTCCGGAAGCGGCGCGTCAATATTTGGACCCTTTAGCCGGTCCGGTTCGGGGCCTCAGGGACGCGAAGAAGTTTGACAATGTGAAACCCTGGGAGCTGGGGTATGGGAAACAGGTCCCGATTTTGGGATGGGTTCAGGCGGGAAAATTTTCCCCGAGCGAAACCGGCGACATCGGCCCCTTAAGCGCGGACGATTTTGTTTATTCGGACACCAAGGGCCGGAACCTGTTCGCGCTCAAGGTTGAAAACGATTCCATGGAGCCGCTGTTCCATCAGGGCGATATCATCATCATCAACCCGAACCTGAAAGCGAAAAGCGGGGATTATGTAATCGTCCGGCTCAAGGGCGAGGTCACCTTCAAGAAGCTGATGCTCAAGGACCGACTGGTGATCTTGAAGCCCCTCAACAACAAATACGATGACATCATCCTGGACCGGAAGGACCGCTTTGAAATCATCGGCAAGGTGGTGGAGCGCAAGACCATATTCTCAAACTGAACAAAGTAAAAAGTTAAAAGGAAAAAGCAAAGCCTTGGGGCAACCCTGCGATCAAACCCGGACCCGCGACATTTGAGCCTGTTCCATAAATCGTTAACTTTAAACTAAAGCCCTGACCCCAATTTCAGTATCCGCGCCGGTGGGGACGGCTTCCGAGATCACGGCTTGCAGGCAGTCAGCGTCGGGCACGAACCGGTCGCTGCAGGCATACGGAGCAATGATCGCCTGGGCGCTGCCGTATTTGAACATTTCCCTACCGTTCGTCCACCTAGAT
>CAIYYW010000371.1 GCA_903930515.1 uncultured delta proteobacterium | reverse complement strand
GGTTTATGACGATGATCCGGACCAGGCTCATCCGAATAACTCAATGGATGGAGATTACAAAAGCAACCTGAGCAAGCTCTCCTGGCAGGGCGAATTCACCCCGGACCTCGCGAACCGGATGGTGGCCGGGCTGGAATACCAGGATGAATCCGGGAAGAGCGATATTACGGGCAGCAGCGATTTCGGGCCGTATCAGGACGAGTTTGACCGCAAGACCCTGGTCACCCGGAGCGCGTTCCTGCTTTGGGATTATCACCAGCAACCATACGGGTTCCTGGCTGGAGGCCGCGCCGATGATAATGAACAATTCGGAAATTACACCACCGGAGATTTCAGCGGTTATCTTGAGCCTTTCAAGCTCGGGCCAAAATTCCGCGCCGGGATCGGCGCCGGGTTCAAGGCCCCCAGCCTGTTCCAGCTTTACGGCACGGTGGGCGAATTCCAGGTCGGCAATCCGGAGCTGGTGCCGGAACAGAGCCGGAGCTGGGAAGTGGGACTGGATCAGCAACTTTTTGACGGAAAACTCAAACTGAGCGCAACTTATTTTGAGGCCCGGTATTCGGATTTGATCGTCTGGGATAATCTGACCTATGCTTATAACAACATTGCGGAAGCCAGGGCGGATGGATGGGAAGCCGCAGTTCTCGCCCAGCCGATCCCATCGCTGGACCTGAATGGTTCCTATACCTTTGTTGACGCGCGCGATCAGGAGACCGGAGAAAAGCTGATCCGGAGATGGGGAGAGAAGTATGGCTTTGGCCTGGCTTTTCGGCCGGCGCAAAAAATTGAGCTTAATCTCTGGGGCATTCATCGGGGAGAAACCGAGGATCAGGTTTTTGAAATGTTTGCTGAGAAGCGGGTGAAGCTGGATCCCTACACGGTGGTGAACGCCGGGGCCAAATGGCAGGCGCGGGACGACCTGGCCCTGAATTTCCGGGCGGAAAACATTTTTAACGAGGAATATTATGAAGTGTACGGGTATGGCACGATGCCCCAGACTTTCTATTTGGGCGTGAGCTATAACCTGGAGGCCAAGGCCGGGAAATGAAAAAGACGGGACAGGGCATTCTGGTTTTGGGGGGTGCCCGGAGCGGCAAGAGCAGATACGCGCTGGAGCTGGCCTCGGGTTTTTCCCGCAAGACCCTGATCGCGACCCTGGAGCCGAAGGACGAAGAAATGGCTCAAAGGATTGCGAGTCATCGGCGCGCGCGGGGCGCGGATTGGAGGGTGATGGAGGAGCCGTTGAAGCTTAACCGGGCATTAAGACAAGCGGAGAAAAACAGCCGGGTGATTGTGGTTGACTGCCTCACGCTCTGGCTCTCCAATCTGCTTCTGGCCGGGAAAAAGGAATCGGAAATTATTTTGGAGCTGGAAAAGCTTTGCCAAATTATTTCCCGTCCCGGCGTTGCCATCATCCTGGTCAGCAACGAGGTGGGACAGGGGATCGTCCCGGCTGATCCGCTCACACGCCGGTTCCGGGACCTGCAGGGCCGGGCGAACCAGATGCTGGCGAATGTTGCGGACCAGGTATATCTGCTGGTGGCCGGAATCCCGGTCCGGATCAAGGGAGACAAGGGATGACCGGGCCGGCGGAAGGGATGAACTGCATTTCCTCCTGGAGCGGCGGGAAGGACAGTTGTTTTGCGTTTTATCAAGCGCTCGCAAAAGGATATAGAGTTTCTCATCTGGTAAATTTTATTTCTAAAAAATATCATCGGGTCAGATTCCACGGGACCGAAGCGAAATTGATCCAACTCCAGGCGGGCGCGATCGGCATTCCGCTCTTACAGAAGGAGACCAAAGATGATGACTATGAACCGGCGTTTAAAAAAGCGGTAAAGAGTTTGATTCCCAACGGCATCACCGGAATGATCTTTGGCGATATTTATATCCAGGGACATCGGGAGTGGGTGGAGAGAATTTGCGGTGAACTGGGGATTAAAGCTCTGGAACCGCTCTGGGGACAGGACCCCGAAAAAATTCTCCGCGAATTTATTAACGCCGGCTTTGAAGCAATTGTAATCAGCGCTAATGCCAATCTAATTGATAAAAAATGGGTTGGTCAAAGACTGGATAAAAAGTTTTTGAAATACTTAAAAGACCATAAAATTGACCGGTGCGGAGAGCAGGGCGAATATCACACGCTGGTGCTCAATGGGCCTATCTTCAAGAAGAAAATCAAAATCATTAAAAGCAAGCCCATTCTGCGGGATGGGTATTGGTTTCTGGATACTATTCAATACGGCCTGAGAAGCGGTCGGAAAAGGGAGGCAAAACCATGATCAGCCGG
>CAIYYW010000370.1 GCA_903930515.1 uncultured delta proteobacterium | reverse complement strand
AGGTTCAGGAATCCATCCGAGGGGCCGGAATTAAAAACTTTTTGCCGGCTGGAACCGGTCATTTTGTCAAACCCCCTTTTAATTTTATCAATTTCTACTATCATTATTTTAATGATTTCGGATTTACCAATGGAATCAGCCGGATTAAGCGGGCAGTTGAAAGGGCGTCAGTGATGGGAGCAGGGATTCTGTTTGATTCCACGCTCTGCATCGGGTGTAAAGCGTGCTCGATCGGATGTAAAAAGGCCCATAATCTTCCCGGCGAGCCCAACCCCCCGGACCTTAACGGGGAAACCTTCACCATCGTTAAAGAGTTGGACGGAGTGTTTTGCCGGGAATTCTGCCGACATTGCTTGAGTCCGGCCTGCGTCTCGGCCTGCCCGGTGGGGGCTTTGCGCCGGCTGCCGGAAGGCCCGGTGGTGTATGACGGTGACAAATGCATCGGGTGCCGATATTGTATGGTTGCCTGTCCTTATAACATTCCCCGCTATCAGTGGGACCGGGCAAGTCCGCTGGTACGGAAATGCGATTTCTGCATCCATCTGTTGACACAAGGCAAACAGACCGCCTGCGCCCAGGTCTGCCCGACAGGGGCGACCAAATTCGGACGGCGCGACGCGTTGCTTGAGGAAGCGCGGGATCGGATCAAGAGCGATCCGGGCAGTTATTACCAGCACATTTTCGGGGAGAAGGAGGCGGGAGGGTCCTCGGTGCTGACCATTGCCGGGCAGGACATCTCCAATTTCGGATTGATCGTTCCCAAGATCACCACCCCGCTTCCGGACCTGACCTGGGAGCATATGCGGAAGGTTCCGTTCGTGGCGGTGGGAGGAGGGTTGATCCTGAGCGGGATCTGGTGGCTGACCCGGAGGAAGAAAGAAGTGGCCGAGGCCGAGGCTTGCCAATCCAAGAACGAAAAGGGTCACAAATGAGCGGAGCTAAATCGCGGGGTCGGCTCAAATCTCTGATCGTTTATCTGGTTTTTGCCGCGGTGATCCTGGTCGGCTTATACGCGAGCTGGCTTCGGTTTTCTAAAGGTCTGGGCGCAACCACCGATCTTTCGGATCAATTGCCCTGGGGATTATGGGTCTGGCTGGACCTGGCGCTGATCGCGATCAGTTCGGGCGGGTTTATTTTCTGCGCGCTCTTTTTTGTCTTTCATATTGAAAGCCTGAAGCCGATGGTGAGGCCGGCGGTGCTCACCGCGTTCACCGGATACAGCCTGGTCATGGTGGTGTTGATCTATGACATCGGCCTGCCCCAGCATTTCTGGCATCCGATCGTGATGTGGAACCATCATTCTCCGATGTTTGAGGTGAGCTGGTGCCTGATGCTCTACACCACCGTGCTGGGGGTGGAATTGAGCATCCCGGCCACCGAGGGCCTGGGCTGGCATAGGATCAGCGGGCTGTTGCATAAATTATGCGTGGTATTGGCGGCCACCGGCGCGGTCCTGTCATTGCTCCATCAATCCTCGTTCGGCGCCCTGTTCGTGCTCACCCCGGGAAAGCTCAACCCGATCTGGTATTCCACCTGGATGCCATACCTGTTTCTGCTCTCCGCCCCGGCCGGCGGGCTCGGGTTCCTGGTCTTGCAGATGTGCGCGGGGGAAAAATTCTCCGGCAAGATTTTCACCCGAGACCTGATCCGGACCCTGAGCAAGTCTATGATCGCGATCCTGGGCATCTACTTGGCCGTGGCCCTGATTGATTTCACCCGGATGGGGAAATGGGCGCTGATCTCCGCCAACCCCAGGGCTGCGACTTATTACGGAATTGAAATCCTGCTGGGAGTGATCGTCCCGATGGCGGCGCTCTCGTTCCGCCGGATGCGCGAAACCCGGCTCGGTCTCCTGATCGCGTCGCTGATGGCGATTCTGGGGATTTTGCTCAACCGTATCAATATCGTGATCGTGGGTTTCATCCTCCAGAACAAGGCTCATTATTTCCCCTCCTGGCAGGAACTGGCCATCGCGATTATGCTCTTCGTGGCGAGCATGGTCTTGATCGGCCTGGTCGGGCGCCTGTTCCCGATCTTCCAGGCCAGGCCCGCCAGATAAGGTCCATCCGCAGTTTCGGCCGGAGACGGGCAAGAGGCCCGTCGCACCGGCCTCTTCATTTGACCTGAATTCAGCCCGGATATATATTCCTGCTATGCGACGATTTAAAATGTTCGCGGTATTCCTGGCCGCGGCTTTGCTGGCCGGGGCTTGCGCGCAAAAGCAAGAAACTGCGAAGGCCGGCCCGGCTCCGGGCCTGGCGCAGCTAAACCAACGGCTGGAGAAGATTGAGCTTCACTGGCAGATTCTTCAGAAGGACAACCCTCCCCTGACCGATTCCACCAATTTCCGGGTCAATCTGGCGGACGCGAAAAAAGCGATGGCGGGGAAGGGTTACGCCCTGGCCGCGACTAAAATAATGGACGCGGAAAACTGGCTCAACCAGTCGAGCAGCCGTTATTATGTGGTCCACCGGGAAAACCTGAAAGCCGGGATCACCAAGGAAGACCCGAAACAGCTCTGGCAGTCTGCGGAGGATTTCTGGGCCAAAGAGGCCGAATATTTTATAGCCGGAAATCAGGAATACGCCGTCTGGTCCGGGAACGCCGGCTTTGAGCAGGCCGAGTTGGCCGCGGTCGCCGCGATCGCCTCGGACCTGCCGGCGCGGGAGAAGGTGGAGTATTGTTTCCGGCTGGCGGACCGGGAGGCCCGGATCGGCAATAAAGGCGGGGCGGATAGTTGGAAAGAGGAGGCGGCGGTTGTTTTGGAAAAGCGGATTCAACTCCTGTCAGACCAGATCAACTGGTGCCTGTCCGGCACGGTCCCGGTTTGCGATCTGAACAATGTGAGAGCGAGCAGGGAAAACTATCTCCAGGCGAAAAAAATCCTGGATACCGGCTGGAGCGAGATTCAGGACTTGACCGGCTTCGGCAATCAAACCTTTTCGGGCCGGTTTCAATTGCCGGGCCTGGAGGGCCGGATTCAGACCTGGACCAATGAGCAGGAGAACTTTTTTTTCAAAACCAGCCGGCCCCTTTCCCCGGGACCGGATTTTGAAAAGCTCCAGGAGCAGGAACGGCGGAAGCAAAAGGAATTGGTGGCCAAATATAACCAGCTTTATTGCCCGGCCGGAGAAGACCTGGGCAAGTTCAATTTGGGCCTGGAAAAAACCGACACCAAATTTGAAAATGGAACCCTGATCTTCCGCTTCCGGCTGAGCAACCTAAGCCCCGACCCGATTTATCGGCCCCGGGTCCGGCTCTGCGGGGACCTGGTATCGGAGGAAGTCAACCTGGCCTATGAACGTTTCCCGGGCAATTTTCAGGCCAGCTTTTCCGTGGTGATCCTGGCCATTGATTATGGAAACTCGAATCCCGGCGATTACCCGATCCCGCCGCACCGGTTATTGATCAGCTTCGATGATTCCCAGGGGAAAACCCTGAGGGCGCAGGCGGGATTCAATCCCTGATCAGACCAGACCTTTTTTCTTGGCGAGCAGATTGAAGACCTTCTGGTATTCAATCTCCCATTCGGGAGTGCCTTCCGGGATATTCTTGATCCGCGAGCGGGCTTCCCGGTCAACCTGCTCTTCCATGCCCAGTTGGGTGTTAAAAACCTTTATGATCTTCTTCCGCAATACCCAGTCCTCGGCATAAATCTCGTTCACCCGGTCATTGATCATAAAACATTCCAGCATCTGGCTCGCGATCCATTGCAGGGCGCGGTCTCCCGCTTCAAAATTCTTCTCCTCGGCCAGCGCCCGCTTCACCCTCCCGAACTCGGTGTAGTTCATCCCCCGGCTCTGGACCATCTCCCGCGCCTGCCGGTTCAAGTCCTCTTCCAGCCGAAGATACTCCTTGATGATCGCCTCCATATCCAGGATCACTTCTCCAACCTGCTCCGGCGCGACCTCAATGTCCCCGTCCGCGGTCAAGGTCTTGACAATCTCTTCCGAAATCGGCCCGATTTTTCCCCGGTAAATCTTCATTTGGAAATATCTATTTTATTGAGATAGAACCATTTGTCAAATTTTCGAATCCAAATTGCGGAAATAGATTCCTTGAAGACCTTCCCAAAGCGTGTTAGCTTAACCTTAACGACGATGACCGAAGAGGATCAAAAGTTTTTGGACGGGTTTTATCAGGCGCTCTTGGACCAGGGAGTCAGCCGGGACCGCTCCAGCGGGCACCTGGAAAACCTGCGCTTTTTCGCGCAATCCTTCCTCGACCTGAGCGAGGGGATGGAGTTCCGGGAAGTGGACACGGAAACCATTGAATACTTTTTCACCAACTGGTATCCCGGCCGGGTCAAGGGGAGCAAAACCGAACTCCTGGATTTCATTCCCAGTCTCCGCAAGTTTTATCAGTTCCTGTTCCAAGCCGGAGGGATCAGCGGCCGGACCTTGGAAGAAATTTCCGGATCCCTTTCCCGCAAGGATTATTTGCTGGAAAAATTCGCGCCCGGGACCGCCGCGGCCGGTGAGGAATCTGATCCGGGCGGTTCCGGGGAAATCCATTCGGAGTTCTGGCTGGACCGGAGCCTGTATTTTTTGGTGCGCAACCTGGAAAAGTCTAAGCCCAGGATCATCCTGGATTTTCAACTGTTCCTCGATTACCTCGCGCATCATCCGATCCGGCTCAAGTCCGCCGGGGCCGGGTTCCCGCGCAAGGACCTGTACCGGATCAACCAGATGTTCAGCGAGCCGGAAAAAAATCCGGCCAACGCCGACCAGGATCAGTTCCGGAGGTTGAACCTGTTTTACCATCTGGGACGAAGCCTGGACCTGTTCCTGGTCGGGCAATCCTCCCAGCTCCTGGTCACGCCTCGCTCCGAACGCTTTTTGGCCCTGGATCTTGACCAGCAACTGGTGATCCTGCTGGACGCGCTCTGGAACCGGGTGAGGTGGAGCGAGCTTCAGAGGTTCGGCGCCAACACCTTTGCCGGCTGGGCCCAGGAACAGAGGGGCGGATTCGCCGAACTGCTCAGCCGGGTTCCGGCCGATACCACCTGGCCGATCACCGGCTCCGGGAACAAAGACCGCTATGCTCAAATGCTCCTCAGCTACCTGGGCATCTATGAAGTCGTGGAAAACCTGATTATGTTCGGGCTGAAGGAGATGGGGATTTTGTATTATGAACTGGAGCAGGACGGCGACCGTTTTCTGGCCAGGGATCATCGCGGAATCAAGTCCATCATCGTGACCCGGTTCGGGAGAAAGGTGATGAGGTACCTGACCCGGAAAGCCCGGGACGAGATGGGGGTGGAGTCGCTGATGGACTTATTGGAAGAGGGTTTGCTTTTTTTATAAGCTCCTTTACAATTTTCCAGGAGTGTGCTAAGAAATTACAAATTCAAACTTTGGGGGGTTTTAATGGACAGTAAAAAATATCTGGTTGGAATCCTTTCCGGGATGATCCTGATGGTTTTCGGAGCCGGTTGCGTTACCACCCGCGTTGACGAACAGTTGATGAAAATCCGCCATTACCAGGTTTATCAGCCGCGCCAATACTTCGCGCCCACCCAGTATCTCTCTGCCGGAGGGATCAACTACGGCTACATTGAGAAAGGGCAGGGCCCAACCCTGATCCTGATCCACGGCGGGATCGTCACCTATGACATCGGCCAATCCTTCCTGGCCGGCCCCTACTGGGATTCCCTCGCCATCATCACCGGGCTGGGATATGTTTTCCCCCTCCACTCCCAATCCCTGATCCATCTGGGAGCCATCTCCACCATTGACACTTGGGAATATAACTTCAACCAGCTCTCGGAAAAATTCCATGTGATCGCCCTGGACCTTCCCGGGTTCGGCAATTCCTCCAAGCCCGACACCAGGTACACCGTCCCGGAGATGACTCAATATCTGAACCAGTTCCTCGAGGCCAAGGGCCTGAAAAAGGTTATCCTGGCGGGACAGGATTATTCCGGCCTGCTCGCCATTGATTACACCCTGACCTTTCCGGACCGGGTGGCCGGGCTGATCCTGATCAGCCCCTATGGCACGCAATCCCACCCCTTTTACTATCCGGTGCATTTATGGTGGCACTATCCGAGGTGGATCGCCCGCAACGCCTACCGGGGCAAGGCCGCGCGCGTGGATATATATCGGAACCTGCTTAAAAGGACCGGCCGGAGCGCCTACCGGAAGTTGTTCTATGAGAGGGAATATAAGCTGATTGAAAACACCTCCAGCCCGTACGGAAGGCTGATCTATAATGATAACGAACAGAGCGAAAAATTCGTGGAGGGGATCATCAAATATAAATTCGACTCCAACTGGATCAACACCCGCGAGTTCGCCGACGAGTTGATCGCCACCCACCTCTCCCTCCAGGATGTGGGCCGGAAAGATTATTGGGGGATTCTCACGCTCAAGGATGAAAATCGCACGGACTGGATCACCCGGGTGAAACTGATCAAGTCGCCCACCCTGATCATCTGGGGGAGATACGATCCGCTGATCAAAGTGGAAGAGGCGGAGTACCTGGACAAGGTGATCCCGAACTCGGTGATGAGCGTGTTTAACAGCAGCGCGCAGTACCCGATGGTGGAACAATCGGATCAGTTCAATACCGAGGTCATCCGGTTCATTTGCGGCTTGGAAGGATCCTGCTCGAAATAAGCGATCTGGAACCGCGCTGAAAAAATCAGAGCGCCCGGAATTCCTCGGGCTTGAGGGTTTCCGGATGCTTCAAGCCGTATGCAATGGTTTCCAGGAGACGCGCCTGGTCTTTGGGCAGATCGCCCTTGAGCGGCAGATAGTTGGAAGCGTGATTGGAGCGGAATACGGAATTTTTTACCGCCAGTCCTGAGATCATCCATTTCAGTTCTTGAAGGAAATCCAGCTTGTCCAGGAATTCAAAATCCTTCCCCATCGCTTTGGCGTAATTTTTCTCAAACGGTCCCAGCATCAGGGTCAGGGCCGAGATATAGCGCGGGCTGATCCGGTTCAAAACCGCCGCGGTCCGGGTCGCGTGGTTCTCGCTTCCATTTTTTCCGGCCAAGCCCAAAAGCACGGTGACCGAAATTTCCATCCCGGCCCGGTGAGCCTTGGCGCATCCTTCCGCCATCTCCTGCGCGGTGGCCTGCTTTTTGATCTTTTCCAGCAAATCATCGTCTCCCGACTCAATCCCATAATAGATCATTGTCAAACCGGCTTGGCGGATTTCCTTCAGTTCCGCTTCGCTCTTTTCCAGCAAATTCTTCGGGTTGGCGTAACTGGTCACCCGCTCCAGATCCGGGAACAACTCATAGCAGCTTCGGATGATCCTGACCAACTCCCGGGACGGAACCGCGAGGCCGTCTCCGTCCGCGATAAAAATCCGGGTCACGCCCCGCTCGTGTTTGGCGCACCATTGCAGGTCTTTGAGCACATCTTCCGCAGGCCTCACCCGGAACTTCTTGGTCTTATACATATAGCAGAACTTGCAGGTGTTGGCCGAACACCCCAGGGTCGCCTGGATAATCAAAGAATCCGCCTCGCTGGGAGGCCTAAACACCGGCCAGTCATATTCCATAGCCATCATCTTAACTATGATCGGTGGATTTTCAATAAGCAGGGGAACGGGCCACGCTTCACAATGGGTGAAAAGCGCGACATCCTTCACTGTTTAGCGCATTTGGGAAACCTTTTTGCCTTGTCCTTGTCTTTAGAGCTACAATAATTGAAAAGGTAAAGGCTCAAAAAATAGGAGGGTAAAAATGAAACAGTCCAGAATTTTCTGCCAAGCCGGTCTGACCGCCCTGATCCTCGCCATCCTGATCCAATGCAAAGCTTCCGCGCTGGAAAAAGAATTCAACCTGCCTGCGACCAACCAAAGCCCGGACCTCTTGGGCCAGTTCGGGAAATATTATCAGCCGGTGAAATTCCAGCTCCAGCCGGCCGTGCCCTCCTATCCGCTCCCGCTCAAGCCCGGAGACATTTATAATTTCAATAAAATCTCCGGCTTGATTGTTGACCAGGCGGCCAAAGACCTTTTGAGCAAGAACGGCCTGGTCACCATCAACTGGGGAGCTCAGGACGATGTGGTCAAGGCCTATCAGGCGATCAAGCAAATGGACCTCCCGGTGTTTGTCACCGCGGATTCGCTCCTTCATCTCTACCACATCCAGTTTGACGAGACCTTGAAGCAGATCGAGCAGAAGGAATTTTATCCGGACCTGATCAAGATCAGCCAGGCGATGCAGGCCGAGCTTCTGAAACTGTATCAGACCAGCCCGGAATCCACCAAGCCCGCGTATCTCAAGGGAGTGGCCTATTTCACGGTGGGATTGAAACTGCTCAAGCCCGAGGCGGAAGTTCCCAAAGCGGTCAAGGACAAGGTGAACTGGGAACTGGACCAGATTGAAAAGCACGCGGGATTTCCGACTGAGAAGGAAGTCAAAGAAAAATCCCTCTTCACTTATGCCGAGGATTATTCGCAATATGTCCCGCGCGGTCATTACACCCAGACCGAGGAGCTGAAGAGATATTTCAAGGCGATGATGTGGTATGGAAGAATGACCCTGTTGATCAAGGGCGACCCTAAATTCGGTCCGATGGAAAAGGCGTTAGTGTCTCCGGCGGAAGCCAAAACCCAGACCATTCTGGCCGCGGTCATCTCCGGACTGGCGGGCGAACTCAAGGTTGACAACCAGCCCCTGATTGAAAAATGGAATCGGATTTACGCGGTGAGCGCTTACTATGTGGGCTTTTCCGATGACCTGACCATTTATGAATATCAGGACGCTTTGCGGGCCGTGTTGGGAACCAAGTTCAAGCCCAGCCGGCTGATGGATGACAAAACCTTTCTCAACTTCCAGGCCAAAATCGCGCTCCTGCGCCAGCCCGCGATCTATTCCGGGACCGGAGCTTCAGCCATTGATATGGACAAGGAAGGCTCCTTAAAGCCGGAGCAGTTAGTGGAAATCCTGGCCAAGACCCAGGGCTTCCGGTTTATGGGACAGCGCTATGTTCCGGATTCGTTCATCCTCAGCCAGATGGTCGCGCCTACCATTGATATACTTACCGGTCAACCCGGCTTCACCTCTTACTATGTGGAGGATTTCGGTTATGTCAGAGCTTTTCCGCGCGGGCTGGATGTGATGGCGGTGCTCGGATCAAAGCGCGCTCCAAAAATCATGGACACCCTGGGCGATTCCCAATACGGCCGCTACCAGGAAACACTTGACAAGCTGAAAAAGCAATTTGACGCGGTTCCGGAAAAAGATTGGAACCAGAACCTTTACTGGAGCTGGCTCTATGCGCTTAAATCTTTGGTCGCGGAGCCGGCCGGGCAGGGCTGGCCCACCTTTATGCAGACCGACGCCTGGAAGGACAAGGAACTGAACGCCGCGCTCGGGAGCTGGGCCGCGCTCCGGCACGATACTATTCTTTATGTCAAGCAGAGCTACACCCCGGGCATTCACACCACCTCGGCTGAGCCGATGCCACGGGAACTTCCGGTGGTAGGATATGTGGAGCCGGCGCCGGAATTTTACGCAAGGCTGATCGCGCTCACCCGGATGACGGAGAAAGGACTTTCCGGACTGAAGGTCCTGGATCAGGAAAGCAAGAGTCGGCTGCAAGACCTGGACGGGGTATTGAACAGATTGCTGGATATTTCCACGCGGGAGCTTGCGAACCAGAAGCTGACACAATCGGATTATGATTTCATCAAGGATTTTGCCGCCAACATAAATTCCATTGTCACCGGCACGGGAAATGCCACTCAGAAGACCACCCTGGTGGCGGATGTGCATACCGACCAGAACACGGGCAAGGTATTAGAAGAAGCGACCGGGTATTTGAGGCTGATTCTGGTCGCGTATAAACTTCCGGAAGGGCATATCCTGGTGGGGGTCGGCCCGGTCTATTCCTATTACGAGTTCAAGCAGCCGATGTCGGACCGGCTCACGGATGAAAAATGGAGGGCGATGCTGGAATCTGGAAAAGCGCCGGCGCTTCCGGACTGGACTAAAACTTTTGCCGGCTTTACCGGATCCGCGGGAAACGGATTGCTGGGCTCGCCGGAAGAATAAGCCGGGGAAAAAGGAGAGGGAAGATGAAGAGATTTAGAATCAGTTACCTGGGATTTTTTTCCGGCCTGCTCTTGCTCGGGGTCCTGATCCATTGCAAAAGCCTGGCCGGGGAAAAAGAAATTATGCTTCCAGCGCCCTTGAGCGGTCCGAGCCTGAAAGACCAGTTCGGCAAATACTACGAACCGGTCAAGGCTGCCATCAACCCGGCGGTGCCGTCATATCCTCTCCCGCTCAAGCCGGCCCAGATTCAAAACTATGCCAAGGTTTCCTATCTGCTGAGCCCGAAAGCCGGCGCGGAACTGCTTCTGAAAAAAGGATTGGTGACCGTGGCTTGGGGCGGCAACGACGATGTGGTGGAAGCATATAAGCAGATCAAGAAGATGGATCTGCCGGTGTTCGTGACCAGCGACTCTTTGCTTCATCTGTATCACATTCAATTTGACGAGACCTTGAAGCGGATCGAGGAGAAAGAATTTTATCCGGACTTGATCAAGGTGAGCAAGGTTATGCAACAGGAAATGCTGCTTCGGGCTAACTCCGCTTCCGGGCCGACCCAGCAGGCTTATCTCAAGGGAACCGCCTATTTCACGGTGGGATTGAAACTGCTCAAGCCCGAGGCGGAAGTTCCCAAAGCGGTCAAGGATAAAGTGAGTTGGGAGCTGGACCAGATTGAAAAGCACGCGGGATTTCCGACTGAGAAGGAAGTCAAAGAAAAATCCCTCTTCACTTATGCCGAGGATTATTCGCAATATGTCCCGCGCGGTCATTACACCCAGAGCGAAAACTTGAAAAGATATTTCAAGGCGATGATGTGGTATGGGAGGATGACCCTGTTGATCAAGGGCGACAAAGAATACGGGCCGTTCGCGATCAACGCCCTGGTCAGTCCGGAGGAAGCGAAAATTCAGAGTATCCTTGCGACCGCGATTGCCGGACTCGCGAGCGAGCTTAAGGTGGACAACCAGCCGCTGATCTCCAAGTGGAACCGGATTTACGCGGTGAGCGCGTATTATGTCGGGTTTGCGGATGACCTGACCATTTATGACTATCAGGATGCCTTGCGCTCAATATTCGGAACCAAGTTCAAGCCGGGCCAACTGTCTGATGATAAAACCTTCCTGTCTTTCCAGGCCAAAATCGCCGCGATGCGGCAGCCGGCCATTTATTCCGGAACCGGCCAGTCCGGGGTGAATTTGGATTTTGAAAAAAACCGCGCAATGACCCCGGAGCAATTGGTCCGCACCCTGGCCAAGACCCAGGGATTCCGCTTTATGGGACAGCGCTATGTCCCGGATTCCTTCATCCTCGGACAGTTGGTTTCTCCGACCATAGATAGCCTGACCGGGAAAAATGGCTTCACCACCGCCTGCATCCCGGATGTCGGGTGTATCCGCGTTTTCCCAAGAGGGCTGGATGTGATGGCCGTGCTCGGGTCCAAGCGCGCGCCAGTGATCATGGACACCCTGGGCGATTCCCAATACGGCCGGTACCAGGAAACTTTTGACAAGCTGAAAAAGCAATTTGACGCGGTGCCGGAAAAAGATTGGAACCAAAACCTGTATTGGTCCTGGCTCTACGCGCTTAAATCTTTGATCGCGGAACCGGGCGGGCAGGGCTGGCCAACCTTTATGAGCACCGATGCCTGGAAGGACAAGGAGTTGAACGCCGCGCTCGGAAGCTGGTCCGCGCTCCGGCACGATACCATCCTTTACGCCAAGCAGAGCTACACGATGACCATCACCGCGGAAGCCGCGGCGCCCCCGGAGCCGCAATTCCCCGTGGTCGGTTATGTGGAGCCGGCGCCGGAATTTTACGCCCGGCTGGTTGCCCTGACCCGGATGACCATCAAGGGCCTGGACGACCTCAAGGTCCTGGACCCGGAGAGCAAGGGACGGCTGAAGGAACTGGAATCGGTCCTGAGCAGACTGCTGGATATTTCCACCCGGGAACTGGCGAATCAGAAGCTGACGCAAGCGGACTATGATTTCATCAAGGATTTTGCGGAAAATATCAACGCCATTGTCACCGGCGCGGGCGCATCCACCCAGAAAACCACTTTGATCGCGGATGTGCATACCGACCAGAACACCCGGCAGGTCCTGGAGGAAGGCACCGGATACTTGCGCCTGATGCTGGTCGCTTACAAACTTCCTCAAGGACATATCCTGATCGGAGCCGGGCCGGTTTATTCCTATTACGAGTTCAAGCAGCCGATGTCCGACCGGCTCACCGACGAGAAATGGAGGGAATTGCTCCAGAGCGGAAAAGGCCCGGAATTGCCTGATTGGACCGGGAGTTTTGCGGCGCGATAATTCCAAATAATTTATTTGCCAGAACCGTTTTTGTGGTTTGCGCAGAATCTTTGGCGCAAGCAAATTCGGCTGAAAACAAATATCAAAAGATTGACCCTGATGGTTCAGGTCTGGATATCCTTCGCCGCTTTTGACAATCCCGAAAGATTATGGCCAGATATTTTCTCGCCCGATGGGTCGGAGTTGATCCGAATAAACTTGTTTCAGGAGTTGTTTTGGAAAGGGAACCGAGAAAATTTTACGGATGGCTGGTGGTGCTGTCCACATTTATGGCGAATTTTATGGCCACCGGCACCGGCTTTTACAGCTTTAACGCATGGCTGGAGCCGATCTGCCGACAGAACGGATGGTCCCGGACCGAGATCAATATCGCGCCCAGCCTGGGCGTGGCAGTCGGCCTGCTCACCCAGGTGCTTTACGGGAGGCTGATCCGGAAATACGGGGCCAGGCCCCTGATGCTGATCGGGGCGTTCTGCTCCGGGATCAGCTTCACCCTGATGGGGCGGACCCATCAACTCGGCCTGTTTTATCTCTTCTCCGCTTTTCTTTTCATCAGCAACGGCGCCTTTCACGGCATTGTCCCCAATACCGCGGTCTCATACTGGTTTGAAAAAAAACGCGGAAAAGCCCTGGGAATTTCCATCGCC
Source organism: uncultured delta proteobacterium (assembly GCA_903930515.1). Taxonomy (GTDB): domain Bacteria; phylum RBG-13-61-14; class RBG-13-61-14; order RBG-13-61-14; family DRUE01; genus CAIYYW01. The sequence continues at coordinate 1,480 of CAIYYW010000370.1, read as the reverse complement.
GGGGTGTCCCTCTCCGGGGTTTTGATCCCGCCCTTGGCTTTATTCCTGTTAAAAAAATACGACCTCCCAACAATGTTCATGGTCATCGGCTTGATGACCTGGGTCCTGGTGATTTCCTCCGCGGCCTTATTTATGAAAAAAAGGCCGGAGGATTACGGAATGGTCGTGGATGGGATTAAGCCGGAAAAACCGGGAACGGCGAGCCAGGAACGAGAAACGGATATGGGACGGGAATCTCCCGCCCCGCTGACCGCGGGCGAGCTGGAAACCAGGCTTCCGCCTTTGGCGCACTTCCTTCGCGCCCGTGCGTTCTGGATGGTCGGGCTGGCTTATGGGTTGGCGATGATGCCGGTGGTGGGAGTGATGATCCAGCTCAAGCCCAGGTTTTCCGACATCGGTTTCTCGGACGATCAGGCGATGGCGATGATGGTCCTGACCGCCTTGCTGGGCACGGTCGGCAAATACGGATGGGGAAGGCTCTGCGACAGCTTTGACGGATGCAAGGTGGTCGCGGTTTCTTTTCTCTTCCAGGTGGCCGGGCTGGCCATCCTGCTTTTTGCCAGGAATACCTTCTGGATTTCAATCTTTATCATCCTGTTCGGGTTCGGGATGGGGGGAGTGGTGAGCACCTTTCCCATCGTGGTCGCCGGATTCTTCGGCCGGGAACATTTCCCCAAAGTTTACGGCTACATCGGCCTGTTCCTGCTGCTCCAGAGCGGTGGCTATCTGATGATGGGACAAAGCTTTGACCTGACTCATTCCTATAATTACGCCTATATCGGATTTATTATTCTGGATCTCGTCGCAACCATCCTGGTCCTGCTCGGCCGGGGCCGCAAGGAAACCGAAAATCCCCGGACCTGATTTGCCCTATGCCTGCTTTTTATTTATGCTGGGGAGCGATGGCAAAAATATGGATCCCGATTTTGATCCTGGCATCGCTTTGCGCCTGCGCGAAAGAAGTCTGCCTGAAACCCGCGGCCGCAGGGCCGGAGCTTTTGGAAAAATATCGGTCGCAAAAACGCCCCCCGATCTCCGCGGGCTTTCAGGCTCTCAGCCCGGAGGGATTTTTCTCGGGAGAAATATATCTGGAGCCGGGAGAAAAAGTCCGGGCCTTGGTTTACGCATACCTGCCCATCGGCCAGCCTATTTTCCAACTGGAAATGGAAGACGATTCCTTCCTTTTTTTGGATTTCCTGGGACGGACCGCGTATTCCAACCGAGCGGATTGGCTTCCGGAATTTCCCGAGCAAGCCGACCGCTTTTATGAACAGGATCTGGTCCGGCTGCTGCTGGTCTCGCTCCGGGCTTTGTCCGGGAAAATCAGGGCGGACCAAGACCGGGTTTTTGTTGAAGGGGATCGGCTGACCCTTTGGGAAAAGATCGGGCCGGACCAGGGGATTGAATATCTCCTGAAAATTTATCCGCTCCGGCTTATGGAAATACATTCGCAGGCAGAGCCCGGGTTTTCCTCGCGATT
>CAIYYW010000369.1 GCA_903930515.1 uncultured delta proteobacterium | reverse complement strand
GTCGCGGTGGCGGACCGGATGCGCGAGCAAGTCCCCGCCGCCCTGGCGGACCTGCGCCGGCGCGGCATCAAGAAGCTGATCCTCCTTACCGGCGATAACCCGATCGCGGCCGAAGCCATTGCGCGCCGGGCCGGGGTGGATGAGTTCCGGGCCGGGCTTTTGCCCCAGGAAAAAGTGCGCGTGGTCCACAATCTCCTGGAGCGGTATAAGACAGTGGGGATGGTGGGAGACGGCATTAACGACGCCCCGGCCCTGGCCGCTTCTTCGGTCGGGATTGCCATGGGCAGCGCCGGCACCGACGTGGCCCTGGAGACGGCCGACATCGCGCTCATGGGCGATGACCTTTCCCGGCTCGGCTATACCATCAGCTTAAGCCGCAAGGCGCTCCGGATTATCCGCCAGAACCTGGTCATCTCGTTCGCGGCCATCGCGCTTTTGATCTTCCTCACCTTCCTCGGCATCGTCAACTTAACCCTGGCCATTATCGGCCACGAGGGCAGCGCGCTCCTGGTCATCGCCAACGGCATGCGCCTGTATCCCTTGAAACGGTGGTTTCATCCCCTGACTCCGCAGCCCAAAAGGCACAATCACCCTCAAACCCACGAGCCGGCCAGCCACTCTCATCCCGACCATGACCATCATCATTAATCAGTAGATGTAATGACAATGAACATTGGCACACGAACTGTGGTTCCGGGCAGGTATCCAAACCTGCCCTACGACCGCAATATCCGTAGGGCACGATTGGATTCGTGCCCGCCTGCGTGTATGCCAACCCCGATTGTCATTACAAGTAGACAGTAGACAGGGAAAGAATTGGTTTCTACTCTTCATCTCCCTGCCTACTGACTACTGACTACTAACTACTGCGCTTCACCCCCCGCCCACCGCCTGGACAATCTCGAGCACGGCCCCCTCTTCCACCCGAACCTCCGCGTGGCGGTCGCGCGGCACCACCTCCCGGTTCAACTCCACCGCCACCCGCCCCGGCTTCAGCCCCAGATGCGCCACCAGCTCGGCCACGCTCATCGGGCCGGGTATCTCCTTTCGCTCACCATTAAAAATAATTACAATCATTTCAATTAGTTACGAAAAGGTGCCTGTCCCAAAACCAGGATTCTGGAATCCGCCACCACGCAGCCCTCGCCTTTCGGGTAAACGATGAGCGGGTTAATGTCCAGTTCGGCGATTTCGGGATGATCGGTAACCATCTGGGAGAGGCGCAGGAGGCAGTCCTTGATCGCTTCGATATCCGAGGGCGGCATGCCGCGGACGCCCTGGAGGATGCGGTAGGCTTTGATGGACTCGATCATGATCTCGGCGCTGACCTCCCACATCGGGGCCAGGCGGAAGGTGACGTCCTTCATGGCCTCGACAAAAGTTCCGCCCAGGCCGAACATGCAAATCGGCCCGAAATGCGGATCGCGCGTGGCCCCCAGAATCACCTCGACTCCTCCCTCCGCCATTCTCTCGACGACCACGCCTTTGATCTCCGCCTCCGGCTTGAAGCGTTTGGCGTTCTGGAGGATTTCCGTATAAGCCGAGCGAGCCTGCTCCACGCTGCCAATCTTGAGTTTGACCCCGCCGGCGTCGAACT
>CAIYYW010000368.1 GCA_903930515.1 uncultured delta proteobacterium | reverse complement strand
CGCCGCATAACTATGACTCTGCGACCGAGCCCGATCAATCATCTCCTGACCCTCATAACGGATCACGCTCCGACCCGTCTCCGAGCGAGTGCACTGCTTCTTTAAATCGCAAGCGTTGCACAACTTCGCGGGGCAATAGTAATAATCCCCCCGACGCTTCCATTTATGATGACGCCGCTTCAAAAAATTCCCAGCCGGACAAACATAAACATCTCTAGTGCCGGGGGTCAGACCTTTAATTAAAAGGTAACGATTAGAGCAAGGAAAGAAGCCAACAGCCAGTAGCCGGGGCCTAACTCCGAACCCTCAATTCCTTTGCGTTCTTTGCGGTGAGATCAATGTTCCGCGTTCCCGAACTCCGAATCCCTACTTTTGGGAGCTGGGCTGGTTTGGGTCGGGGTTTCGGTTGGAGACCATTTTGAGTTCTTCGGACAGGAGTTTGATATCTTCCTCAAGGGTGGAGACCTGGTATTGGAGGAGTCGGACCTGGCGGTTGATCAGGGTGACGGCATAGATGATTACCAGGATGGTCAGGGCCAGCATCACGGAAAAGCCGCCGTCGGCAAATGTCCAAAATTCCATTGCGCTCTCCTTTATCAAGACAGGCTGTTCTCTATTTTAAAGAGCTTTGGGCGCGGATGCAAATAGAAGCCGGGGTTGGACTGGCCGAAATTACCAATTGCAAAAAATTGGAATTCTCTGCGTCCAAGTATCGCGGCTACTAAAGCCGCTCGCACATTAAAGCCCTCCGGACGGCCTGGAAATGATCGGGCAGGGGTATTTTGACCTTTTTGGACCAATGGACTATAATAGTAATATAAGGTTTTGCGCGCAGACAGGGTATCTGCGCCCCGGTGTCGGTGGTTTGGTGTCTGCGTCCCAGCAAATAAGGAGGATGAATAGATGAAGAAGGTGATCGCGGCGAATCCGTGGCTGTTTCCGTTGCCGCCGATCTTGGTTAGTTGCCAGGATGGGGGCAAGAAGCCGAACATCATCACCTTGGCCTGGTGCGGGGTGGTTTCCAGCAACCCGGTGATGGTCCAGATCGGGATCCGGCCGTCCCGTTATTCTCACGACCTGATCCTTAAGAGCCGCGAGTTTGTGATCAATATCCCGACCCGCAAGCTGGCTTGGGCCGTGGATTTATGCGGGACAGTCTCGGGTCAGAAGAAGAACAAGTTCAATTTGACCGGCCTGACCCCGGCGCCCTCAATCAAGGTCCGTGTCCCTTCAATCAAGGAATGCCCGATCAATTTGGAATGCAAGCTGGTGGGGACTTTGCGGTTCGGGAGCCATACCCATTTTCTGGCCCAGGTGGTTGCGGTTCAGGTTGAGGAGAAGATCCTGGACGAGAACGGAAAGCCGGACATCAAGAAGCTGGACCCGCTTGCTTTTTTCCCGATTGCGGATCAATATTATTCCATCGGCAAACTGGTGGGCAGATACGGTTTTAGCAAGGAGCAATGAGCGGATTGATCAATAGCGATAACCTGTCGGGGCTGATGCTATTTCTGGGACTGCTCGGCCTGATCACCTTCCTGGTGTTTATGATCCTCAGTTTCCTCAAAAAAGAATCCAACGGAAAAACCGGGGTCCTGATCAGCATCATCCTCTTCATACTTCTCCTGCTCGGACTGGAAGGGCCCGGGATGATCAAGGCGCAATTTGCCGGGAAACCGGTGGAATTGGCGCAGAAGCCGCCGGAGCCGGCTGAACCCGTTCACGGCCAGACCGTGGCCGAGCCTGCTCCTCCCGAACCTACTCCTGCCCCGGCGCCTGAGCCCGAAAAGCCCGTGCTTGAGCCTGTCAAGCCCGCGCCTGAGCCTGAAAAGCCAACACCTCTGCCTCTGCCCAAGCCGGAGCCAGTCAAGCCCGTGCCGGTTCCCGTGCCGACCCCTGCCCCCCTGCCGACCCCTGTTCCAAAGCCTGTTCCAACACCTCAGCCCCAGCCGACGCCCGCTCCGGCGCCCACACCCCCCAAGACCGCTCCGGGAGGGGCGCACCGGACGAAAATTATGGCCGGCGGAGGCGGGACCGTCAATATAGAAATCCGCGGGCCGATTTTGGAGGTTGCCAAGGAGCAAAAGTCCTCGGCGCACCTGATGGTGGTCTTGGACGGGAAATACGCGCTGGTGATTATGCCCACCCGCTTCCAGGAGCAGAAGAAGGAGAACGAATACGGGGAAACCAAATTGACCTCGGTAACCTATTTCTGGGAGAAGGTTTACGCCGGGTTTGATAATGTCCCGGCCGGGCCGCACTCGGTGATGATAGATGTCTCGCTGGAGGGGCCGGAAACGCACAAGGCCAAAATGGCCGGGAGCGGCAACCTGGATAATGACTATAACGGGTTCGTCCAGGTCAAGGAGGGGGACACGCTTCAAATGGTGTTCGGGAGCAAGAACTGGATGAGTCAGGAGCTGGAAAAAATCCGCTGAAAACGGATCGTGGCGGCGATTGCGATCCAGAACAGGATGGAGACCAGGCTGGCGTAAATTCCGATCCGGAAATCCATCGGCTGAAACCAAAAGACCAATTCGTTCCTTCCCGGCCCGAGCCGGACCGCGCGGAAGCATAAATCGGCTTTCAAAATCATCCGCTCCTCCCCATTCACAGACGCCCGCCATCCCGGATAGTATTGATCGGCCCAGACCAGGAACCCTTCGCTTTCCAGTTCCGTCCCCAGCTGGATCAGCTCCCGCCGATAGTGCCGGATTTGAACCGGCTCCGGTCCGGCCGGGGCGGCGAGCAAGGGCAACTCCGGCGAATCCCGGGGAGCGTTTGTAAGCAACACGGTTTCTTTCGGATCAAATCTTTCCGGGTCGGACAAGACCTTGATCAACTGTTCCTGGTCCCGGAACGATTTTGCCTGATGGACTATCCAACCGCGGGGCAAGGCCTGGACATTTTCAAACAGCTTGGGCATATCCCCGCTGACATATTTGATGGTCTTGCTCCGGTTTCGGATGGTCGGGTCAATCCAGCCCGCCTGGTCGCCGGCGGACTTGAGCAATCGGAACCCCAGTTGATCGGCGCGGTCCGGAATCCGGGCGGAGAAAATTTCCGAGTTGGAAACCCCTTGTTCCATCCGGGCGAAAAGCAGGCGGCTTTCTCCCTTTACTTCCGCGGTCGCCAGGAACCAGGCCGGGTCTTGCCCGGAACGGATCTGGAAGGAAAGGATGTCGCCGGGGCCGAACCTTGCGGAGTAATGAAAATCCGCGGAATCATTTGCGCCGAGCAGAACGTTTTTTTTATTGTTGAGATCCAGCTCGGAAACCCGGTATCCGCCGAAGGCCTTGGGCCGGGACCAGTTTAAAAAATAGCCCGGGTCAAACAGCAGTTCGCGCTGATCGGTCTCGCTCAGGCAGAAGTGATCCAGGAACAGCCATCTCAACCCGATCAAATTGATCAGGCGCCGGTTTTCCGGCCGGAGATAGTCCTCGGCCTTGAACGGGAGGTTGTAGTTGAAAATCTGGGTGATGTTTTGGGCCGGCCGGTTCAGCTCCGGGTTGAGCAGGGCCAGGAATCGCGCGTAATCCTTGAGCGGAAAACTCATCCAGAAATCAATCCCTTCTCCGCCGTTCTCCGCGACCACCTGGCGCGGGAGCGGGAAATCCAATTGGCGGGAGGCAATCCTTAAGGCGGGATAAAAAACCTGGAGCCGGCTCCGGCCCGGGGAACCCTTTGCGACCCGTTCATACTCGCTCCAATACCGGAGCGGCTTGAATTCAAACCAGGGATACCCGGGCCGCCAGAGATAGATCAGAACATCCGCGAGCAAGAACAGGGTGATCCCGACCGCGGGCCTGGACCGCAACCAAGGAATGAGCAGGAACAGGATCGCGGCCCCGGGCGGGATCAGCAGGAAAAGGTCCCAACCGCTGAGCGCGAATCCGGCCAGGCCGATCAGGCAAAATATCAGGACCGGCCGGAGAAGGAATTTTTCAGCAGAACGCACCCGATCCAAAAACCGGTCCAATCCGAACCCTGCCAGGACCAGGACCAGGAACTGAAGTATGAATCCGAGCTTGTAATGGCGGACAAACCGGGAATAAAGCGGGAGGTGATAAGAAATTTCCCCCAGGCCGAATGTGGGCAATAGCAAGACCAGGATCACCGCCAACAGCGCGATCCGGCTGGAGCGCAATCCCGGGCTTTTCCCTCCCCGAACCCCCCAGAGGGCGAACCCGAGCGCGAACAGGCTGAAATACAGGTTGATCAGCTTGCGGGAGAAAATTCCCAGGATCGCCAGCGCCAACTCTTTCCAACCCAGGAAGCTGGAAAGATAAAGCGCATAGCCGGGCTTGCCCGAGCGGATGGTTCGGCTGAGAAAATTCAGGGTCGGCAAAACCTGGGCCGAGGACAGCGCCAGCGAGATTGCCAGCGCCAACAGGATCAGGCCGGCTGGTTTCCAGGGAATTTTTCCCCCGGAAAAAAGCCAGCACCCGGCCAGCCATAGTCCCAGGAAATAAACCGCGTAAACCACTCCTTCCGGGTCCCCGGCCAAAGCCAACATCGTCATCGCCAGGACCAGGATCAAAAATCTTTTCACCCGGACCAGCCCCCGGGGCCGGACCAATAAATACAGGATCAGGTAAAACCAGGGCTGGGAAGCGATCGCCGAAGGGACCAGGCTGACCCAGATGGCGTATCCGCTCAGTGCGTTCCAGCCCGCGGCCGCCAGGGAGGACGGCCCCGAAATCCCGATCCGCCGGAACAACAGATACGAAAAAATCCCGATCAATTCAAAATGCGCGAGATAAAATAAAATCTCCCGCCAGGGATACGGGAACAGACTGAACAGGACCGAGAGCGGGTAGGAAAAAGCGGCTACATAAAATGCCTGCTCCGGCTCCCCGCATCCCATTGAAGAACCCCAGAGCAAAAACCAGCCGTGCCGGAGCGACTCTCCCAGTTCGTTATAGCCATAGCTGACCCCGACGAAATAATCCCCGTTGAACGCCAGGAAATCCTGGTAGGTTTTTTGGAACAGCAATGACAGGTTGCCCAGCAGGATCACCAGGAACAGGACCGCGATAAAAATCCCTTCCCGTTTCCACTCCAGGTCGCTCGGGCAAGAATTGGTCAGCTCTTTGGAAAGGGGGGTTGCCGGGAGGGTCATTCCTGTTGAGCCGGAAGTTCTTTGCCTTCCTTGATCCGCCGGATCACGATTTCCAGCTCCTCCTCGGACAGGGCCTTGCGCACGATCCTGCCGTTGATCACCATCAGGGGGGTGCCCGTGATCTTGAGCTTGATCGCCTCCCGGATGTCGTTTAAAACTTCCTGCTGCGCCTGCCCGCTGGTGATACAGGCCTGGAACCGGTTCAAATCCGCCCCGGATTCCGATGCCATTCCCATAAGCACGGGCATGCTGAAATTGCCGGCGCTCATCAGCTTATCGGAGAAGGCCTCAAAAAATCCCAACTGATTCGCGCATTCCGAGGCAATCGCGGCCAGGCAGCTGTTTGGATGCGGAGTCCCTTTCAGCATCGGGTTGCAGGAGCCGTCAAGCGGGAAATTCTTGAACACCACCCGTACCTGGGATGGATGTTTCTCCTGGTATTGCTTGAGCGACTGATACAAATCCCGGCAATAGGGACATTGAAAATCGCTGAACTCAATAATCGTGACCGGGGCTCGGGAGGGGCCGACCACCGGATCCCCGCTGATGCTGATCCCTCCGGAAATGCCGACTTCCGGAAAAAGATCCACCACCTGTTGGGAGCGGTGATATAAAAACAAAGCCAGCACCAACACCAGGATCCCGCCCGCGACCGCTCCGGCCAGCACCCGCTGGTCGGTTCGCAACAAAGCCAGGTCTTCCTTTGCCTTCGCCCCCGCTTCCCTGGGACTGCCCAGCGCCAGAATCGCCAGGACCAGGAATCCGAGGTCAACCGCGTACAGGCAGGTGCACCAGACGCAGATTTTTTTCAAAACGAAAAAAGAGGAGTAGGCCAGATCAACCGTCATCACCAGGGAGAGGATCGCCAGCGCCGCCACATAAAGCTCCAGGTTCTGAAAAATCCGGACCCGGGTCCGCAATCGGAAAGGGATAATAATCAAAATCAGGCCGTAAAAAACGCTCCCGTAAAGGGAGTTAGGAAGGCCCAGCAGCTTGGCATATTTGCTCAGGGCAACCGCCTTGCAGTCAATCGTTTCCGAAATCTGGCATCCCGCCGAATATCTTGGATCCTGGTAATAATTGTAATAGATCCGGGTCAGCTCCAGGCTCAAGCCCAGACCCGCCCAGGCCAGAATCCAAATCGCGATCAGCAACTTCCTCCGACCGGAACCGGAATTGATCCCCGTTTTTTTCATTTTAGAAAATATAAACGAGACTGGCCCGGAAGTCAATCAAAGTTGATCGGTTGATCGGCAAAAAAATTTCATCCGCCGCCCCTGATCAACCGATCGGCATTTTTCATCCTTCATCCTTCCTCCCCGGTTGCTTGACATACCCCCGATTCTTGTTCTATCCTCAGTTCAGGGGGAACCGGGGGAAGAATGGGATCGGGGGAAGAAGATCGGCTGAACAAAAAAATCGTCTTTGATCCTGAATTCAAGCTCGACCGGATCTGCTGGGTGCTGGACACGGCCTGCCCGGTTTGTTCGGAACCCCTGGAAGTGGTTTTTGACGAGCATCCCACTGAAATCGAAATCCTGGAAACCGAACAGATCCCTTGCGACGATTGCCTGGGACGGGCGGGAAAAGACGATGTGATGGACGCGGTGATCAAAGAGCTTTTTGACCGCCAACCCCCGGACCGGAAATAATCCAACGGGGTCGGACTGATAATTTATTTTCCGTTGCTCTGCTTTTTTTCAGGCCTTGAAATCTTTTATTCCTGGTTTCATCTCGGCAAGAATTTATGCCATTCCCGGATCACATCGTAATCGCCGTCCCGGGCGGAACGGAACCCTCCGCTCTGCATTTTCTTGAGCGCGCTTTTGTTCTCATTGAATTCAAGCAAAGCCTCCCGGAACGCAAACTGCAAACTCACCGGCAGGTCCTTGCGCGTCACCCAGGGAGCTCCCGGGATCAACTCGCTTTTCCAGAGCACCCGGAGTTGGTCCGGCCGGAACTTCAAGCTTTCGCTCAAACGCGCCAGGGTCCAATCGTTGGTGGCGCCCAAATCATACTTTTGCGACAGAACCCCTTGCACCAAATCCTGGGGCGTGCCGGTGAACACGACCCGGGAAGCGAACCGAGCCGGGGTTTGCTTCTTCTCCTTGATGAAATAGATGGTCGGGATGATAAAGCCGGAAGTAGAATTCTGATCCGTGAAGGCCAGCACCCTGCCCCGTCCCTGGTCAATGCTGTTAATCCCGGAAGACGCGGAGGTGACGATCACCGAGTAATAACCGGGTTTGCCGTCCTCTGACAGCTCCATCGCCACCGCTTCCACCCCGAACAGCTTATGCGCGTCCACATAATTGCTCGGACCCATCAGGGCGAAATCCAATTCCTTTTTCGCGAACGATACCAGGAACCAATTAAAATCATTGGATACCCGGCAATTGATCTTCAACCCCAGCTTTTGCTCCAGGTGATGAATCAAAGGCTGGGATCTCGCCTCCGACTCCTTGACCCCGTAAGTGGCGACCATGCCGACCTTGAGCTCATTCGGCCAATCCTTGCGGAAACCGCCGGGCGCACTCCCCCAAATCTCGGAGCAGACCCCGATGCTGATACCAATGGCCGCGACCGAATGTCGGATTGACCGCCGGCCCAGAATCCATGACTTTCCCCCCATATCCGCCCCCTCTGAAAAAATCGCCTCTGCCTTTAGTTCCATTCCCCCGCCCCAATTCCCGCAATTGCCACTTTCCTTTTAGCACATCCCATTCCCCTGGTCAACCCAATTTGGGGCCAAGTCTTGGCGGTTCAGGACACGGCGAAGGTTTTTTTCCAGAGCAGGTAGTGGGCGAGCAACCAGATCCGGCTGGTATGGTCATGGCCCTGTTCGGTATGTTCCTTGAGCAGTTTCCGGGCGAGGCTGATGGAAACCAAGTCTTCATTTCGGGCGAGTTCGCTTTCAAAGATTTGCTGGAAAAAATTTTTCAGCTTGCCTTTGATCCAGACCTGGAGCGGGATTCCGAAGCCCTGCTTGGGCCGGTATACCAGCTCGGGCGGAAGATACTGGAGCAGGTATTGCTTGAGGATATGCTTCTGATCCAGGCCCGGGAGCTTGTAATGGAACGGGAGCGAGAAGGCGGCGTCCACTACTTTTAAATCCATCAGGGGCACTCTCACTTCAAAGGAATTGGCCATACTCATCCGGTCGGTCATCATCAGGATGTCATCGCAGAGGTAGGTGTTCAAATCCAGCCAGAGCAGCGAGTTGAACCGGTCGGTGCCGGGATACTCCCGGGCGTATCGGCTCAAGTGGACAAAGGCGTCATTGGCGGATCGGTCCTGGGGGCTTAAGCGGTCAAAGCCGATCACCTCTCCCTGTTCCAGGTAATTGCTGAACCCGGGTTGGCCGATGAACCTGAGATGGCGGAGCGCGAGGTCCGCTTCTTCAAAGCCAAGGCCGCGCGAAAGCCGGCGGCGGATTCCGGGAACCTGGTCCGAGGGGGAGAGACTTTTGAACAGCGGGCCGAGCAGGGCTTTGCGCGCCAGCGCCGGGGTGAGCATATAATAATAGTTGATCAGCTTGTCCGCGATATGATGGGTGTAACCGGCGAAGATTTCGTCGCCGCCTCCTCCGGAGAGCGCGACCGTGATCTCCTTGCGGCAGGCCTGGCAGAGCAGGTAATTGGCGACGGCGGTGTAATTCCCGTGCGGCTCGTCAAAATGCCAGACCAATTTTTCAATCAGCGATTCCAAATCCTGGGCGCGGCTCTGGAGCAAGGTGTGATCGGCCTTGAGCTTTTCGGCGACCGCTTTGGCCCATTTGCTCTCGTCCCATTGCTCTTCCTCAAAACCGACCGTGTAGGTCTTGAGCTTGCCTTGGGTGCGATTGATCCCGGCCGCGGCCACGGTGGACGAATCCAATCCGCCGGACAGGAAAACCCCGATCGGGACATCGCTGATCAGTTGAGATTCCACGGCTCGCTCGATCTCGGCGAAGACCCTTTCCTGGCCCTCTTTCTCCGAGGGCGCCAGAGATTCATCGCGCGAGCTCAATTGCCAATACTTTTGGTCTTGAACCCGGCCGTTCCTGATGATCAGGCAATGAGCGTTTTCAAGCTTGTGCGCGCCCAGGATGCCGCTCCGGGGAGACGGGATGTAGAGGGTCTGGAAAAGCTGATATATCGCGACCGGGTCAACCTGCCGCGGGATTGCAGGGTCTTGCAGGAGCGCTTTCAATTCGCTGGCAAAACTGATCCAGCCCGGGCCGAGATAATAATATAGCGGCTTGACCCCGAAATGGTCCCGGGCCAGGATCATTTTTTTCTCGGCCCGATCGTAAATGGCGAAGGCGAAGACGCCTGAAAGTTTTTCCAGGAAAGAGTCTCCGTATTCCAGGTAGCCGTTCAGGATAACTTCAGTGTCGGTGCGGGTGAGAAACTTCCGGCCCTTGCCTTCCAATTCCTTCCGCAATTCCTGGAAGTTGTAAATCTCGCCGTTGAAAACGATCACCCCCCGGCCGCAGGCGCTGATGATCGGCTGGGAGCCGGTGGATAAATCAATGACCTTGAGACGACGATGCCCGAGCGCGACCTGGTCTTCGGAAAAAAAACCTTCCTCGTCCGGGCCGCGATGGACCAGGAGGCGGGTCATTTTTTGGATGATGGAGGGGTCGGGCCTGGCTTGGGAATTGAAATAAAACTTTCCGGCAAACCCGCACATCATTTTTATTTAGGCTCATACCCAAGCGAGCAGGCCTTTTGATAAAGCTGTTTGGCTTTTACTTTGTCTCCCAGTTTCTTATGCACCACGGCCAGGTTGAAATAGGCCATCGCGTAATCCGGATCAATCTCCAGGGCGCGCTCGAACAACTCCTTGGCCTTGAACAAATCCTCGCTCTGGGCGTGGATCACCCCCATATTGTGGGAAGCGATGGCGATAAAGCTCCAGATATGCTTGACCTCCGAGTTCAAAACCTTGATGATGTTTTCCCATTCCTTGAGAGAATCCAGGCCGCGGTCGAATTTTATCTGGGCCCCGTTGTAGAGTTCCACCGCGATCTTGACCCGGTCGGAAAGCTCATCAATCTTGAGCGCTTTTTTCGCGACATCCATCCTGCCGATTTTTTGTTCGCCGGGCATCTTTAATTAATTACTGATATTAGTTAAAAGCGGTTCCGATTGCAATTTGGCCGGGAGAGGGATCGGATTTTATAGCTTGAGGCCGGTTTCCGGCTGTGTTATTCTTAATGAAGATGGACGAACTGTTTGAGGATCAGACGGAGAAGCCGCGGGAGGAAAGCCTGGAATTTTCTCCCTTGGCGGAGCGGATGCGGCCGAGGCGGCTGGAGGATTTTTTCGGGCAGGAGCATCTGGTGGGGAAAGGCAGGATGCTCAGGCAACTTGCGGAGGGAAATAAAATCACCAACCTGATTTTCTGGGGACCGCCCGGATCGGGAAAAACCACCCTGGCCAGAATCCTCGCTCAAACCAGCGACGCCCATTTCCTGAGTTTCTCCGCGGTGCTTTCCGGGGTGGACGATTTAAGGGGCGCGTTCAAGGACGCGGAGCGGGTCAAGCGTTCTTTGAATAAGCAGACCGTGCTGTTTGTGGACGAGATTCATCGCTGGAACAAGGCCCAGCAGGACGGGTTCCTGCCTTATGTGGAAAAAGGGGAAATTATTTTGATCGGGGCGACCACCGAGAATCCCAGCTTTGAGGTGATCGCGCCGCTTTTGAGCCGGTGCCGGGTGGCGGTTCTCAAGCGATTGGGGGAGAAGGAAATCTCGGAGATTTTGAAGCGGGCGGTTGCGGACCGGGAGCGGGGATTGTTTTTGAACCAGGAGCCGATGGAGGTTGAGGCGGAGGCGGTTGAATATCTGGCCCGGCTCTGCGAGGGGGACGCCCGGCGGGCGCTGAACGCGCTGGAGCTGGCCGCGGAGCTGGCGCGGTCGGAGCAGGCGAAGAAAATTTCGCTTGGGAACGCGGAAGAGGCTCTCACCAGCCGGACCCTGCTTTACGACAAGACCGGGGAGGAGCACTACAATCTGATCAGCGCGTTCATCAAGAGTATGCGGGGATCGGACCCGGACGCGGCCTTGTATTGGATGGTGCGGATGCTGGAGGCTGGGGAGGATGCGCGGTTCATCTGCAGAAGGATGATCATTTTCGCGGCCGAGGATGTGGGGCTGGCGGACCCTTTTGCGCTGCAGCTGGCGGTTGCCTGCGAGCAGGCGCTGGAGATCGCGGGCCTTCCCGAAGCGATGATCCCGATGTCCGAGACCTGCGTTTTTCTCGCCAGCGCGCTGAAAAGCAATTCCGCGAATGCCGCGCTCAATGAGGTGAAGGCGGAAATTTCCGAAACCGGCGCGCTCTCGGTTCCGCAACATCTGCGCAATCCGGAAACCGCGTTGATGAAACAGCTCGGATACGGCAAGGGCTACCAATACCCGCACGATTTTCCCGGGCATTATGTTATTGAGGAATACCTGCCGGAGGAGTTGCGGGGCAGACATTTTTTCAAGCCCGGAGAACTCGGGAAAGAAGCGGAGCTGAAAAAGCGGGTGGAGGAACTTCGGCGGAAGAAAACATCAGAACCGCGTAAGAAATAATAATTCCCGATTGATCATAGCCTTGGACTTCCCGGCCGCAAACCCCGGAAGGCAAAACGATAATGATGGTTCGGCCCGAGTCTCTTTTCCAGGGTCGGATTTAAAAATTCTTCCTGCTCTCCAAAAGCAAGGTCACCGGGCCCTGGTTGACCAGCTCCACCTCCATCATCGCCTGAAATCTCCCGGTCTGGACCGGCACCGCCCGGGCCTTCAGTTTTTCCACAAAATAGTTGTAAAGCCGCTCGGCAGACTCCGGGTCCGCGGCCTGATCAAAACCGGGCCTCCGTCCCTTTCGGCAATCCGCGTACAGGGTGAACTGGCTCACAACCAGCATCGCCCCTCCGGCCTGGGAAATATCCCGGTTCATCTTCCCCTCCGAATCCTCAAAGACGCGAAGCGTCGCAATCTTTTCAGAAAGCCAGTCGGCATCGCTCTCGGCGTCTTCTTTTCCCACTCCGATCAAGACCAGGAATCCGGGGCCGATCTCCCCGATCATTTGTCCGGCCACAATGACTTTGGCCCGGCTGACTCTTTGAACCACGGCGCGCATTTTATCCGGGAATTTTGAACCGGATCCCCTTGGGTATGACCTTGAACTCGGCTGGAAGCGATCCCGGCTGTTCGCCGTCCACATCCAGGAGCACGGCCTCCGGGCTATCGGCATAAATCTCCCGGGCCTGGAAATGCTCCACCTTGGCCATTGAGATATGTTTGCCCTTGGGCAGCAGTGCGCCCAGCCGGATCCTTCCCGGGATGCCAATATCGCCCACGATAACAATTTCAAGAATCCCATCATCAAGTTCGGCCATGGGAGCCACCTGCAAGCCCGCCCCGAAAAATTTCCCGTTGGCAACCGCCAGGTTGAAAATCTTCCGCTCCAGTTCCACACCCATATCCAGTTTGATCCTGACCGGCTGGTTCCGGTAAAACAGGCCCGCCCGCAAGGTGGCCGACAAAAAAGCGGCTTTTCCGCCAAAAGTTTTTTTGGATTTGTTCACCAGCGCGTCGGCATGCCCGCCCACTCCGAAGCTGGTGATGTTGATAAAATATCGCTCCACCATTTTCCCGGAATGATCCTTATGCCTCATCCATCCCAGATCTATCAGGCGGTAGTTTTTGCCGGCCAGGCGTTTTACCGATTCGCGGAAATCCCGGGGCACCCCCGCGGTCTTGATGAAATCCGAGCCGGTGCCGGAGCAAATGACGCCAAAGACCGACTCGGGATTGATCGCCCGTCCGTTTTCATAAAAGCCGTTGACCACTTCGTTGTTGGTCCCGTCCCCGCCCACGCTGACGATCATTTCAAAGCCGGCCTTGAGCATCGCGCGGGTAAGCTCAACCGCCTGCCCGGGCCGCTCGGTGAAGGCGAACTGAAAATCGCCGATATTTTTTTTCAGCGCGGTCACCATCTCGGGCCAAACTTTTTTGGTCCGGCCCCCGGAAGAATGAGGGTTGACCACGAGAAAAATCCTGTAATCCCCGCTCACCGCCCCACTCCTTTAAACCTTCAGACCGAGGTCCGTTTCGTCTTCCAACGGCTCCAGGTGAATGATCACCGCCGCGCCCTGAACCTCCCGTTCAATTTTTTGTTTGAGCTGATGGCTGATCTGATGGGCGACTTCAATATGGGTATCAGGCAAAAACTGGAGATGGAAATCAATATGGACCCGGGCCCCGGACTGGCGGGTCCGGAGCTTATGAAACCGGCATCTGTCCGCGCAAAAATCCCGGATCAAGCCAATAATCTGATCCTCCAGCTCCGGCCGAGCCCTTCCGTCCAGCAGGGCCGGGTACGACTTGCGGGTCAAGCGGTAAGCGATGCCCAAAATCCAGAGCGCGATCACGATGGAAAAAATCGGATCCAGCAGGACCAGGTTCGCCTTGAAAAAACGCTGGGAGAGGGAGATCACCGCCAGGGTCAAAATTACTCCGCCCGAAGTCAAAACATCGCTCCAGAGATGAGCCGCGTCCGCTTCCAGGGCGATGGACCTGGTCTGATGGGCGACCCGGTAAAGAATCCGGGAAACCGCGGTATTCGCCAACAACGAAATCACCATAACCGCGATCCCGAGCGGGAGGCTGGAAATTTCTGCCCGGACCCGGATTTTATGGACCGCTTCATAAACGATCCAGATGGACACCAGAAAAATCAGACTCGCCTCCAGCACCCCGGAGATATTTTCAATCTTGCTGTGGCCATAGGGGTGATCGTGGTCGGGAGGCTGGTCCGAGACCCGGACGGAAAAATATGCGATCAGGCTGGCGAGCAGGTCAGCTCCGGAATGGGCGGCCTCCGCGATAATGGCCATTGATCCGGAGATCATTCCCACCACGAGCTTGAGCAAAGTCAGGGCAAGATTGGATATAACCGAAAGACCGGCCGCCTGGGTCTTGGTCAGACTCATAATTCCTTTAAAATATCTTCCCGCTTCTTATTATATTCGTCCTCGCTGATCAAGCCCTGGTCGAATATCTCCCGGAGCTCGGTCAGCCGTTCCTTCACCGACTTCAGAGATTTGGGATGGGAAGGCTCGGTCGAACCCTGGGGCTTCTCGACCGCGGCCGGCTGAGTTATTACCGCCGGAGCCGGCTCCGCCACTTTTTCCGGCTCGGGTTTCTTTTCCTCTTTCACCTCCGGCTTCGCGGCTTCCGCGGGCTGGCTCAAGGATTTAAGATCAATCACCAGCCAGTTAGTCTCCTGCTTGCCCTTTTGATTTTTTCTCAGTTCCTGTCCCGGGCCGGGAACCAGGTGCGCCGATCCCGGATAGGCCTTGAGCGGGCTGACAATATTCGGGGTGCTTTCCTGGCCCAGCTTCTGGGAAATGTTTCGGAAGGCCAGATTCAGTTTTCCCTCCCGGACAAAGGCCACTCCGTCCGTGACCTGGTCCTCTCCGAAAACCAAAAATTGCCCCCGATGAACTTCCAAAGAAAAATCCACCCATTGACTGGAATTGGATTCCTTCAATCCCTGCGAAAGATAGGGAGCGATTATTCCGGCTTCCTCCATCGTGAACAGGTCATAATCCTTGGCCTTGACCAACTCGCCCAGATTGATCCAAGCCCTCTGATACTTGATCCCGGCCAGGATTTTTTGGACCTGCTCCGGAGAAATATCCGCGGGATGGTCCAGCCTCTCCAGCCCCTTGTCCGGCTTGGCCACCCGGACATAGCTGTATTCCCCCTTGTGCCAGACCCACTTGGTTTTTTCAAACAGGCTGAAATTAAGGCAGAACGAAACCAAAATCGCCAATACCACTATCTTCTTATCCATCTTTATCCTCCAACCAGAGATTCCATTCTATTATAATGGCGGCTTCAGTCAAATCCAGCGGCAGAGCCGGACGCGGCGCGCTCTTGCCCCTTGACCCTTGCGAAAACCGGGCGGATTTGATAGCTTGATCAAGGATGGGTCAGGAGAAACGAGCGGCATTGCGGAAACAGTGGGAAACGCTGGTCTCGCTCAGGCCCTTTCAAAAGCAAGACCTGGAGCAGGCGATGGCGATCGAGCAAATAAGTTTCCGCGCCCCCTGGACCCGGGAGATGTTCTTGAAGGAGTTGGAACTGAAGTTCGCATATCACCGGATGGCCTCGCTGAATTCGGAGGGGGAAATCGCCGGCTATATTTTCTGCTGGCTGATGGAGCCGGAGGCCTCCATCCTGAGCGTGGCTGTCCGGCCGGATTGGAGGAGGCGGGGACTGGCCGGGTATCTCTTGCTCAGCGCCCTGGATGATTTTCAAAGCCGGGGGATCAGGGAGGTCTGGCTGGAAGTGAGGCCGAGTAATTTCCCGGCCCGGTCCCTTTACCGGGCGTTTGAGTTCCAGCCGGTGGGAATCCGGCCCAAATACTATTATGATACCGGGGAGGACGCGATCGTGATGAAACTTAAGTTGGGGTCAGGTCTTGACTTATGACTTGTCGGGAAGCACGCTCCTTTGCGAAAGAGGAATCGGGAATGAAGGGGATCTATAAATGTAAGATCAATAACTATCATCGGATCGGGGATGATTTGTATCTGCTTTCGTTGAGGCTTTCGGGAAGGGTTGCGGTCAAGCCGGGGCAATTTTTTATGCTGCGGGTTCGGGAGGGGAGCGAGCCGCTGTTGGGGAGGCCGTTGAGTTGGTTCCGGTATTTTCCGAACCGGCGGATTCTGGAGTTCGCTTTTCAGGTAATGGGGAAAGGGACGGAGATTTTAAGCCGGCGTCGGGAGGGCGGGGATTTGAGCATCATCGGCCCTCTGGGGAATGGTTTTGAGACCAAAGGTCTTCGCGGCCGGGTTTTGCTGGTGGCGGGCGGGATGGGAATGGCGGGGTTGTGGTCTCTGGCGGAGGCGTTGGGGAGGAACCCGAATTGCGCGGTTGAGTTGGTCTGGGGGGTTAAAAGCAAATCGCGATTTTTTCTGCTGAAGGAATTGAGCAAGAGATTCAAAGTCCATCCGGCGACCGAGGACGGCAGTTTGGGGAAGGCCGGGCTGGCCACCGAGCTGGTGAAGGAGTTGATTGATCAAGAGGGTCTGCCGGAACATATTTTTGCCTGCGGCCCCAAGCCGATGCTCAAGTCGCTGTCAAAGCCGGCATTGTCGAAAAAAATACCGGGCCAGGTTTTATATGAAGAGCGGATGGCGTGCGGGGTGGGGGCCTGCCTGGGCTGCGCGGTCCCGGCCTCTGGGGGTGGATACCTTCACGCCTGCCTGGATGGTCCGGCGCTCCGGTTCGATCAAATTGACTGGGAGAGGGTTAGATGTTGAGTCTGGAAACGCGGATCGGGAGACTGGTTCTGAAGAATCCGATCATCCTGGCGAGCGGGACCTGCGGATACGGAGACGGGTACCGGGATTTTTTCCCGGCCGGACAGATGGGGGCGGTGGTGACCAAGGGGATTTCGCTCAAGCCGAGAGCGGGCAACGCTCCGCCGAGGATATGGGAGACCGCCGGGGGAATGTTGAATTCAATCGGGCTGGAGAATGTTGGGGTGGATAAATTTATTTCCGAGAAATTGCCTTTGCTTCGGAAGCAAAAGGCCCGGGTGGTGGTCAATATTTTCGGAGAGCGTCGGGAAGATTACGCGAAGCTGGCGGAGCGGTTGGGCAAGGAGGACGGGATCAACGCTCTGGAGTTGAACCTATCCTGCCCGAATGTAAAAAAAGGCGGGCTGGAATTCGGGAGAGACGGCCGGTCGGTGAAGCAGATTGTTTGGGCGGTCAAGTCGAGGTCGGGTCTTCCGGTTTGGGTCAAGCTGAGCGCGAGCCGGTCTGACCCGGCTGAGCTGGCGCGGTGGGCGGAGGAGGCGGGAGCGGAGGCGGTGGTGATCAGCAACACCTTGCGGGGGATGGCGATTGAATTGGAGAAGAAACGGCCGGCCCTGGGCGGGATCACCGGAGGGTTGAGCGGGCCGGCGATCAAGCCGGTGGCGCTGGCCGCGGTATATGAAGCGGCGAGGGCGGTGAGGATCCCGGTGATCGGCTGCGGAGGAATCTGCTCGGGCAGGGACGCGCTGGAATTTTTGCTGGCGGGAGCAAGGGCGGTTGAGCTGGGCACCGCGGTGATGGCTAATCCGAGGGCGCCGCTGGAAATATTAAGGAAAATCAAAGACTATCTTTCCGGCCTGGGCCTCCAATCAATAGAGCAATGGATCGGAACGCTCAAACCGGAATGACTGATCCGGGCAGGAAAAATCGCGAGCTTTTCGCGGCGTTGCTTTTTTCCGCGGCGATCCTGATTTATTTTTGCTTCTGGATCCGGCGTTTGTATCCCACCCTGATCAACGATGAATATTCAGCGCTGGATTTTATTTACCGCTGGGTCAAGACCGGAGAGCTGGCGATCCCTCCCCACCGGTTTTACAAGCCCTACTCGCTGATCCTGGGGCTTTTTGTCTTTGCCGGCGGGCCTTTGGGGTTTGAGTTGACGAGCGCGGTTTTCGCGGCCCTTTTGGTGTTCGCGTTTTTTCTTTGCGCCCGGCAGAGGCTCAGCTTCGGGTTTGCTTTCCTTTCAATGCTGATGCTCGGGTTTGCCCCGGACCTGTTTGACAACACGGTCCAGGCGATCGTGATGGTACCGGGAACCTTTTTTATTGTGCTCGGCGTCTATTTCGGCGCGAAAATGGTGGAGCAAAAGGAGCTCTGGAAGGGGTATGCGGTTGCGGGGTTTTTGGGAGGGCTGGCCCGTCCGGAAAACTGGCTGCTGGCCTTTCCCCTGGCTTACTGGCTGTTCCCGAAAAACCGCAGGGAATTTTTCCGCTGGGCTTTTGCCGGGGGCCTAATCTCGCTTTCGGCTCTGGTCTGGTTCGGCAAGGACTGGTTTTTGCACCACGATCTTCTTTACAGCCTGGGGGTGGCCCGTTATGACAAGATGATCAGCACCGGCGCTTACTTCGGTCTCTGGAAATCCCTGAGCTGGTTCAATTTTTTCCTGTCCAAGAAATTCAGCCTGCCCTTTGAGATCCTCTGCCTGCTGGGTTGGCTCTGGTATGCCTGGGACCATCGCAGGAAAATTGCGCGCGATCCCTTGCTGATCATCCCGGCGATTATGTTCCTGTTCCTTTACCTTTCCATCTGGCGCGGTCTGTATCCGCAGATGCGCTTCTTCTTCCCGGTCAGCGTGTTTATGATTTTTTACGCGGGATACCTGATCCAGCGGCTTTGGCAATCCCTGAAAGCGCGCGGCTATAACAAGCTGGCCTGGGGGCTGGTGGTTTTAATCCTTTGCGAATATTTTACCTGGGCCGGGTTTCGGCTCGGGAGCGTGGAGCTGAAGGCTTTGAATCGGGAATCCGAGCTACAGAAGCAGACGATCCAGTTGGCGGAATATTTCCGGCCGATCCTGAAAAATCATCGCTACCGGATTTTGATCCCGGACCGGAGGGATGACGAGTTTTCCTGGCTGCTGCGCGATCTCCCGTTCCAGGATTATTTTCATTTCCGGGAGGTTTTTTATTACGCCGAGTTTAAAGGCAAGGATTTCCTGAGCTTTGAGCCCGACTGGATCGTCTGGCTTCCCAACGACTTTCAATACAACCGCGTCAACGATATGTTCCAGTGGCTGAGCTATCAGGATCGGACCGAACTTTCAAACCATTTAATCACGCTTGAGGCTCAAATCGGCTCCTTCCGAATTTTCCGGGTGACCAGGATCGGACCGGCTAGTCCATAATCCCGGAGATCCCCGGATCCGGCGCTTCGCCCGATCCGCTTCCCGCATGGGGATATTGGTAAATCACCCGGTAGGAGATATTCTCGTCCGGGAAGAGCTTTTTCCCCCCGATCAGTATCCAGGAATGGGCCTTGAGTTGATGATCTTCTTGGGTCACTCCGATCAGGAAGCCGGCCGGCTCTCCCTGGAGGTTGAGGTATCGGTATAGGACCAGGGATCGCCGGAGGCAGGACCTGCTGAAGAAGGCGCGCTCCCGTCCGAGCCAGAAGCTGGTGAAATTGATCAGGGTTTCCCTCGGCCATTTCCGGCCGGGACATTTTTTCGGAGTGAGCAGGCGGAGCAGGCGGGGGAGCGGGATCAGCCGGAGCAGGAGGGAGATGGCCGCGATCCAGTATCCGATTCGGAGGAACAGCCAAAGCCCGGACCAGGTTTGCACGAATTTCGCGAAAGTTTTTATCCGGCCCGTCATCATTGATAAGCGCCGGGAAGGACCGGGGTGGCCACATCCGGGAAGGCGTTGAAATATGCGTTCTGGATAAAGGCCTTGGGGGCTCCCTGGGGGACGAAATTGGCATTTACCGGCAGGAGATACACGGTTGCATACTGGTCGTCAAATTTGACCGTGAACAGGATTCCTCCCACCTGGTCGGAATAATCCTGGAAATTAATGTATGAGGCGTCGACCGAGTTGGAAAAAATGCGGATGTCTAGAATCTTGGTCATATAATTGGTATTCCCGATATAAACGGGGGAAGGTTGCGCCATCAGGTCGTCAATCTTGATCCGGACCAGGCCGTAAAAATCCAGGGCGAACTTTTTGCTGACCGCGTTGTATTTAAACTCCTTGACAAACCCGACCAGGTTTTTTCCGTCCGGGCTGAAAGTGGGGACGAACTCGTAGAGTCCCAGGAACTTGTTGGAATTGGACAGGGTGTCCCCATCAAAGAGTTTCCCGGCCAGCGCCGGCGCTCCTTGCAGGGTCATAGAGGATGGATCGAATTGGGCGTCCAGCATCAGCCAGCGGTGGTTGAGGTTGAGGGGGGCAAGCGACAGATTGGGGTCCTGGCCGATGAAGATTATTTTCCGCCCATCCGGGCTTAAGGTCGGCCGGTAAAGCGAGGTCTGCAAAAAAGCGGAATTGCCGGGCAAGGGGGTGTAGGCTTGATAGCCGGTCCCGTCCCAGTAATAACCGTCTCCCCGGATCAAGACCTGTTCCGAGGCGCCGGACAAATCATTTAGGCAAAGATCATAGCTGGAGGTGGGGACGCGGTAAGAGCAAAGATAAAAAATCTCCTTTCCATCCGGGAAGAAATTGATCTGGGTGCTGCCCGAGGCGACGATTCGGAAATGGGAGCCGTCGGGATGGACGATGCCGATTTGATCGCCGTTTCCGCCGAAGTAGCTAAAGCCGATCCATTCCATTCCCGCGGTCCAGATCAAGCGTCCGATCCGGACGGACAGGTCCGGGAGGCTGGTGACCATAGTCGGGTTTTTGCCGGAAAGGTTGGCGGACCAGGCCCTCCAGGACAGGGGCATCTTAAAGTCAGAGGCATAAGCCACCCGGCCTTGGATCTTAAGCGGGTCCCAGAGCAGGGTGCAGGGCAGGTCGGTGAGGTTGAGGTTGAAGGTCCGGGACATTGTTTCCCCGGGCGCCAGCGGCCCAAAGACCAGAACGGGATGCTCCCCCTGGTTGAGGGCGTCGGGATCAAGAACCTCTCCTCCGATCTGGAGCAATCCGTCCATCCAGAGGCGGGGAAGGTCCTGGGAGCCGATATTGGTAATCTTGATCACCAGTTGCGCGGGGTCATTGGAACTGAGCCAACTGTTCACCTGGATCTGGTCGGAGACCCGGTCGGCGTTCAGGCCGGGATAATCCGCCACCGGCGAGAAGGAGCTCGGCGGGATCACGGTGACCTGGTAAGCGGGGTCAATAATGATCTGGAAACAATTATAGGAATTGGCCTCAATGGTCCAGCTATAAACCGCGGGAGTCAAGTCCACATTTCCGGCCGGGTCTATGGAGCGGACCTGGAAAGTATGATCGGCCGGAGCGATGCCGGTATAAATTTTAGGAGAGGCGCAGGCGGCAAACCCTCCGCCGTCCAATTTACACTCAAAAGTGGAACCCGGCTCGGTGGCGGCGAAGGAGAAGGCGGCGGAGCTGGAATTGTCCGGGTCCGGGGGAGTGGAATTGATAGAGGTATCCGGGGGCGTGGTGTCAATGGTCCAGATAAAAGTTGCGGGCGTGGAATCGGTCAGGCCCACCACATCGGTTGCGCGGACTTGGAAGGTATGTCCGGCCTGGGAGAGGCCGAAGTAGGACTTGGGGGAAGAACATGCGGTCCAGGCCCCGGCATCCATTTTACATTCAAAAGAGCAATTGCCTTCATCGGCGGCGAATCCAAAAGTCGGGTCCGGGGAATTGCTCGGGTTGGACGGGCTTAAGGTAATAACCGTATTCGGCGGCGTGGTGTCTATCAGCCAGAGATATGTCGCGGGCGTGGAATCGGTCAGGCCCACCGCGTCGGTTGCTCGGACCTCAAAGGCGTGATCTCCGTCCGGAAGCAGGGTGTAATTTTGCGGAGAAGAGCAGTCATTAAACCCGCCTGTATCCAGTTGACATTCAAAGGAGCAAACCGTTTCATTGCAGCCGAAACTGAAAGTCGCGGAAGACAGGTTGGCCGGATCCGCGGGATAGGAAATGAGATTGGTGTCCGGGGGCGTGGTGTCAATTTTCCAACTGTAATTGGCCGGACTCGGGTCCGGATTACCGGCCGGGTCAATCGCCCGGACCTGGAAAGTATGATAGCCGTCCGCCAGCCCGGCATAATCTTTGGGAGAAGAGCACGCGGCCCATCCGGAGCCGTCCAGTTGACATTGCAAGACGCATCCGGGCTCGTCTCCGAAGAAAGAAAAGCTCGCGGAGCCGGAATCGGCCGGGTTGGCCGGGTTGGAATCAATAAAAGTATCCGGGGCCGTGAGATCAATAGTCCAACTGTAAGATGCGGGAGCGGGATCGGGCAAATTCACTTGATCAATCGCTCGGACCTGAAAGGTATGACCGCCGTCCGCCAGGGCTGAGTAATCTTTGGGAGAAGAGCAGGATACCCAGGCTCCGGAATCCATTTTACATTCAAAGACGCAAATTGCTTCGTTGCAGTTGAATTCAAAAGCCGGATTTGGCAAATGGGATGGATCCGCGGGATGAGCAATGATGCCGGTGTCCGGGGGCGCGGTGTCAATGGTCCAGTTGTATTGAGCGGGGGTGAGATCGAGATTGCCCAAAGCGTCCGTGGCCCGGACCTCAAAGATATGATCGCCGTCCGCCAGGCCGGAGTAATCTTTGGGGGCAGAGCAGGAAACCCATCCCCCCGAGTCCAGTTGACACTCAAAAGTACTTCCGGGATCGGTGTAACTGAAGGAAAAACTCGCGGAGCCGAAACCGCTGGGGTTGGCCGGGTTGGAATCAATATAGGTGTCCGGGGCCGTGAGATCAATAGTCCAAATGTAAGATGCGGGAGCGGGATCGGGCAGGTTCACTTGATCAATCGCTCGGACCTGGAAAGTATGACCGCCGTCCGCCAGGCCGGAGTAATCTTTGGGAGAAGAGCAGGCTGCCCAGGCTCCGGAATCCATTTTACATTCAAAGGCGCAAATTGCTTCATTGCAGTTGAATTCAAAAACCGGATTTGGCAAATGGGATGGATCCGGGGGATGGGCAATGATGCTGGTGTCCGGGGGCGCGGTGTCAATTTTCCAACTGTAACCGGCCGGACTCGAGTCCGGATTATCGGCCGGGTCAATCGCCCGGACCTGGAAAGTATGATCGCCGTCCGTCAGGCCGGAGTAATCCTTGGGGGCAGAGCAGGAAACCCATCCCCCCGAGTCCAGTTGACACTCAAAAGTGCTTCCAGGCTCGGTGTGACTGAAGGAAAAGCTCGCGGAGCCGGAAGCGCTGGGGTTGGGCGGGTTGGAGTCAATATTGGTGTCCGGAGCCGTGGTATCAATCAGCCAGGGATATGACGCGGGAGTGGGATCGGGATTGCCCAACGCGTCCGTGGCCCGGACCTGGAAGGTATGATTGCCGTCGGCCAATCCGGGATAGGTTTTGGGAGAGACACAGGCGCTGAACCCTGCTCCGTCCAGATCGCATTCAAAACTACAACCCGCTTCATCGCAGGTGAAACTGAAAGCGCCGTAATTCAGATTGACCGGGTTCGCCGGATGGGAAGCGATGTTGGTCTCCGGCGGAACCGTGTCTATTTTCCAGGTATCTCCCGCGGGACTGCCATCCAGGTTGGACGCGGCATCTACGGCCCGGACCTGGAAAGTATGGCTGCCGTCGGACAGGCCCGGATAATTTTTAGGGGAGGCGCAGTCGCTGAATCCTCCGCCGTCCAGTTGACATTCAAAAGCGCAAGCCGACTCGTCGCAGATGAAAGAGAAACTCGCGTTGTCATAATTGACGCGGTCCGGCGGAGCGGCCGTGATCACGGTGTCCGGAGGAGTGACATCAACGGTCCAGTTGTATCCGGCCGGGACCGGGTCGGTATTTCCCGCCTGGTCAACCGCGCGCGCCTCAAAATAATGATGCCCTTCCGATAGCCCGGAGTAGGCGGCCGGAAAGGCGCAGGGGACAAAACCGCTGTCATCCAGTTGGCATTGAAAGATACAATTGGACTCGTCGCAGATGAAATCAAAAGCGGCGTCCCGCGAATTGCTCGGATCCGGCGGCTGGAAAAAGATGGAGGTATCCGGCGGAGTCAGGTCAATGGTCCAGCTAAAGCTCACCGGGATCGGATCAACATTTCCGGTTAAATCAATGGCTCGTGCCTGGAAGGTGTGAAGGCCATCGGAAAGGCCGGGATAGGTTTGCGGCGGGGAGCAGGATACCCAGGCTCCGAAATCCAGGTTGCATTCATAGGTGCAATCCCCCTGGTCGCAGGTGAATTCAAAAGATGGGTTGTCGGAATTGCTCGGGTCAAAAGGCTTGGAAGAAATAATCGTGTCCGGCGGAATGGTATCAATCACCCATTTATATTTTGCCGGGGTGGAATCGGTTGTTCCCAAGGCGTTTGTCGCCCGGACCCGGAAAATATTTTTGCCTTCCGCCAGGCCCGTGTATTTCTTGGGGGAGGAACAGGAGGACCATTTTCTGGAATTAAGCCGGCACTCGAATTCGCAGGGCGAACTTGAACAATGGAACCGGAAAGAGGCCTCCGAAGATGAGGTCTGCCGGGGAGGCCGGTGGTAGATGAAGGTGTCGGGAACGCTGGGATCAAGCCCGGTCCCGGCTCCTCCGGCTCCTCCGCCGCCGCCTCCACCGCCTCCTGCGAGTCCACAACCGGAGCCGATCAGGAGCGCCGCCAGATAGACGACCAGGCGTTTTTTCATCGCCGTCCCCCTCGCGCCTTCTGGAATAGATCTTCCCAGGCCGTTCCCGGAAAATCCTTCAACCAGTCCAGTTTGCCGAAATGAAATCCGCAGGACAGGCATTGGTAGTGTTCCAACTCGCTCACTTCTCCCCGCTCAATCCGCTCCAGGCGTTTTTTATGGAACCAAATGATCCGGTCCATCAATTTCCGGTGCGCGTCAAAGAAGCTGGTTTGACGCAAATCCGCGATCCGGTCTTTTTCCCTTTTGCCGGAGTCTCTTCCGGCCACCCCTGCCAGCATACAGCAGAGGCAGAGCCATCCGCGCGAGTCCACATAATATTCGGTCATCCCCAGGTGTCCGCAAATGGGGAAATTTTCATCCACATAGCATCCGGCGCTGAAGATCAAATTCAACTTGAGCAAGTCCCTGAGCCGGAGGGATTCGGCCTGGACCAATTCCCACTGCCCGGGCGGGAGCGCGAGTCCCGCGGAGAGGTTTTGCGGGGTGGGATACAGTTGCGCCAGTTGCAGCTCAAAGGCCCCGAGCTTTCCGGCCAGCAGGGCCATCTCTTCTATTTTTTGATAATTCCGGGAATTGATGGTGAACTTGATCGCGAAGGGCAGTTCGCGGGATCGCGCGGATAGTATTCCCTGGAGGGCTTTTTTGAAACTGCCCTTTCCCCGGACCGGATCGTTGGTTTCCGGGTCCGGGCCTTCCAGGCTGACGCAAATCCGGTCCAGCCCGGGCTTGAGTTCGGGCCGGCTCAGCAGCCGGGTAAAGCGCGGGAGCAGGATGCCGTTGGTGACCAGGGCGAACTGGACTCCGGAAGACACGGTTGACTCCGCCAGTTCCTGGAAGCGCGAATAAAGCAAAGGCTCCCCGCCGGTAAAAGAAACCCGGTTGATGCCGTAAGCCCGGGCCTGCTTGAGCGCCTTCTGGATCAGCGGGAGCGGCAGTTCGTTCTTAAGAGTGCGGTCCCGCAGGCAATGGGCGCAGGATAAATTGCAGGCGCCGGTCAGCTCAAAATTTATTTTGGCCGGACTCATTCCTTCCCTCGCCCCTGCCCGGCCCGTCCGATCAGATTTTTCAATACCATCGGGTCCTCAATCCAGTCCTTGCCGCTTTCCAAAAGCCAGAGCCGGGAGGAGCCGATCAGGTCGCGGAGTATCCCCATATGCTCTTTCGCCAAGGCCGGCTCTATAAACACCAGGGGCGATTGGCTCAAAAGCAACTTAAACCCCTCCAGACTGCTCAAAGGCTGGAGCCGGCTATTGCCGTTATCAACCCGCTTTGGGAAAATCAGCAAGAATTTTCCCCCGGCCTGGTCCGCCCTCTGCCCCGGATATACCCGGTCCAGGTCCACGATCTTCTTCCCCTTGCCGTCCAGGCTGGGAGCGTGTTTCAGTTGGGCCAGCTCCGGGAACCGCTTCATCGCCTCAAGCGAGAGGTGGCTTAATTTCTTGAAGCCCGAAACCGTCACCCGTCCCGAAGCGCGGCTTAAAAATACTATGTCATCGCTGATAAAACGATAGCCCTGATGGATCAGGTGCAGGGCCAGGGTGGATTTGCCTTCGCCCCCTCCTGCCGGGAACAGACAGGGCTTTTTCTCCGGAGAGATCAGGGCGGAGGAATGCAGGAAAAAAAACCCCTGATGCCTCAGCAACTCAAACAATGCGAGCGTGAAAAAGGTATGGGTGAAAAAATGAATGCCGCTTTCCTCCAGGGTCTCCGGAGAGACATACCCGATCAGCTTCTTCCCGCCCGGCTCCAGGGTCAGAAAAGACCGGAAATCAGTGAAATATACCCGGCCCTCCAGGTAAAAGACCTTTACCGCGTAATACCGGAGCGCCAGCCGGGCATAAGTGGGAATGGGGGAAAGTATTTTCTTCAGATTCAGCTCAATCTCCGCGTCAAAATCGTCCGATTCCACCCGGTGCTCCCGGAGGTATGCTGAGAGCGGATCAAAAAGATCCTGCGAATCGGTCTGAACCGAGATCAAGGCCTTTCCAAATTTGACCACAAAGTTCCCCTGCATACATATAATTCTAACATCTGGGCAGGATTTAGCAATGAGATCGCGAATGGGTTCAGAAGCAGCTGCCGATAAAAAACAAACAGGGCCGGTTGCCCGAATAATCGGGCAACCGACCCTGAACCTAGTCTAAGCCTAGTCTAAGCTACGAACTTAGGGGCAATCCCCCGGGCAGTTGGAAGGAGTCTCTCCCGCATCGCAAGTTCCAAGTCCATCGTTGCAAGTTACGAGACAATCCGCCGCGCAGGTAGCATTAGTCTCTCCCACACTGCAGATCAAATCTCCGCAAGTTACCGGACAATCCGCCAGGCAGGTATTTGTATCCTCTTGCCCAGCCGTGCAGAAAGTATCCCCGCAAACCCAACAATCCGCCGGACAGCCGGCCAAATCCTCTGCAAAACTGCAAAAGGTGTCTCCGCAAGTTCCCGGACAATCAGACGGGCAGAAAAATACACCCGAATCCTCTCCGGTAGAGAAATTGCAAAGTGAATCTCCGCATCCTTCGCAATCCTCGGGGCAGGTGCTTGCAGTCTCTCCAGCCGGATCCCAATCGATATTATACTTGTTGCACACATTATCCCCGCAATCTCCCCAACAATCATCCGGACAGATTCCTTGATCTTCCTGCAAGGGATTACAATAGGTATCTCCGCAAGTGGCCGGGCAGTCCGCAATACAAGTATCCTCATCCTCGCCCACACTGCAGATCGTGTCTCCGCAGAAACAATCGTCCACGCAGTTGGTCGCATCCTCGTCAGCTATATTGCAGAGCCCGTCTCCGCAGAAACAATCGGCCAGGCAGCTGGCTGAATCCTCTCCGCCACTGCAGATCCCGTCTCCGCAGACGCAATCCGCCGCGCAGGTTACCGCGTCCTCGGTCAACTCGCAGACGTCGTCGCCGCAGGCGCAATCAGCGGCACGATCGCAGTCCTGGATTATGCCGTCATCGCAAATCTCAGTCGCGCCGGGATAAATCGTAATATCGCCGTCATTGCAATCCTCGGCAATATCGCACGCGGTTCCCTTAACGCCATCTCCATCTGTATCTACGCAGGTGGCGCAATTGACCCAGTTAAATGGATCAGTATCGTCGCAATCGTTGCCAGTGGCAGGGCAAAAACTTACGCCATCACCGTCCCCATCCGGATCATCATCCGAGAGTCCATTGCAGTTCTCGTCAATTCCGTTACAGGTGATTTCCGCGGCGGCCGGATTGATAAGAGGACCAGTAACAGGATCATCATCGCAATCCGGGCCTAAAACGGTGGTATAAGCATCACAGTTAGCATAATAGGTATCCAGATCATTATCTAAGCAATCGGCGCAAGATGCCGGGTTCCAACTGTTCGCATCCCCATCATTGCAATCCGGGCCTGAAACGGTGTCATAAGCATCACAGAGATCAAAAGAGTCATCCCCATCAAGATCGGCGCAATCGGCGCAAGATGCCGGGTTCCAACTGTTCGCATCCCCATCATCGCAATCCGGCCCTGAAACGGTGACATAAGCATCACAGAGATCAAAAGAGCCATCCCCATCAAGATCGGCGCAATCGGTGCAAGAGGCCGGGTTCCAACTGTTCGCATCCCCATCATTGCAATCCGGCCCTAGAATGGTGGCATAAGCATCACAGCCCACATAATAGGTATCCGAATCGTCATCAAGACAAGTGAGGCAAGCGATCCAATTGTTCGGATCCGCGTCATCGCAATCGTTGCCAGTGGCAGCGCAAAGACTAGCCCCATCCAGATCATCATCCGGATCGTCCAGGGTCAGGGCATCGCAATCATTGTTAATTCCGTCG
>CAIYYW010000367.1 GCA_903930515.1 uncultured delta proteobacterium | reverse complement strand
CGTTTTTGCTGATCTTTGTGTTTTGCACCGGGAAAAATTTCGCCCAGGACCCAAAAGACGGTTCCACCCAGCTCACCATTTACAACCAGGACTTTGCCGTGGTCAAGGAATTGGTCAAGCTGGATTTAAAATCCGGCGAGAGCGAGTTCCGGGAGGACGGGGTAACCGCGAGACTGGATCCCACCTCGGTGATTTTGCTGGACACCAAGGACCCGAATAGCCTGAAGGTTCTGGAACAGAATTATGAGTCTGAGCCGTTGAGCCAGGGGTTGCTCCTGAGCAAGTTTGAGGGCAAGGAGGTCCTTTTTGAAATTATTGACACGGACGGGAAAACCAAGCTCCTGAAGAAAGGCAAGGTTATCCGGAGCGGGTACCAATCGCAATCGCTGGCGTATTCGGCTTATGGCTATAATCCCAACCCGCAAGCGGCCAGTCCGGGCAGCCCGATCATTGAAATGGACGGCAAGATCCGGTTCGGCCTTCCGGGCACGCCCTTGTTTGAAGGCATTTCCGCAGACAGCTTTCTCAAGCCGACTTTGCTCTGGAAATTATGGGCCAAGGACGGCGGCACCCATAAGGTGGAGCTGTCCTATATCACCGGCGGGATGAAATGGGAATCCAATTATAACGCGGTGTTTCCGGAAAAGGGGAGCGATCTGGACCTGATCGGATGGATCACCATTGACAACCGTTCGGGCAAGGATTTTGAAAACGCCGGGATCAAGCTGATGGCCGGGGATGTGCACCGGGTGCAGGAGATGAGACAGCAATATTACAACGCGCCAATGGCCGGGCGGGCCAGGGATGAGTCTGCTCCGGCCCAGGTGACGGAGAAGGCCTTTGAAGAATTCCATCTTTACAGCCTGAACCGCAAGACCACGGTCAGGGACAGCGAGGTGAAGCAGGTGGAATTCTTGCGAGCCGCCAAGGTTCCGGCGCAGAAAATATTTGTTTATGACGGCGCGATGGGATACCGCTATTCCTACGGCAATGACGCGAACGCTCAGACCAAAGTCTGGGTGATGATTGAGTTCAGGAACAGCGAGAAGAATCGTCTCGGGATGCCCCTGCCCAAGGGCAAGATCAAGGTTTACCGACAGGACTCGGACGGCCGGAACGAATTTATCGGCGAGGATCAGATTGATCACACTCCCAAAGACGAGACGGTGCGGCTTTATATCGGGAACGCCTTTGACCTCGTGGGGGAGCGCAGGCAGACCAATTTTGTGCAGAATGACGACAAGGATTTCGCGGACGAGACTTTTGAGATCAAGGTCCGCAACCATAAAGAAGAGGCGGTGGAGGTGAGGGTAGTGGAGCATTTGTATCGCTGGAGCAACTGGGAGATCAAGTCCAATTCCGACTCTTTTGAAAAAATAGACTCGGCCACCATCCAGTTCAAGGTCAAGGTGAATCCGGGCCAGGAAAAGAAAATCATCTATACCGCGCATTATACCTGGTAACGGTTCGCTCATTTTTCTCGGGCTGGCCTTAAACCCGGCGGTCTTGACCGGGAGGCCGGACCGGCATAAAATAGTTCAAAATTGAAAAGGAGAACCAATCCCTGATGACCGCAAGGGAAGGCGCGAGAAAATACGATCCGGCTGAACCCGAAGCCAAAAACGCGGGCGCGGGCAGGATTTTTCCTGTTCCCATTTTATTCAGCCTGGGTTTGTCTTTATCGCTGCTATTGCTTTGCCAGTTTTTTCCCGGGAAAACCAGCGCGCAATTTTCAGCTTTGCCTGCTCCCAAAGAAATCACCATCGGCTTCATCCCGTTGCTGGGTCCGGAACAAACCAGGCGGAAGTTTGAGCCGCTGATCGCGCATCTGGAAAAAACCCTGGGGATCAAGGTCAAGATTGTGGTGCCCAACAGTTATCTGAACCTGATTGAGGCGCTCCAGTCCAATAAGATGGAATTCGCCTATATGGGCCCGGCCAATTATGTAGAGGCGGCCCGGCTGACCGGGGCCAAGGCGATTGCGGTGGAGTTGTCGGTGGACGGCAAGCCCGGGTATCATTGCATCATCATCTCTTCCAAAAAGTCCGGGATCACCTCCCTGGACCAGGCCCAGGGGAAAGTGTTCGCGTTCACCGATCCCGATTCCAGCTCCGGCTTCCTGATCCCGAATGTCTATTTCATCCGGGAGCGGAAACAAACCCCGGCCTCGTTCGCGTCCAAGACGGTTCTGGCCGGGAGCCATTTGGCCGCGGTGCAAGGGGTGGCCAAAGGGATTTATGACATCGCCGCGACCAATGATATGGATTTTGTCCGCTCCGTAACCGCGCTCAAGTTAAGTCCGGGTCAGTTCAATATTCTCTGGCAAAGCGACCTGGTCCCGGGCGTGCCCATAGTTGCCCGCAAGGATATTTCCGGCAAATTCAGAGACGAGTTTTTGAAAGCCCTGTTCTCGGTGAGCAAGAAAGACCTGGCCAAAATGCAAATGGGAGGGTTCGCCCCGGCACAGGACAGCGACTTTGATTACATCCGCGAGCTGGAAAATTTCCTGCCCAAAAACCAGCCGCTTAAGTAAAGTCGCTAATCAGTTCCTTAAGTTCAACCATCCGCTTTTCCCGCGCCGAACGATACGCGGCCTCAACTGTGGCATGCGCGATCAGCCCATCCTTAAACCCGGGCGAAGCCTTGCGCCCGGTCCGGATGCACTTGAAGAAATCCCGGCTGGCCAATTCGTTCCAGAAAAAAGGCGGCAGGCCGATGCCCAGCGCCGCCAGTCGCTCTTCCAAAATCCTGCTGAACGCGACATTCTCGGGCGCCTCTCCGGACCTGGTGATCCGGAATGAGTTTTCCTCGCTCTCCACCATCACCCCCCAGGTGATCTCAATGGTGGCCTTCTCGAAAAAGGTTTCAAACCGGCTTTCCTCCCGGCCCTCCACCCCGCCGTAAATGGTTATGAGGTTCCCCACCACGCCGGATTCGTGTTCAATGGTCAGCGCGGCCACATCTTCAATGTCATACCCGAACACGCTCCGGGTCGCGGCCGCCACCCGCACCGGCGGTCCGAACATCCACGACAACAGATCAATCCCGTGGATGGAGTGTTCAATCAGCGGGCCGCCTCCCGAGAACTTGCGCTGCGACCTCCAGGCGCTGGCAAACGGAGAGAATTCCGTGGTCGGCCAGCATTCGTCGTCGCGGTAAAGGTAACCGATCGGCTTGCCGATCTCGCCGGTCTGCGCAAAATTTTTCACCTTCGCGTGCATGGCGTTATGGCGCATCTGGAAACCGACCTGAGCGATGATGGGCGCGGACAGGACCGCCCGGCAGATTTCCTTGACCGTCTCAAAGGCAGGCGCCAGGGGTTTTTCGGAATAGAGGTGCTTGCCCGCGGACAGGACGGAAAAGATCAGGTCGCGGTGGGTGAAGGTGGGCGTGCAGATATATACCGCATCCACCTCCGGGTGCGCAATGACCTCATTCGGGTCCGCGGTCAGCCGCTCGAATTTCCAATTGCTCGCGACTTCCTCCCGGTTCTCCGCGTTCAGGTCCGCCGCGATCACCGGCCGGATCAAGACCCCGTCTCCGGCGATATGCGACAGCGAGGCCGCATGGAGCAGCCCGATATTGCCGCACCCGATCAGACCGACTCCGATTGGTTTTTCCGACATATCCTTGTCCTTTCTGCTTTCCCGGCCCAAAAATTTTTATCAAAAGGATTATATAAAACCGGCATTTTTGTGTCAATGAAAAATCGACAACTAAGAAATTTGACTAAGGGAGGCGGAATCAGGACAATGACGCCGGGAAATCAGGAGTCGGGATGGATTTCAAATACATACTGGGCGTGGCCCTCGCGATCCTGAGCGGCATCATCAACAATCTCGGCGTCCTGCTCCAGAAAAAAGTGGTCAACGAGGTCCCGCCCGAATGCCGCGACCGGGGCTTCCTGCGCAGGCTGCTCAAAAACCCGCTCTGGCTGTTCGGGCTGTTCCTGCAGGTGGTGGTGGGAATGATCGCCTTCGTGGCCGCGCAGGCTATGATCGGCCCGGCTTTGGTCCCGGGGCTGATGGCCGCGGGGTTGATCGTGCTCGCGCTCGGCTCGGTCAAGCTGATGGGAGAAAAACTCAGCCTGCCCGAATACGCCGGCATATTCCTGATGATCATCGGAATCGCCTTGCTCGGTCTGAGCGAATTGGGCATTGACATTGAAGTAGTCCGCGCTTCGCTCGCCTCGCCAAACACCGTGCTCCGGATCGCCATCTTCACCGCAATAATGATCGGTTCCTGCCTGGCCTTCCATCTTGTCTCCCTCAAGAGCCCAAAGCGCAAAGGAATCATTATGGGCTTTTCCAACGGATTCCTCTTCTCCCTCTCCAACTTCTGGATCTGCCCGCTCACCGCCATCATCACCATCGTGCTCGCGGGAAAAGGCAACTCCCTGCAGGTCGTGCTCTTCATCGCCGCCTCCGTAATCCTCACCCTCTCCAACCTGATCGCCTTCTCCCAGATCCAGGTCGCGTTCAAATACGGACAGGCCAGCAACATCATCCCGGTCCAGCAAATCTCCGTCCAGATCACACCCATCCTGGTATATTTCTTCGTCTTCTCCCTCACCCCGCCCAAAACCGTCTCCGGGGTGTTAATTGTGGTGGGCGCCCTGCTCATCATCCTGGCCGGATTCCTGCTTGGCAGAAGGCAAGAGGAACTGGAAAAGACAAAATGAATCTGATTTGTTACCAACCCGGGAAGATTGATTCATAACTTGCGACAAATTTGCGATATATCTTGCGACATTCAAAAAAATCTTTTTACCGCTGAGATGCAGAGTGCGCAGAGAATTTATGATTGATTTAGAATTTGTCATCTGAGATTAGGCGCAACGCTCTCGCACATTCAACTTGAAATCGCGCCTTGCGGCTTCGTCAGAAGCGTGATCCCTTGATCACCTCCAGAGATTCTCGCTTTTGATTCCGGGATTGATTTTAGTGTTGGAGAAGCGAATGGAAAGGAAGGCTTTGGGGTCGTCATAGCCGCGGTATTCCAAACGGTCGGGCAAACGCGTTTGCTCATCTAACATTAGCCGCATCACTGTAGGATATGCCGGGATGCCCTGGCTCTTGCGGGTGAGTTCCAGCCAGGGACCTTTGAGATCGCCGTATGCGGCCTGCTCCGCTTTTTTATGCTCCGCAATCGCGAGCCAGCGTTTCATTTCGTCCCGGATGGCGAAGAAGTTTAGGCCATAGATATTGTCGCCCAGGGCGCTGAAGAGACGGGGGTCGTCCAGAGGAAAAGTCTGCTCGCCCATAAACTTATATACCCCTGCGGGAAGCACATAAAGCAGGTTGTCTCTGGCCGGATCATATATGGTCCGGAAATTCTCGCCGCTGTTGATCTGCAGGTAGTTTGCCTCAATATGTTTGGTGAGCGCGGAAAATGAATTGTTCTGCCGGATGAACCAAAACTGATCCTGCCGGTATTGGCGCAAGCGGTGGTATTTGAGTTCCAAGGTCAGGTCCGCGGCGTAATCTTTCAGATCGGCCAGGGCCTGGTCAAGCATAACAACAAAGCTGTTTGGATCCAAGGTCGGATAGTCCTGTAGAACCGGCTCTTGCTGCCCCAGGCCGTTCAGCCGGGGTCCGCCCGGCGCCCCGACCAGGCTCCATTTCGGAGCAATGCCCTCAAAGCCGATGTCCTTTTCCTTAAGCGGCGCGTCCAAATTCAACTGTTCAAATTCATAAACGACCACGGGCTTGGGATCGTTGGGCACATATTTTTCCACCCGGACCGGAAACCAAAGTTCGGGGTCCACCCAGATATGCATCTCATTGTGGTGGTAGAGCGGGTCCGGGTTTTTGCCCCGGACCAAGACCAGCACCCAGGCCGGCTTGCCCT
The DNA here is from genome assembly GCA_903930515.1 of uncultured delta proteobacterium. Classification (GTDB taxonomy): domain Bacteria; phylum RBG-13-61-14; class RBG-13-61-14; order RBG-13-61-14; family DRUE01; genus CAIYYW01. The sequence continues at coordinate 6,053 of CAIYYW010000367.1, read as the reverse complement.
TGCGCGTCGCGCATTTGGCGCTGAGCTGTCCGCCTTCCAGCATCCGGTCCCAGGTCTTAAACCAGGCCCAGACCTCGGTATTATTATTGTTCTCGCCATTCAAATAACTTGCCTGGGGGTCCTCCGGAAACATCGTGACCACACCCAAGGCGCGATAGGCGCCGGGCATCAGGATCCGGGTGAGGTCGTCCTTGCCCGAATAACATTCTTGTTCCCCAACCCCCGCCTGCTCGGGAAAGCTCGTGGCCGAGGAAAGGCGCTTCTCGCAAAACATAACCGGTTTTTGAAGATATTTTCCGGTCAGGGAGCCGCGCGCGAAAATCTCGTGTTTCTTGCCCCGCTCGGTGGAATGGTAGTAGGTCGCGGTGTAGCCGTTGTGAGAGAAGGTCTCCTTTTTCAGCCGGGCGTAGACCTCTTCCGGGGTCAGGTTTCCGCACGCATTCGGGGCGGCCGGAGGGATCATTGTTGCCGGAGCATTGGCTGGAAACGACTCGGCGCCCGTGATTTTTGTCGCGGGAATGACGGCCAGTCCCCCAAACCCGAGCATCCAAAAACAAACCATCAGGCATCTCTTCCACCGGGATTTCAGGCTTTCTTTTTCCATCTCTGCTCCTCCCCCCAGGTCCACAGCGCAATCAAGGGATTCGGGAAGATTGTATCATAGCATCAAAGGCTTTTAAAAATCGGTTGAACGAAGTTGCCGATATTCAAAAGCATCCGGTAACGCAGAGGGATGACTTTGCGGCCCGAATCCTCAACCTCTTTACCGGTCGGGACTTGACTGGTTGGATCCACGATCCCTTCGGGGTCGAGCCGAGCGCGTGATATAAAATGGCGGCTATTGATTACGGAGGGAGGCTGGAATGAACAGGGGAAAATGGCGGAGCTTGGTTTAAACGCGCCTGTTCCGCGATACCGCGGCCGGTATTTCCATTTTGCAATTACCGTTGTTAAATGGTAATTTACCCGGGTGACGGCATCACGATTATTATCTGATGAGGTTCTGGCTCAATAGAAGGGGCCGCCTTAAACCACGGGAAAAGGAAGGGAAAAAATGAAGAGAATGTTGATGAGTTGCTTGATGGCGTTGGGTCTATGCCTGCCGGCGGCGGGGCTTAAGGCCGGGGTCAAGACCTATGATGTGGTCGTGATCGGCGCGGGCGGAGGCGGGCTGGCCGCCGCGTCCAGGCTGTCGCAAAACGGGATGAAGGTGCTGGTGATTGAACAGCATTTCAAGGTCGGCGGCTATATGACCAGCTTTGAGCGCGGCGACTACACCTTTGAGGTTTCGCTCCACGCCATGGACGGTCTCGACCCGAAGACCGGGATGAATATTCCCACCTTTGCCGAGATGGGGATCCTGAACAAGGTTAAGCCGATCAAGCTCGACCCTATGTACCGCGCCGTCTTTCCGGACTTTACCATCAATGTCCCGGCGGATGTGAACCAATACGAAGCCATGCTCAAGGAAAGGTTTCCCCGGGAGGTCAAGGGGATCGCGGGTTTTTTCAAGGACCTGGATCAAATCAACAACGGCATGGCCAGCCTGCTCGACCTCCAGGGCGGGAGATACAGTCAGGCCATGAAGATATTGGCCGAGGACCCGCTGTGCTATTTTGTCATTGCCAGCTACTGGAACAAGTCTCTCTCCAAGCTCCTGGACCAGCACACCCATGACCAGAAGCTCCTGGCGGTCCTGACCCAACTCGCCGGGTTCCTTGGGGCCTCCCCGGACGATGTGCCCGCCATCGTGTTTGCCATGATGTGGAACTCGTACCACCGGGGCGGGTATTACTACTTTGAGGGAGGATCGCAATCCGTGTCAAACGCGTTGGCCGCGGTCATCAAGGAGAACGGCGGGGAAATCCTGCTCCAGACCCTGGTCACCAAGATTATCATTGAGAACGGCAAGGCGGTTGGGGTTAAGACCAAGGACGGCCAGGAGTTCCGCAGCAAGTATGTAGTGTCCAACGCCAACGCCCCCGCCACCCTCTTCCAGATGGTCGGCAAGGAATACCTGCCCCCGGATTATGTCAAGCGGGTGGAGAATATGAAGATCGGACTCTCCTGCTTCCAGGTGTACATGGGGGTGGACAAGGATTACCGCGAGTACTTCCCGGGCGGCATCCACGAGATTTTCGAGAATGTAACCTACGATCAGGCGGCGAATTTCGCCATGTTCAAGAAGGGCGATCCCGATCATTCCCCCTTCGCCATTCTCAACTACAGCGTGGTGGATCCCAAGGTCGCTCCCGCGGGGCATAATGTGATCGTCATCACGGCCATCCTGCCCTACGACTGGCAAAACGGCTGGCACGAAAAGGAGGACTATCAGAAATACACCGAGCTAAAAAATCAGACCGGCATGATCTTCGTGAAAAGAGCGGAGAAATACCTGCCCGATCTGAGCAAGCATCTCAAGGTTTTCGAGGTCGGGTCTCCCCGGACCATGGAACACTTCACCCTGAACCCGGGCGGCACCATCTTCGGGTGGGATAATACCCTTGATCAGAGCCTGATGAAGAGGCTGGGGCAGGAGACGCCGATCAAGAACTTGTATTTGGCCGGGGCCTGGACCTTCCCGGCCGGAGGCCAGTCCGCAGTCCTGGTCTCGGGAATTATGGCGGCGGATAAAATCCTCAAACAAGGGAAGTAGTTTTTAAATCCATCACCCCAAATGGCAGGGTGAAATGGAGGCGGCTCTGCCGGGGGGCAACCCGCCAAGGGATAATCCGGCGGGACGCATCGGGAAGAGGACGGGGAGGCCATTCTACCCCGCCTTGATAAAACCTTCGGCTCGATCATTCCCTTCATGCCTGAAAAAAACTCCGCCCGAAGGACGGAAACAAAGGTGTGGGCAGGCAAGCCTTGGTCGCTAGGGAAAATCGGGACTTCTCCATTTCCCGCTGAACCAAGACAGGGGGAGAAAAGGAGACATGATTAAAAACAAGATAAAAATCATTGGGTTGGTTTTGGTCTTTCTCTTTTTGGGGTTGATCGCAATGATACTTTTTGCGCCCAAAGATTATGACATCCGAACCCTATTAAGGAGCGCGCCTATCGGCACGGGATACGCCGCCAAAATGCTTTGTTCCGGTGTTTTTGTGTCGGGACGCCAACCCGATTCACTCTGGAACGAGGACCTTGAGCTGATGCGGAACAACATGATTCGCGGCCGGGTCAATTATGAAGAAAAATCCGTTGACGCTTATGTTTTTGGTTTCCTTTTCAGGCAAACTGCTCTTTACCGGGGTGATTGCGGCTGCACCCTTGTGATTGATTCATCGGAGGATGAGTTCAGGAAGGAATGCGATGTTGCGCTTCCTGCTCCTCCAGCGAACAATGAAAATTCTCCGTGGCCGATGGGGGATGTCTCGTCCGAATCGTCCACCGCCGTTGCAATCGACGAGAAGCAATTAGAGCGCGCGTTGGATTGGGCTTTCAGCGAACACGAAACGGAGCACCCGGTCAGAACGCGGGCCGTGATCGTATTGTACGACGGGCAAATAGTCGCCGAACGATATGCGAGTGGGTATTCAAAAGAAACTCGCTTTTTAGGGTGGTCGATGACCAAAAGCGTTACCAGCGCGTTGATCGGAGTGCTGGTCCGTGAGGGGAAGCTGGATATTTACAAACCCGCTTCAGTTTCCGAATGGAAGACTCCAGGCGACCCGCGCGGGAAGATAACAACCGATCAGCTTCTTCGCATGAGCAGCGGTCTCGAGTTCCAGGAGGATTATGAGGAGAATCCGGACACGGACGCGGGCTTTATGTATTTTACCACGAGAGACATGGCGGCATTTGCCGCCCAAAAACCCCTCGCGGCCAATCCCGGCGAGAAATTTTCATATTCGAGCGGAACCACCATGCTATTGTCGCGCATAATCCGAGAGACGGTGGGAGGCTCTTTCCAGGACTATCTGTCCTTCCCTCGCAGGGAGTTATTCCATAAGCTGGGCATGCGCAGCGCATTGATCGAGCCCGACCCGTCCGGCACGATGGTCGGGGCCGGATTTATGTACGCCACCGCGAGAGACTGGGCCAGGTTCGGCCTCCTTTATTACAACGACGGCGTCTGGAACGGAGAAAGAATTCTGCCCGAGGGTTGGGTGCAATACACCCGCACGCCGACTTCAACATACCAGGGATATGGCGCGCAATTCTGGTTGAACAGCGAAGGAAAAGACCGGTGGCTGCCAAACTGCCCTGCCGACATCTACAGCACATGGGGACATGAAGGGCAATTCATAACCATAGTCCCGTCGCGGAAAACCATCATCGTCCGGCTCGGCCAGACTTTCGACGAAGAAAAGAATTGGGACCACGACTATTTCGTAGCGAACATCTTGAAAGCTATGCCGAACTAAGCCGCTGCGAAATGAACATTCGATTACAGATTGATAAAGGGAATCCTCATGCTGCTTAAATATCCTTACGGGGCTTGCTTTAAGACAGGTTTTAGCGTGAAATTTTCCAGTCGTGATCGGGACAATTTTGAATTCTAAAAAAACGCGGGCTAAAGAATGAAAAACTTTTTTGTTTCTCCAAATGGAAATGGTATCGGAACGGAGGCTTCACCCTGTTCTTTTGGAAAAGCGAGGGAGCTTAATCAAAATATGTCGGGTGAATTTGGAGGCGGCTCTGCCGGGGGGGCAACCCGCCAAGGGATAATCCGGCGGGACGCACCTGAAAAAAACTCCGCCCACAGGGCGGAAACAAAGGTGTGGGCAGGCAAGCCTTGGTCGCTAAGGAAAAGCGGGACTTCTCATTTCCCGCTGAACCAGAGTGGAAATTGCCGGACCGTGGCGGGTGAAAAATCCATTTATGCTGACGATTAGATCAATGGAAGATAGATTGGGCCGCTTCGGGCCAGGAGGAAAAGGGTAATGGCGAAAAATAGTTATGCTGTGAGGTTGCGGCGAGCCAGACGGAGTGGCGGTGAAAACGATGTTTCTGCTATAATGGTTGGGTCACTATTAAAATTGGAGGTGTGGACATGGTGTTATTGAATCCTAAAAAACTGGTTCGCAAATATCCTGACGAGAAATCTCGGGAGATAATGCAAAAGACCGTGGATTTTTTTGAAAGGAAGGGATTGAAGAGCGTAAAGGATGACGACCAGAAGAAGATCTGGTACCGGGAGTACCTCGACTTCATCAAGGAAAACAAAATTTTTGCCACCCTGCTGACCCCGGCCAAGTACAGCGCCGACCCGGACACGCGCTGGGACACTTACCGCAACTGCGAGTTCAACGAGATCATCGCGTTTTATGGGCTTGGTTACTGGTACACCTGGCAGGTCTCGATCCTGGGCCTGGGCCCGATCTGGATGAGCAAGAACGAGGAGCTGAAGAAAAAGGCGGCGAAGGCATTGCAGGAGGGCGGGATCTTCGCCTTCGGCCTTTCCGAGCGGACCCACGGCGCCGATGTTTACTCCACCGATATGCTTCTTACCCCCAAGGGCGAGGGCAAGTATGTGGCCAACGGAGAGAAATACTACATTGGCAACGGCAACGAGGCCGCCATGGTCAGCACCTTCGGCAAGGTGGAGGGGACCAAGGATTATGTCTTCTTCGTGGCCAACTTCAAGCAGCCCGGTTACGAGTTGATCAAGAATGTGTGCGACTCGCAGAACTATGTTGCCAACTACGCCCTCCATGACTACCCCGTCACCGACGCCGAGATCCTGGTCCGGGGCGAAGAGGCTTTCTCCACCGCGCTCAACACCGTGAATGTGGGCAAATACAACCTGGGATGGGCTTCCATCGGGATCGCCACCCACGCCTTCTACGAGGCGATCAGCCACGCGGCCAACCGCGTGCTCTACGGCATGCATGTCACCGACTTTCCTCATGTCAAGCAAATGTTCACCGATGCCTACACCCGGCTGGTGGCCATGAAGCTGGTGGCGCTGCGGGCCTCGGATTACCAGCGCACCGCTTCATTGGAGGACCGGCGCTACCTGCTTTACAACCCGGTGGTGAAGATGAAGGTAACCAGCCAGGGTGAGGATGTCATCACCGCGCTCTGGGACGTGATTGCGGCCAAGGGAT